>CAYPIR010000021.1:0-8195 GCA_964410905.1 uncultured bacterium | reverse complement strand
ATCGGGGCGAGAGGATTTGAACCTCCGACCGCACGCACCCCAAGCGTGTGCGCTAGCCAGGCTGCGCTACGCCCCGAACATTTTTTGTGAGGGGTCAAACCTTGGACGAGTCTTCCTTTACTCGTCAAGACGTTGTATCCGCACACTGGGTGCGGCATACGCCCCGCATTTGCGACCATTTCGCAAATACAGGTCATTCAAGTCGCCTCACGGCGAACTTGTAATTCCCGAATGTTTTTTATGAGGGGTTAGCCTTAGACGAGTCTTCCTTTACTCGTCAAGGCGTTGTATCCGCACACTGGGTGCGGCATACGCCCCGCATTTGGACCAATCCGCAAACACAGGTCATTCAAGTCGCCTCACGGCGAACTTGTAATTCCCGAACACTTTTTGTGAGTGGTTAACAATTTCTGGGAACAAATATGCGGAAGTATACCAAATCTATTTTCTATTGCGCAAGTCAACTAATTCATAGACAAATTTTGATATTCCCGGCAAAGCTCAATGCATTTTTTTACATCATGAAATGGCAATGTGGAAATGTATTGCGCGGGCAAATCCCACCATTTGATCTCAAGCAAATCCTTTATTGTTCCTTCGTCAAAACGATATCGAATAATTTTCGCTGGGACCCCAGCAACAATTGCATAAGGCGGGACATCACGAGTTACCACAGCGCCGCTTGCGACAACTGCCCCGTCTCCGATTAAAACTCCATCTTTCACTATCGCGTTACGCCCAATCCAACAATCATTACCAACTTTAACAGGTTTGTTGCTTTGAGATGATAATACATCTCGCGCTTTAAGAAACTCCGGATTGGTGGGGTCTGGATGCTTTAAATGTTCGCCCCCGCCCGTTATGGGAGAAGTTGTAAGAAAACTTGTCGGATGTTGTCCGGGACCTAAAACAACACCGCTCGCAATGGAACAATATTTACCTACTGAAGTTTCATTATTAGAAGCACCAAGCCCTTGATTGCAATAACTGTATTCTCCCATTTGCTTTTGAGATGGTGAAAGAAGAAGTCGGCGGAACTCTTGCCTAGCTTCGGGATTCAGAATGAATGAACTTAAAAAATTCGCAAGTGAACGATTCATCTAGACTCTGTCTTCGCGGCTAAAAATTTGGACAAGCTCAGCAAATGGTTTTTATGAAAAGCAAGCATAAGTCCAAGCGCTGTATTTAAAATGTCTAAAACAAGCGTTTGCCAAGGCTTTAAATGAATAAAACTTCCTTCGCCAAAGCAGCCGCAATCGGCTGGCAAACTTCCTGTTTTTATTTTAGTCAAAACAATCAGCGTTACAAAACTAGCCGACATTCCTCCAAGCATAATCGCCGAAAATCTAGGCAAATAACCCACAATTAAAAAACTTCCAAAAATAAATTCAACCCACGGAAAAATTTGCGCAATGTAGGGAACAAATACATATGGAACAATCTCGTAATTTGCTATCGCGCCTTGAAACGTCTCGACAGGCTCCATAAGTTTAGTAAATCCCGAATACACGAAAACAAGACCTAAAAAAAATCGCCCGATAAAAAAAAGCACCTTTGTTTTTCGGAGCATTATTTTACTTTCCCCTCTTCTTTTTTATGCGTATCCGGAATAGGGATAATTGGCTCGCCTAATTCTTTTGCTATATCGTTGCCCAGTCGTTCTTTAATTTCTACAGGACCAACATATCGTTTATCGCCAAAAAAAACCGTCGGAGTTGCCGAAACATCAAGCTTTACGCCTTCGTTTTTTTCTTCGTAAATTTCCCGCGTGGTATTCACATCAGCCATACAAGCCATAACCGCGGCTTTATCTCCTTTTACATCTTCAACATATTCAAGAAGCAATTCGACAGGCGCATCTTTAGAGCTGCTCCACTTGAGCTGTTCTTCGTAAACTTTATCTTGGTAAATCCAAAATCGACTTTGTTTGTTCATACACTCCGCCGCTTGATGCGCGTAAAGCGACCAAATATGTCCGGCAAGTGGAAAGTGTTTATATGTTATCTGAATCTTATCGGGAAAACGTTTGAATAGTTCGTAGAGCTCTGTCTGCGCTTGTCTGCAAGACGGGCATTGAAAATCACTAAACTCAACAAGTTTTATCGGAGCATCGGATTTTCCCCAAATTTTTAAGTTTTGAACAACAGGGGTCTTGGGCGCTTCCTCGACTTTTTTTTTAACTCGTTGAGTCTTAGCCCAAAAAATTCCGCCGACTAAAATACTAATTAAAATCACACCTACCAGTATTGAAAAAATCTTTTTAAGCATATTATTTCTCCTATAAAATCAAACAAGCCTTCCCGAATCCACCACAATTTTTTTTATTTTATTATTACTTGGCAGTTTTTGCATCTCTTCCAATGAAAACGGCGAACGGACAGACCAGTTATTCTCGTCCATTGTTCCCGGCGTATTAATGCGATATTGCCAACTTTCTTTTTCTTTAAAATTTTCGAGTGACAACCAATCTTGCAATACTTGCAAACTAAAAATGGATTTAGTCAGATTTACTTTCCGCAGCGATTTTTCTATAAACTCCAGAGACGATTTTACTTTAACGGTGCCTTCCATACCAACAAATTCCCAATAAAATTTTCGTTCCGAAAAAGAACTTTTATAAGCATCAGCCAATGCCCATATTTCATTTTCAGATTTTCCAATTATGGAAAGAAATTTTTCAAGCGAATTGATTTCGTTCTTCCAACGCAATCTTCCATAATCCGAATTTTTGATATCAAAAACTTTATTTGAAATCTCGTTGAACAAAACTCCCAACTCCGCGCATTTTTTCTTAAAAAACCACTCATCAACCGTTCCCGCTTCATA
Organism: uncultured bacterium; assembly: GCA_964410905.1. Lineage (GTDB taxonomy): Bacteria > Omnitrophota > Omnitrophia > Omnitrophales > Aquincolibacteriaceae > Aquincolibacterium. Next base: position 5,369 of record CAYPIR010000021.1, on the reverse strand, counting down.
TTTCCACCACGCGCAAAACGAACTCGTATCATGAGTTGAAAGCATCGCCATAGAATTCAATCTATATTCACAAACTTCTTTAAAACGATAACTCTCTCCCCAATACCTCATCCATCGCTGAACATCGGAACCCGGAATTCGATATTCATTTAAAGTTTCATATGAACATTGCGGAACAGCGCCGAGGTCTTCAGCGCAAGGAAGCATTTTGCTGTTTTCTAACATCACGCGTAAAATTTTTTCACCGTGATTTTTCCACACCGCCTCATCGGAGGGGTCAAAAAAACCATTTGCTCCGGCGTTTTCTTCCGGCTCCGAAAGCAAAATAGACCAAAGTCTAAAGAGTCCGACAAAATGATCGATTCTATAGAGATCAAACAAGTTTTCAAAACATTTGATTTTTGTTTTTAAATAGTCAAAGCCGTCCGTCTCTATTTTATCCCAATTGTAAGGCGGCATTCCCCACCGCTGCCCTTTGGCAAAATAAAGATCCGGAGGCGCTCCCGATGAAAGATCGAGCTTGAAATACTCTTGATGAGCCCAAACATCCGCGCTGTCACGCGACACCAAAAAAGGCATGTCTCCCATTAAAAAAACATCTTGCTCTTCGGCATAAGATTTTACATTTCGTAATTGTTCAAATAACTGCCACTGGAGCCATTCATAAAAGAAAATATCGTTTTTCTTCTCCAGTTTGAATTTTTCTATCGTTTTAAAATCTTTGCGTTTAAACGGCTCTTGCCAAGCTTCCCAACACGTCAGTCCAAACCCGTCTTTCAAAGCTTTAAAAACAGCGTAATCTTCCAGCCATCGATTGTTTTTCTTTACATACGTTTGAAATCGTTTTGATTTTTGCCAATTGCTCGCTGTGTCAAAAATTTTCCGCAAAACTTTCAATTTTGCTTTTTTAATATCGTAATTCACTCTAGATTTTTTGATTGGGAATGCTTTGCGCAGCGTTGATATATCTTCGGCGAATGGACTCAAATCAGCATCAACAAGCCCGTCCAGCGACAGATACATTGGGTCTATAGCCATGCTGCTTTGCGCATCATACGGACGGAAATCAAATCCGACATCATTTATGGGCAAAAGTTGTATTATTGAAATTCCGGTTTTTTTGCACCAATTAATTAACAACTTCAAATCCGTGATTTCGCCTATGCCGATGCTGTTTTTGGAGTAAATAGAAAAAATCGGAGTCGTTACTCCGGCGCGGCGTTTTGCTCCAATTTTTTTCCACGATTTGGAACACGCGGAATTCAAAAAATCTTCGTAGTCATTTTTCATAAAATGCCTTTTTCACCTTCTTTGAATTTGTCAAAAAGACGCTTAATATCGCCTTCCGCAGAACGAGTGATTTGTCCACATATAAAAATCAAAACAGAGAATTGCCAAGAGTCCTCTGGCCCAATCACAAGCCCGGTTGAAACATTTTCTTGACGCTGCAGCTCTTTGGAATAGAACTCCACAGATTTCGACAAACCTTCTTCACGAATATCAAGCGAATTTACTTTGTTTTCATACTTCATTGACGGGAAACGAACCCCGCGAACCAAAAAGAAAGTCGATAAGTAATCCGCCGCGCTGGGAAACTCCTTATCAAACTCAAAACCTTCAAATTGCGGTAAATTGGGTGGCAAAATAATGGACGGTTTATCAACGACAATTTCACCGTGTCGAACAACCGTATCACCGTGATTTACTGCAGATTCTGCTAAAAAAATGTAAGGGATTGTAGTCGCCGCAAATGTTGCCAGGGGTTGAATTCTAGGCCTAATAATTTCAGTATTTTTTAACGCCTTTTCCCAAACTTCGTGAATATCCATTAGTATGAAATCTCATCCGGTAGTTCGTTTTTATCATTTTTTTGATATGGGAAGAAATCTTTTAGTTTTTCGCCTATTTGCAAAATAGCGAGCGCAATCCCTTCAGAAAACTCCTCTCGTTTAAAATGTTCTTCGATCAAAGCGATTTCATCTTGCCAAAAGCCCAGTGGAACTTTTTTATGAATCCCTTCATCTCCTAAAATTGCTATTTTTTTATCCCTAGTCGCGATAAAAATGAGCACGCCATTTCTCTCCGCCGCCTTATCCATTCCAATTTTATAAAAAACATCCCGCGCGCGCTGAATAATATCACCTTTAACAGAATATTCTAAATGGACACGAATTTCTCCCGATGTGTTTTTCTCCGCCGCTTGAACCGCGTTTAATATTTCTTTTTTTTCTTTACGCTTTAAAAAAAGTCTAGGGATTAAAAATCGCATATCACCAGCCTCCTGACGCGCCGCCGCCGCCAAATGAACCGCCGCCGAACCCGCCAAAACTTCGTCCGCCACTTGAACGGGCTCCGCCGCCTCTCGTAGAAGTAAAAAATATTCTCGAGCGCTTTCGTGTCCCGATTCCGTTTGATGCTTTATTCGCAATTACTTGCATAAAAACTATAACAAATAAAAGAATCATGACACGCAAACCAAATGGCGGTTCGTCTTCCCGTCTTGGTCTGGCTTTGTATTCATTTTGCGTTGCTTTGCATATCGCTTCAATGCCGGCAAGAACTCCGCCATCGTAGTCATTTTTGCGAAAATGCGGTGCGATTTCATTTCTTATAATAATTCCTGACAACGCGTCTGTAAGCACGCCCTCAAGTCCATAACCAACTTCAATGCGGATTTTTCGCTCATTTTTAAATATGAGCAAAAGCACGCCGTTATTGCGTTCTTTATCGCCAATCTTCCAAGCGTCAGCAAGCCGCATTGAAAAATCTTCTAAAGACTCGGATTCAAGAGACTGAAAAATCGCGACCGCGATTTGAACACTTGTTGCAGTATCAAAATTCAAAAGCTTAGTTTCTATTTCGCCGCGAGTCTTAGCAGAAAGAACTCCAGCATAATCATTAACGTAGCCTTGCGGTTTTTTCGGGATTTCAAGAGCGAAAAGGATAGACGAAAAAAGCATTGCCGCAAAAATAAAAAAGCAGACCTTTTTAAAACGGTTGGTCTGCTTTTCCATTAGCAACATAAACTAGAACTTTACTTGCGGAGCGGTTTTCGCATCTTCGTTAGATTGAAAATAAACTTTGTTTTCAAAGGAGAAAAAACCGGCCACTATGTTGTTGGGAAATTGACGGCGAAACGCGTTGAAATCGCGCGCCGCTTCGTTAAAACGCTGCCGCTCAACTGTTATACGATTTTCCGTTCCCTCCAATTGATTTTGAAGGGCAAGAAAATTTTGGCTAGCCTTAAGATCAGGATATTGCTCAGCGACAACAAGCAACCGGCTAAGCGCTGATGTGAGCTGCGATTGCGCTTCTTGAAATTTCGCAAGTCCATTTGGATCATTCAAAATATCACTAGAGACATTCATTTTGCCGATTTTGGCGCGTGCCTCTGTTACATTTTCCAAAGTTTCTTTTTCATGCGCGGCATATCCTTTTACGGTTGCCACAAGATTTGGAACAAGGTCAGCCCGCCGCTGATAAACACTTTCCACCTGCGCCCACGCTCCGTTAACGCCCTCTTCCTTAGCAACAAGTTGGTTGTAAGTTCCGCCAAACGTTACCGCAACCAGCACAACTAACAAAACTATAATCCCTAACGCAATTAATAACACTTTTTTCATATACATCTCCTTTTTTTATTAAACTTGCTTCGACGCATCAACGGCAACCGCCGGCACCGCAGGATCAGCTTGATAAAACGGCTTTGAAAATTCCGCTTTCGCTGGCAGCCTAAACTTCCTCATCATTTTTTTTATTAGAGCATCCTCCGCCTTAATCCAGTTAATTTCATCCTTATCGGCGCCGATAACATGAAAACTCCCGCCCGCAACCATATCATGTCCTCCCGCCTCTTTAGGATTTTCAAAAATCGCCCGTAAAATTTCCGGCGTATCGTCAGTCAAACGGTTGCTTCTTAAAGAAACATGAAGCTTGCCTTTATATCTGCCCGTGCAAAGTGAACGGCTGACGCCTTTGTAAGTCAGCAAAAAATCCGCGATTTCAGATACCAAATCGGGATGTTGAACCACTCCAAGATGCGAGAAAATTACGTTGCGAAACGAGCGCGCCTCGTGAAGTCCGCGTCTCAACGCACTAAAAAACTTTTTCGTTTTTGGCGGGTGCTGAATACGAATAAGAGAACGCATATCACACATCGGCAATATAGCCAAATAAGTCTGAATAATGTCAGATCGTTTTGCGCGATAAAGTCCCATTGTGTCCGACAAAATGCCATAGACAAGCGCGGTCGCAATTTTTTTAGGAATTTCTATTCCGCTTAAAAGAAGAGCCTGTGTCAAAATTACGCTGGTCGCTCCGCAATCCACGTCGATAATCGAAAGCTCAGAATCTGATTTTTTTACATACGGGTGCTGGTCGATAACCATCGAAACTTTGCGGTTCCGAGGATATGGGTTATTTTCAAACTCTGGCTGCGTGTCAATCAACGCCACATTTTTATAGTTGCGAATATCACTAGGTCTAAGTTTGTGAATAGCAATTTTGAGAAGACTTACCATGGCGCGATTTTCCACCCTGCCGATAATGCCGCGATAGACAATTCGGGAACGAATACCATAAAGTTTTTCACAAAGATATTGAAGCGAAATCGCGGTGGCGATCGCGTCGGGATCCGGAAAGTCGTGCGTCATAATAAGAAGCGGCGAAAGCGCGCCTTTCTTTTTTTCAAGGAAATCCAAAAGCTGTTTGCCATCCTCTGCCGCTTGCGAAATGTTCTTGGCAACGGGTTTTTGCGGGATTTCTTTTATTGTTTTTTTATCGTTTTGCAAATTATTTTGACAAGTCATTCTATTTAATGCCTCTTCGCTGTTCTCTTAAATTTTTCTGTTTAAGTATCCATTCGCAAAACGGCAAATATTCTCGTAAAAGCAATAAATCGGGATCATTATCAAGATGCTCAAAATCATCGTATCCGAGCGACACGGCGCATTTTATTGCTCTGAAAGCCAACCCTGTTTTTCCTGCCAACGCATAGCTGCACGCAAGGTTATACCGCACAATGGGATCATTTGACCGCAACGCCACAAGACGCTGATCAACTTTCAAGCCTTTTTCAAAAAACCCTTTGCGCGTGTAGGCTTCTGCGAGCGGTATCATCGCGTCTACGTAATTGGGACGGCGGCTAAGAACTCCTTCGAGGAAGGCTATTTCAAAATCATTTGACTGCATAGGTCGAATAATACCTTATTTTTTTCAAATCACAAACTGTCATTTGCAACATTTGCGTTTCGTGTCCTTCTCGAAAATCATTTGAAGATATGATCTGTATTCTCTATCAGATTCTGAAAGTTCAAGCAACTTTTCTATTCGCAAAATATCTTTTTCATTGCTCTCTATTTCAAGAAAAT
>CAYPIR010000020.1:2478-10841 GCA_964410905.1 uncultured bacterium | reverse complement strand
CCGCCAGTTTGTTTAGAAAAAAACAATGAAAATAGATGTCGCCTGGAGATATCGATAAATGGAAAAAAATGAGTTTCGCCGAGCAAATGGCAAATATAGGGAGTGAAGTTTTTCGCGCGGGGAACTGGTTTAAAAAAACAAAGAAAACTATTTTAAAACGGCATTTGAAAAAGCGTTGAAGTTAATAGATTTAACATCTTCTTGTTCTGTTAGAGGCGCGGCGTTAAAAGAATTGCTTCGCGCAAGAGAAGTTTTTTGCGGGTTATTTTTTGGCGAAGAAAGAAGCTCTTTTGAACAAGAGATGGCATCTTTAAATAAATATTTTTATCACTTTGCCGTTTAGCTTAACAGATAAAATATTTGATTTGTCAAAAAGGATTAAAAATTCCAAGCAAGACCAATATCCAACCTCACGCCTGAGCGCCTGTAATTTCTAACCGGCGATTGTCCCCGAAGGGTAAAAGAACAGTTCCATTTTGACGTTGATTAAATGGAGAAACAAAAATAGAAAATCTGAAAAAATCGGCTATCGATAAAAACCTTTTATGATAAAATGCGCCTCCTTCAAATCGTAAGTGGAGGGGTGGCCGAGCCCGGCTTAAGGCGACGGTTTGCTAAACCGTTGTATCAGTGTAAGCTGGTACCGGGGGTTCAAATCCCCCCCCCTCCGCCATTCATTCTTTCTGTTACATCTTTCTCGAAAGCTTTTGTCAGAAATCTAATTAGGCAAATAAAAAATGCCATTAATTCCAGCCTCTGCCGACTCTCAAGCGGCGTTTTTATACGCAATTATGTGCAATGCTCATGGTTTGTGGTGGCGATGAAAAGTCTCAATAAAAACGCGTAAATTCCCGATAATCTGAGAGGTCTTTAAACGCCATAAGTGTCTCTAAACGAGGAAATAATGAACTTTAAAAAAAGCAAAAAAAAGAAAATTTGGGCGGGGATAAATTTTTGTCTTTTTATTTTCTTTCTCAGTTCTTTGGGGGTTGCGAAAGAATCGCAAAATATAGATAAAGAAGCCGCGATGACACAAGCTCTTTTGAACACGGCAAAAGAAAATGCTCTTGTGGAGACAAAAGAAGAAAAAACTTTGTCGGAAGTTATAAGCGACGATGAAAAACAAGAGGAGGAAGAAGCTCTTTTTATAGCGGATATTGTCAAATGGGTTGGTTCAAAAGACTCGGCTTTATTTGAAATGGTTTCTGAGGAAGCGACTATGCCTACAGCAAGCGTAACTAATGGCGAGGATCAAAAAACAGTAACAATTACTTTTTCTAAACCCGTGGCTGTTCGTGTAAAAAAGGACAACGAGATCAACGCTTCTATTTTACGACGGGTTTTGTTGGGAGAAAATGCGGTTCTTGTCAGAAAGTTTGGACTTAAAGCGCCATATTATGTTTTGTCAACAGTTCAGCTTTTTTTTAACACACCTGTTTTGTTTGAAACGAATACAGCAGAGAATTGGTTTTTTGTTTCTTTTACAAGGCATATGGAAGATAAAAAAGACAAAAAAGATGATATTGAGGCGCTTATTGATATGGTCGATAATCTACAGTTGCCAGAAACGCAAAGCGTATCAAATATTTTGGGGAATATTTTTGAAACGAAAGAAATTTATGAAGCCTACATGCTTGGAGGCGGAACGCCTGAAGATTTTTTTAAGAAAATTCGCGCTATAAAAAAAGCCCCGCGAGGCATTTTTGACGGAAGTATTGGTTTTCCGCAAGACGCTACCAGGATTTTTGAAGAAGCATATCCCTCGTTTGGGACAAAAGAATATTGGAAAAAACACATCCGGGCGCAGCTAAAACAAACATTTGGATTTTCTTCTGACTTTGACGGTAATTATGGTTCATGGGGTGGGGAAGCTACTCGGCATAAAGCGTGGACAATGCAACCCGATATTGACGTAATGTATAACGGCATTGGTTTTGGAAAACCTTTTTATGGAACAAAAAAGCCGACAGGGTCTTTTGACTTAAGATACAACGCGAGCCGTCTTTTTCCTGTAACAAATATGCTGGGGTTTGGTGACGGGTTCCGCTCTCAGTCATTTTCTGCTGGCGGGAATTATAAACCTAATAACCGATATTCAATAGCAACACAAAATATCGTTCGTTTTTTTGATGGAAAAAACATAGAGAAAAGCAGCAATGGAAAATTGTTAAGAAAATGGAATAAAGGATACAGAACAACAAATGCCTTGGGTCTTAATTATAGACTTGGGAAAAGGACGCTTTGGAAATTAGGAGGCGGAATAGAAAAGACATTTTCAAAGTCTAGAGGCGGGAAATCGGAAGACAAAACAGGGTTTTTGTCAACGGGGATTGAGCATAAATTTTCAAAAAGATTTTATTCTGAAACCACATTAGGCTATAGCCATCTTTTTTATGATAAAGACTCGTGGACTTCTAGGCGAAATAGTAATTATACGGAAGGTGAAAATATATACTCGCTTACGCAGGATTTTAGGTATACTTTAACGAAAAGATTGAGTTTGCAAGGAGGTCCTGATTTTTATTTGATAGATGGCGACCTTTTAAAGTTTGGTGCCAGAGCGAGGCTGCGCTATGAGTGGCGACGGCAGGATATGTTTCAAATTGGATACGATAACGCAATGGTTCAAAACGGCGCGGCAAAAATTTACGGTGGCATTGCTAACCGCGCATCGACAGGCATTTCTCTTTCGAGATACGAGGTATTTAGCGCTAGTTATTTTCACTCGTTTGGACAAAACCCCAATCCTAAAACAAGACTTGGTTTGTCTATAGAATATAGAAAAAACTCGCCCGCAAGCGGTGTTTATGAAAGGCAGCATTCAAAAGAAAATGGTATGACATTTCAAGTTTCTTTGATGAGAAAATTAAGACGTGGTTTGACGTGGTTGGAATTAATTTATAGGTATTCAAATTATCACTCTCTGCCTACGCAGAAAAGCAGCGGAAATGATATTTCAATAAAAGAACACGCGTTATTTTTTGTTATTAGAAACTATTTTGGAGAATGGGGAGAAGCGATATGAATCTAAAAAAAATTGGAATGTTATTTTTAGGAATAGTTTTTCTTTCGGCAAGTTTTGTTTTTGCTGACGGGGGAACGAAAGAAGATGCGGTTTCTCGCGTGATTAGGCCTGGTGACATTCTTAAGATAAATGTTTGGAAGTATAGCGACCTTAATGCTACTCTAACGGTAACGCCAGAAGGGTATATCAGTTATATGTATTTAGGCGATATTTCCGTAGCGGGAAAAACCGTAGAAGATTTAAGAAAACTGGTTACTGAAAAACTGGATAAAAATTATGTTGTTAATCCGCAGGTGGATATTCAGGTTGAAACAAAATCTACTCTTGTTTTTGTAGTTGGAGAAGTTGTTAGACCAGGCAGTTATCCCTTTCAACCGGGGCTTGATCCGATTAAGGCCGTTGCCCTTGCCGGCGGACTTTCAGATTTTGCTTCGTTTAAAGCCTCTATTGTTCGCACAGATTTAAATGGAAAAGACATACAAATTGACGCGGATTTAAAAAGTTTGATGAAGGCGAATTCTGATAGAGGAGAATATTTGCTGCAGCCTGGAGATATGGTTGTGGTTAAGCGGAGCTGGTTTTAACTTAAACTGTAAATGAAAAAAGTGCGAGTAAAGTATGTATGAAGAGAAAATAACAGCGCAGAATGTCGATAGCGAAGAACTCTTTTTAAAAAGAGTTTACCGCGATTTTGGAAACAGCCTCAAGCGGTTAAAAGGATGGATTGTTTTTTATATTTTTCTAATAGTTGTTGGCACTAGTGTTTTTGTTTCATTTCAACCTGTTCTTTATCGCGCCACTACAACAATTTTAATAGACTCCGCAGTCGTAACTGACCCATCAGAACAAAAAAGTTTAAATAATTTAGATTTGCAAGCAACTATTATTCAAAGCCCCGAAGTTCTAGACCGCGTGCTTAATAAAAAAGAAACCGAAGACGAGGTTGGCTTTTTAAGCGAACTTGAGCTTAGAGAAAACCTTTCGCAAAATTTGGAAACAGAAGTTGATAATGATAACAAGACAATAAAAATACATTTTATTGATACGCGTCCGACAGTAGCCGCGGAAATCGCCAATCAAATCGCGCAAGAATATCTTTATGGAAAAGCCGCAAAAAGTTCAGGCGTAAGCGTTGAATCCGCTGATGCGTTACAAAAAAAAGCAGCACAAGAAATGGACAGGCTTAAAGAAGTTAAAATTAAAATAGCACAGATCAATAAAGAACACCCAGATTTTGGCAGCGAAAGCGTGATTGCCGATCAAATTAGATTTTTAAATAATGAATTTATAAAAACAGATTCACGGGTTCTTCAGCTTAAAACAACCATCTCTGAAATGGACGCGTTGATGCAAAGCGGTGTTTCCATCGAAAATCAGCCTTCTTTTGTTGCTCACCCACGAGTTCGCGATAAAGCCCAAAAAATTCGAGACGCAGAATTGTCCGTCTTAGAACAAACGCAAGAATATCGCGATCAGCATCCGCTTGTTTTAAAAGCCAAAGCAAGGCTTGCCGCGCTAAAAAATTCTTTGGAAGAGGAAAAAACGCTTATTTTGGCAGAGTTGCAAGCGGAACTTAAAGGAGCCGAGTTAACAGTCGCCAAAATTCAAGAAAACATGATGGCTTTGCAGGCGCAAGAAAAAGAACTTACGCCACAAAAAATGGAATACAAAGCGCTTCTCGGAGAAGAGACCGCTGTTTCAAAAACCATAGAGCTTTTGAACGGACAAATTTCAAAAGCCGCGGTTGCTTCTAGTTTTAAACAAACAGGCATAGAAATTCTTTCTTTTGCCTCTTTGCCTAAGGAACCATTTAAACCCAATAAACCCAAAAGCCTTTTTATAGCGTTTATTTTTGCCGTTGTGAGCAGCTTCGGATGGATTTTTTTGCGCTGCTATTTTGACAGAACATTTAAAAGCGAAGAGGACATAGAGCAGTTTTTGATGAAGCCCTTCTTAGGCCATTTGCCCTTTGTAAAAGTCCCAAAAGGGAAAGTGCTACCTAAATTTTTATCAGAAAAAGAAGAAATTTATTTTTCTAACTTTACGCGGCTTATCTGCGCAAACATTTCTTTTCTCATTTCTGGAAAAGGAAAAATGTCGCTTCTTATTACCGGCTCAAAGCCGGGAGAAGGAAAAAGCTTTGTTTCTTATCATGTCGCGAAAAACTTTGCGCAAGAAGGGAAGCGAACCGTTTTGGTCGATACGGATTTTTGCCGCGGGATTCTTTCAAACTATTTTTCAAATCTAGTAGTCAAACCGGGTCTTCATGAATATCTTACAGGAACGACAGAAAAAGAAAATATTTTGACTCAAACGGAGCAAGAAAATCTTTTTTTTATTCGTTGTGATGAAATAGAGTTTAGCGCGCCTCACGCTCTAAGAAGCGACAGAATGAAAGATTTAGTCCGAAAGCTTAAAGCAGAGTTTGAGATTGTTATTTTTGATACGCCGCCTGTGCTTGCTGTTAATGATGCCGTGGCTCTTGGTGAACTTGTTGATATGAGAATACTTGTCATTGAGTGGGGAAAAACATCGCAAGAAATCGCGACTCGTGCGCTTCGCAAAATTGCTCCATCTAATCTTGTTTTTGCCGGAATCATTCTCAATAAAGCAAAGCATTGGGGATCTAGTTATTATTACAACCACTACTATGAAAGTGGAAAAAAAAGAAAGAAATAGGATTTATGCTGAGACGCGATGTTGGCATACTTCGGTTTGCTAACCAAATAGCCGATTTTGCTGCCTTTTCTCTCTCTTTCTTTGCCGCCTTCGGAGTTCTGTTTTTGTTGAAATTAGAAAATCTTTCTGCCCCAGGCGCCCAAAAAGATTTTCAATTAGTCTTTATGTTTTACATGTTATTGCAGTGGATAACACTTCTTTCAAGTCCAATTTACCCTACCAAGAGATTAAGAACTTTTTCTACGACTTTGTGGCTTTATTTTAAAAGCGTTGGGTTCGCCACAATTTTGCTTATAGCCGTCTGCGCTCTTTTTGCAATTAGAGGGCAAAATAAACTTATATTTTTTGCCGGCGGATTAGCCTTTGTGTTTTTGCTTATAAAAGAAAAAATATTAAAACAAATTTTACTTTTTTTTAGGCGAAGCGGGAGAAATTTGCGAAACGTTATTTTTGTTGGCGGAAGCGCGGCTTCTGCTAACAGGCTTTTAAATGAAATAGAAAAAAATCCTTTGATGGGACTTTCGGTAAAAGGTTGGATTAGGATAGAGGGGGACAACTTGAATGAAGCGGTGCCAAATCTTCCTCTCGCAGGCAGTCTGCAAAGTCTTCCAGAAACGCTTAATGCGGGAAGTATTGATTGTGTAATGTTTTTGACAAGCGGCGAAACGAAAGAGGAAGTTAAGGATGCTATTTTGCAATGTTCTGACCGCGGGCTAGAGGTTTTGGTTAAGCATGATTTTCTAAAAAAAGGCATTCAAAAAATAGATTTAGAAGACATTAATGGAATGCCGTTTATTAATTTTTATTCAGGGCCGTCGCATATTCCATCTCTTTTGCTCAAAAAAATAGCGGATAGAGTTGTCAGCGCGATTCTTTTGCTGTTGCTAAGTCCGATTTTTTTGCTTGTGGCGCTTTCTATAAAATTAACATCGCCGGGGCCTATTATTTTTAAGCAATATAGAATAGGAAAAAATGGCCGGAAATTCGTTTTCTTTAAATTTAGATCTATGGTTAACAACGCGGAACAATTAAGAGCCACGCTTATAAAAAAGAATGAAATGAAAGGTCCCGTTTTCAAAATAAAAGAAGATCCTAGAATTACTAAAATAGGAAAGTTTTTAAGAAAAACCAGCCTTGATGAATTACCGCAAATTTGGAATGTGTTTATCGGAGATATGAGTTTTGTCGGACCGAGACCGCCTCTTCCCTCGGAAGTTCAGCAATATACAGATTGGCAAAGACGGCGGCTGTCAATTAAACCGGGCATAACTTGCATCTGGCAGGTTGAGGGTAGAAATAGCGTTCTTAATTTTTCTGACTGGGCAAAAATGGATTTGGACTACATTGATCGCTGGAGTATATGGCTTGATTTAAAACTTTTTTTGAAAACAATTTTTGTTGTGTTGCAAGGGACAGGGAAATAAGCAGAGAAAATGGATAAGAAGGAAATGAAAAAAAAAGAAGGAAAAAGAGAAAAACTCAAATTGCTTTGGGCCATCGGGTTTAGGCCAAGCAAGTTTGCCGGGCCTGTTTTTTTATCACTTTTGGCGGCGATATTTGAAGGCGCGGGTTTTGCTATGCTAGTGCCCGCTACCCAAGCGGTCGTTGCGGGTAATTTTGATTTTTTAGAAAAATATTTCGTTTTAAATGAAATTGTTTCTTGGTTTAAATCGAAGTATTCGTTCAGAGGCTCTGAAATTCTTGTTTTGATAGCTATTATTTTTATTATTTTTTTGCTCAAAAACCTTTTTTCGTGTTTAGCCGCGGTTGCCGCGGCTCGTCAAAGTGTAAGATTTTCCAATTCGCTAAGGAGTCTTTTATTTAATCGCTATCAAAGTTTCGGTAGCGGATATTTTCATAAACGCAGCCTTGGGCAGCTGCATCAAGTTATGGTTTCATTTGTGGCGACTTTGGCGAAAGAATTTCACGAAGTGCAGCAATGCGTTTATTTGGGGGCGACATTTGTCATTTATTTAAGCGTAATGTTTTGGATTTCCAAGCCGATGGCTCTTTTTGCTTTGATTGTTTTGCCGCTTTTTTATATTTCTCTGCAAGGTTTTATTCAAAAACTTAAACGCTCTTCGTCCCTATATGCCAAGCAATTTATGGAATTGAGTAAAAAAATTGCTAATAGTTTATCGTGTGTGCAGCTAGTTAAAATTTGCAGCACAGAATCTCAAGAAGTAAACCGATTTACTGGAACAAATAACGCTGTATCGAACTATGAGTTTCAAGCGGAAAGCAAGCGCGCGCTCATCCAGCCCCTGCAAGAAATGATTTTTTTGATAATGATTATTGTTTTAATTTTAGCAATGGCATTTATTAGTTTTGTTATGCCCGCCGAAGGGCGCGTTTCAAAATTTTTGGTATTTTTTGTTGTTCTCAGGCGAGCCTCCACAAGTTTTAATGTTTTTACGCGTGTTCAAGCGGCTATCGCGGCGGTAAAAGGGCCTTTGGACGAAATAGGCGAAGTTTTAAACGAAAAAGAAAAATATTATGTTGTAAACGGGACAAAAAAATGGACAGCTTTTAAGAGCGGATTTGAAATCAAAAATCTTACATTTTCTTTTCCTGGGCAAGAAAGAGTTATTTTAGATAACGTTTCACTTTCCATTCCAAAAGGCAAATCCATTGCGATAGTCGGTTCCTCGGGGGCGGG
>CAYPIR010000020.1:0-2378 GCA_964410905.1 uncultured bacterium | reverse complement strand
TTTCGACTCCAACCTATATACAAAAGGGATCGTCAAATTTATGGCAATGTCTTTAGACGCGCGCCCGGCAGGAGTCGAACCTGCAACCTTCTGATCCGTAGTCAGATGCTCTATCCAATTGAGCTACGGGCGCATTTGATTTTGTTAATCAAATACAACAACGCCACGGCAAAATGAGATGCCGTGTGCGTTGTAGCAATATTCACAACAAGACGAGGTTTCTCTGAGCCTCGTTTGATGGTGGTTGCATACAAGTGCAACCAAAGGTTTTGATTTCACCAGCCCCCCCCACGAGACGGGAGCATTTGATTTTGGAATTTGTCTCTGAAGTAGGCGACAAAAAGGACGACATTATACAGATTCTTAAGCGTTTTTCAGCAGAAAATTTTCGGGGGATTTTTTAAGAGATTTATCAAAAACGCTTAGCGTTTGACGTATTTTTTTTAGCTCTTCGGAATCCTCTATTGGAACAAGCCCCGTTCCAGAGTCTTCCATCAAAGAAACAACCTCCGCTACGCTTAAGGAGCCAATGTCTCTGCCCGGCTGATAAAGTCTTTCTTTGTCGCCCTCTCCCTGAGCCATTGTGAGAATTTTTGATTCAACCAAAGAGAACAAAAGGTCGCGAGCAAGCCGAATCGGCATTTTAAGCCTCGCCGCCATATCTTCGGCGCTAAGAGGTTCGCTCCCTTCAGAAAAGCGGGAAACACAAAGTTGAACAAGTCGTAATGAGAATAACTTTTTTGTAGTGTAACTGACGCTTAAACAATCTTCCTCAAATTCAAAAGTGAGTTCATTTTGATGCGAGAACGCCAGCTCCGCGCCGTATAAGACAATACGCCAGCTTAGTTGCAGCCAAACAAGAAAAAGAGGAAGAGCGGCAAAGCTTCCATAAATAGCGCCCGCGCGCGATGCTCCAATTTGGAAACGAATGTAAACCCACTGAACCAGAAGATAAAGAACTCCCGCGACAAAACCTCCTAAAAGAGCGGATTTGAACTGAACTTTTCCATTCGGCATCGCTATGTAAATGTAAGTCAAAAGACCTGCGAAAACGAATAAGGGCAAGGCTTTTAACCCCAAATTAATAAGAGGAACAAGCGCTCCCAGCAGAGCTATTTTTTGCGAAATCGCTTCAATCTGACTTGCCGCAAAAACAGTCGCGCTTGTCGCTAAAACATAAAGAACGGGAGCGACAAGCATTAAAGATAAATAATCCGTGAATTTCCTTCCCATGCTCCGCCCGCGTTTAATACCCCAAATGCCATTGAACGCCGACTCAACATTTCCTAATACTTGAATTACCGACCAGAGCAAAATCGCGACTCCAATCCCAGCAACCACGCCGCCGCGAGTGTTTTCGAGAAGCGTTTCCGCGAAGGAAATGAGACGCGTCAGTATTTCTTGCTGCCCCTGAACGCCTTCTATTAATTTTTCTCTTAGGAGTTTATCAAGCCCAAATCCTTTTGCTATACCGAAAGACATGGCAAGAACTGGAACTATTGAAAGGAGTGAATAAAAAGTTAAAGCGGAAGCGCGAAACGCGCACTGATTGTTTGTAAATCGCGACAGAGATAAAAGGAATATTCGAAGAGTGCGGAAAAATTTTCCTCTAAGCCCCGGAATTTCCGCTGCGCGAACGCGCCAAATATCTCGTTTAAGAAAGGAAATAAGTTTTTGAATCATAGGTGCGGATTGTATCATAGAGGGAAAAATTTTTTAAAAGAAAATGTTATTAAAAATTAGAATGAAAAACTATAATACGCAGCTCTTATGGAAAAATCCGGCCACATGTTTTTTATGAAGGAAGCAGTAAAGCTTGCCGTAACGGCTTTAGAAATGGGAGAGGTCCCGGTCGGCGCGGTGGTTGTGTGGAAAAATAAAATAGTCGCGCGCGCTTACAATCAAATGGAGACATTGAGAGATCCGACCGCGCACGCCGAAATGATTGCTCTTACGCAAGCCTCTGAAACTTTAAGAGATATGCCGGAAGCGCAGTTGAAAGGGAAAACACATCGCGGTTCCCTAGAAGGCGCTACAATTTATGTAACTCTTGAGCCTTGCCCGATGTGCGCCGGGGCAATTGTTATGACGAAATGTGCCGAGCTGGTTTACGGAGCGCGCGATCTGAAGGCTGGGGCGTGTCATAGTCTTTATAAGATTACAGAAGATGAGAGATTGAATCACCGCGTCCAAGTGACGGGCGGCGTTATGGCTGACGACTCTAAATTTTTGTTGAGTGAATTTTTTAAGAATCTTAGAAAAGAAAAAAGATAGAAGTATAAGTTTAGGAGAGGTGGCAGAGCGGTTGAATGCGGCGGTCTTGAAAACCGTTAGGCTCGCAAGGGTCTCGGGGGTTCGAATCCCTCCCTCTCCGCCAA
>CAYPIR010000019.1:0-13268 GCA_964410905.1 uncultured bacterium | reverse complement strand
ATGAATTTGTTATGCGCAAAAAGTTTCTATCTCTTGGTTCGGCAAATATTCATAGAACGTTTTTTGAAAACGATTTGGCTTATGTTCTACGTGGATTTTACAAAATTTATAATAAATTTGATTCGCTGGAGGAATTTGCCGCAAGCCGTAACACGAAAGACGCGTGGGCTTTAGCTCATTGCTTAAAAGCCGAAATGATTTTTGCCAACAAAGGTAAGACTAATCCACGAGTTCCAATAAACAATGCAAAATCTCCGCTCAAAAGGTTGAATTTGATGCTCAGGTGGCTTGTTAGACGCGACGGTATTGTCGATTTGGGAATTTGGAAGTCGTGGCAGCCTTCTCAACTTTATATTCCGCTGGATGTTCATGTCGCCAGGACGGCGCGCGAGATCGGACTTCTTAAAAGAAAACAAAATGATCGATTAGCGGCGGAAGAGCTTACAAAGGTTTTGCGACAGTTTTCTCCCGAAGATCCGGCAAAATACGATTTCACATTGTTCGGATTAGGAATAAATAATGATGAAAATTTTTTTGATGCGTGGAAAACAATAAAGCAAAACCTGTGAAGCTACTAGGGTTGGGAATTGTCGCTTGGATGCGATTTTTCTTCTAACTCTTTTTTCGTATGAAGAATTCGTTTGATAGCCGTAGCGTGAGTCCCTATAAGAAGCGCGAGAAGCGCGATTTTGAGAATGGGTATAAGAATACTTGCTATGGCGAGAATTATGACCCTTTCGGCGCGCCCGAAAAGTCCGACAGAGCAATTTTCAATAAAATTTTCCGCGCGAGCTTTTGCGTAACTTACAGCGACGGCGCCAAGCAAAATCAACAAAGTGACAATTGCCCAAAAAGGCTCGTCTATTCTAAAAAAACCAACGGCAAGTCCTGAGAAAATAAAAAAGTCGGAATAACGATCAAGAACGGAATCGAAAAACGCTCCGAACTTGCTTTCTTTTTTGGCTTCTCGCGCAAGAGCTCCATCAAGCAAGTCGCCCGCTCCCGCTATTATCAAAAAAAATCCGCCTAAAAAAAAATAACCTTTGGCGTAAATTACACCGGTGAGGAAACTTAAAACAGCGCCGGCAACAGTAAGCTGATTAGGGGTGATTCCTTGCAAAATAAGACTCGCCACAATTTTTTTTACTATAGGTTCGACTTTTGGATAAAGAATTTTTCTTAGATTCATTTTGTTATCTCGGACAAGTGCCTTGAATAAATTTTTTCACAAGTTCTTTTGCTTCATAATCTACTAATTGTTTTGGTGGATGTTTCATCGTATACGCGGACATGGAAATGAGCGGTCCGCCGATTTTTCTATCACGAGCTATGCGGCATGCGCGAATAGCGTCAATAGAGCAGCCCGCGCTGTTGGGCGAGTCTTCAACCGAAAGGCGCATTTCAGCCGTAACGGGAAATCCGCCAAATCCGCGTCCTTCGATACGCAAATAACAAACTTTATTGTCGTTTTGCCAAGGAACATAATCAGAAGGTCCGATATGGATATTGTCTTCGTCAAGCGGAATGTCTAATTGGCTTTGCACGGCAGAGGTTTTAGAAATTTTTTTGGATTCCAAACGAGCGCGGTTAAGCATATTGAGAAAGTCTGTGTTGCCGCCGGTGTTAAGCTGATATGTTCTGTCAATTTTCACTCCGCGATCCACAAAAAGTTTTGCAAGAGTTCTGTGCGTTACGGTTGCCCCAATTTGAGCTTTGATGTCATCGCCAATGCAGGGGATACGCCGTGCTTCAAACTTTCTTGCCCACGCAGAATTTGAAACAATAAAAACAGGCATACAATTGATGAGGCTTGTGCCCGTTTTAAGACATGCGTTGGCGTAAAATTCCGCGGCTTTTTGCGAGCCGACAGGAAGATAATTTATAAGAATTTCCGCGCCGGAGTCTTTTAAAACTTTCTCGACATTCACGGGTTTTTTGTCAGACAAAATGAATGTTCGGTCGGCTTTGTAGTTTGCCATATGCGCCGAATAGCCATCAAGTATATGTCCCATTTGGACAATCACATTACTTTTAGAAATGGGTCCAATTTCCCAAACGCAATTGGGCTTAGCTTTTAGGGCGACGTCAAGGCGTTCGCCCACTTTCCTTTTATCAATATCAAAAGCCGCGACAACTTCGATGTCGTGAGGAAAATATCCGCCAATGTCATAATTCATCAATCCCAAAAACTCTATGGGAACATTTTTTTTAGATGACTTTTTTGTATTAGAAAGAGTTCTATAATACTCAACGCCCTGCACAAGAGATGCCGCGCAATTGCCAGCACCTACGATTGCAATTTTAATTCTCCCCATAAAAATCCTCCATGATTTGATAAAATGGCATCAAAAATATATTAACGATGTATCATATTCAAAAACGATCAAAAATCAATCCAAAACATGCTATCGTAAAACATTGGTATATAATGAGTTACGCCCGCAACGTCCGATAACCGGTAGAATGTCGATTTTTTTACCGCTTTTTGTTATAATTCGTTTTTATTTTAATAAAGGATAATTCAGTGGAAAAATAAAGGAGCGGAAATGGCAACTTATGAGGATTTTCAGAAATTGGAGTTAAAAGTTGCAGAGATTGAAACGGTATTGCCACACCCTAACGCCGACAGGCTTTATGTTTTAGGATTGAAAGTTGGCGAAGTCCGCAAGCAAATTGTCGCGGGTATTAAACTTCACTATACTGAAGAGCAGCTTAAAGGAAAGAAAATAGTCATTATTGATAACTTGGACACGGCGGTAATCCGAGGCGTTGAATCTAATGGAATGTTGCTCGCGGCGTCAGACGAAAGCGGCCTAACGTTAGTAGTTCCTGAACGCCCAATATCAGACGGCGCCAAAGTAAAATAAATTTATAACTTTTCCAAAAATTTAGAAAGCGCTACTTATGACAACTCAAAATAACTCGCATTTAAATTTTCAACCTTTCCACGCTTGGCGTTATAACACAGACATTGTTGATGTCACGGCGGTGCTTGCTCCACCATATGATGTGATTTCAGAAGAAAAGCAGCAAAAACTCTACGAGAGGTCGCTTTACAATAGCATTCGCCTTATTTTAAACAAAAAAGAAGAAACCGATTCTGACACGCAAAACGCGTATACGCGCGCGCGAGACGCATTTGCCGCGTGGCAAAAAGAAAATATTTTGATACAAGAAAAAACACCTTCTTTCTATCTATATCGCCAGACATTTAAAGACCCATCAACCGGCGAACTCAAAAACCGTTCGGCAATACTTGGCCGGGTGAAGCTAGAACCGTTTGAAAAGGGAATAATTGTTCCGCACGAAAAAACTTTAAGCGGACCTAAAGCCGATAGAATGAAACTTCTTAAAACGGTCAAAATAAATCTTTCGCCGGTTTTCGGGCTTTTTCAGGACAGCGATTTGTCGGTTGGTAAAATTATTCAATCACAAGATGCTGGTGAAAAACTTTTTGAAGTAGAAGACGATGACGGTGTTTTTCATGCAATGTTTGTAATTAAAAAACCTGCCGTGGTGGAAAATCTCCAAAAGACGCTGGAAACCAAAAAAGTTTATATCGCGGACGGGCATCATAGATATGAAACAGCGTTGGAATATTCCCGTCTTAGACGAGAAGAGCTTAAGGCGACGCCAAACGAAAAATTCTCTTTTGATTATATGTATATGGCGCTTGTTAGGTTTAATGACCCAGGATTTATTGTGCTTCCTACACATCGGGTTTTGCTTAATACGGGTCTTGTAGATTCAGAAATATTAAAACGGTTGGAAGAATATTTTTCTGTAGAAGCCGTGACGGTAGGAGAGATCGAAAAATTAGTTGCGGCAAAACCTAATGAAGAGTTGTCTTTTGGGTTATCTCTTAAAAATGGAAACTATATTTTGAAATTAAAAAACAAAGAAGCCGCTAAAAAGAAAATTGCTCAAGAAAAGCCGGAAGTATGGTTTGATTTGAATGTAAATATTCTTGGACACCTTATTTTTGCCAAAATTTTAGACTTGCCGGAAACCAAATGGGAATCGGCGGTTCGTTTTGACCATACGGTTGACGGCGCAATAAAGCTTATGAAAAATCAAAATGCTCAAGCCGTATTTTTCTTGCAGGCTCCGGAAATCGGAATGTTGGAAAAAATGGGCGCTGTGAATGAGCGCATGCCGCAAAAATCCACTTATTTTTATCCCAAACTCGCGACAGGACTTATTTTTCACGCGCATAAGGAATAAAGTTTTCATTTTAATGAATTTAATTTACAAGGAGTTTTGAATTATGGCGTATTCCAAAGTTTCCCGCGCTCTTATCAGCGTTTCAGATAAAACGGGGCTTATTGAATTTGCAAAAATTTTGTATAAAAACAATGTCGATATTTTATCAACCGGAGGAACTTTAAAAGCGTTAAAAGACGCGGGAATTCCGGCGCTTGCCGTCGAAGATTATACGGGTTTTCCTGAAATGATGGACGGAAGAGTGAAGACTTTGCATCCCAAAATTCACGGCGGGCTTTTGTTTTTGCGCAACAATCCTTCTCATGTAAAACAAGCGAAAGAGCACGACATAAAACCAATAGATTTAGTGGTCGTAAATCTTTATCCATTTGAAGCGGCAACCGCAAAAGGCGATTTGAAACTAGCCGAAGCAAAAGAATTTATAGATATTGGCGGACCGTCAATGCTGCGATCGGCAGCAAAAAATTATGAAGCGGTTACGGTTATTACGGATGTCGCAGACTACGCTCAGGTTGCTCGCGAAATAGAAAAAAACGGTGGCGTAAATGATGAAACGCGTCTTTCTTTGTCGCAAAAGGTTTTTGAGAGGACATCGGAATATGATGCTGTGATTAGCCAATATATGAAGGCAAAATCTAAACTTGTTAAAAAAGACATAGCGCTACCCGCAAAAATTT
Organism: uncultured bacterium; assembly: GCA_964410905.1. GTDB lineage: Bacteria > Omnitrophota > Omnitrophia > Omnitrophales > Aquincolibacteriaceae > Aquincolibacterium. The sequence continues at coordinate 8,367 of CAYPIR010000019.1, read as the reverse complement.
TTCTTCAATATAAAAAGGCGCAAGCTCTCAGGTATGGAGAAAATCCTACGCAAAAGGCGGCGTATTATGTTCCTTTCGCGGACAGCGCGAATGTTCCGTGGACGCAGCTACATGGTAAGGAGCTTTCTTTCAATAACTTAATGGATGTTGAAGCAACTCTGGATGTTTTGGCTGAGTTTTGCCTTCCCGCCGCGTGTGTTATAAAACATAATAACCCTTGCGGGATTGCTCAAGATAAAGATGCGGTGCGCGCGCTGACAAACGCCATTGATGGAGATATTCTGTCAGCTTTTGGCGGCATAGTGGGAGTCAATCGTCCATGCGATGCGGAAATCGCCCAGAAAGTTCTAAAAAAACTAGCATTTTTTGAAGTGTTGGTCGCACCTTCATTTAAAAAAAACGCTCTTAAACTTCTTACCGCCAGAAAAAATTTGCGTCTTATTGAAGTTAAAAAATTTAGCGCTCAAAATGCTTATGACATAAAATTTTTGCGTTCAGGAGCTTTAGTTCAAGAAAAAGACGCGCCGATAAAAGAACATTTTAAAACGCTTAAAAAAAATCTAAAAGTTGTTACGAAGAAGAAACTTTCCGCGAAAGATATTGATAATTTAATTTTCGCGTTTCAATGTTCAAAAGTTGTAAAGTCCAACGCGATTGTTTTAACGCGAGGAAGCAGGACGGTAGGAATTGGAGCGGGGCAAATGTCGAGAGTCGACTCTGTTCAAATTGCCATTCAAAAAGCGGGAAAATTAGCGCGCGGCGCAATGCTTGGAAGCGATGCTTTTTTTCCAATGCCCGACTCCATTGAATTTGCGGCAAAGCATAAGATCAAAGCCATTATTCAGCCCGGCGGTTCAATTCGCGATAAAGACGTAATAGCAGCGTGCGATAAAGCTGGAATTGCTATGGCTTTTACGGGAGAGAGGCACTTTAGGCACTGATTGCCGAGCAACTTTATGGACGAAGCGGAAGCATTTCGTTTTTTAAACTCATTTGCCGATTTAGAGAAACTTTCAACTTTGCCCGAAAATTCTTTTTTTAATTTAAAAAGAATGGAATATCTTTTCCGCATTTCAGGATACCCAAACAAAACCTTTTTCCCAATTCTCATAACGGGGACAGCCGGCAAAGGCTCCACTGGATTTTTTTTAGAATCAATTCTTGAAGCAAACGGCATCAAGACTGGTTATTATCATTCTCCTCATGTGGAAAGCCCAAAAGAGAGAATACGTCTCAATGGCAAAAGCGCAGAGGCGGAATTTTGGATTGAAGGATTAACTTTTATCAAAAAACTTTTGAACGCGGAGGCTTTTCCCGCAGGCATTGGGCAGCTTACCTATTTTGAAGTTTTGACATTTCTTGCCGTTTGGATTTTTTATCGCTCAAAAGTAAAAATTGGAATTTTTGAAATAGGACTTGGCGGAAGACTTGACGCGACAAACGCTATATTCGCGCCGCTTGTTATTCTGACACGTATTCATTTAGATCACGAAGCGTTTTTGGGACGGACGATAAAAGCTATTGCGAAAGAAAAATCTGGGATTATAAAAAAACAAAACGCGGTTATTCTTGCGCCGCAATTTCCGGAAGTTTTTAAAATAATAAAGAAAATTTCTAAAAAAAATGAAGCGGAGATTTTTCTCAGTGAGCCGGTTAAAAACATCTCGTTAGGGTTGCCCGGCAAGTTTCAAAAAATAAATGCCGGCGCCGCGATAAAAGCCTCTGAAGTTTTAAAGAAAAAATTTGGATTTTCCATAAATAAAGATAAATCTTTAAAAGGGCTTTTAGCTAAAAATTGGATTGGGCGGCTGGAGCGATTTAACCGAAGCGGCGCAAAAATAATTTTAGACGGAGCTCACAATCCAATATCCGTTAAATGCTTATTGGAATCTTTTGAGCTCAAAAATTTTAATCGGAATACGTGGCTTGTTTTTGGTGCGATGAACGATAAAAATAGCCACGAAATGCTTAAAATTTTTAGTCGAAAGTTTAAAAATGTCATATTAACAACTGTCGCGGGCTCACGCGCGAAGCCTGTTTCTTTGTTAACCAGCGAAGCAAAAGGTTTGTTTAGCGCAGTTATTCCATCAAAAAATGTTGAAGAAGCTTTTTGTTTTTTGGTCGCGATAAAGCCCAAAATGGTTGTAGTTGCAGGTTCGTTTTATTTAGTCGGCGAAGCGAGGAAAATTCTAAAAAGTTCTGAGAGGGATAGTGGAAAAGTTTAGTGAAGACGATACTATAGCCGCGATAGCGACTCCCGTCGGAGAAGGCGGAATAGCCGTGATTCGTATAAGCGGAGAAAAGGCGTTTGAAATTGCGGATAAGATTTTTGTGTCAAATGATAACAAAACTCTTTTGAGTAAAAAAACGCACACCATCGCATTCGGAGAAATTCGAGATAATAAAAAAACGGTCGATCAAGTTTGCGCGCTGCTTTTTAAGTCCCCGCATTCTTACACCGGAGAAGACGTTGTGGAAATTAGTTGCCATGGAGGAGTCGCGGTAACAAGAAAAATTTTGAAACTTTTGTTATCCAGCGGAGCGCGTCTTGCCGGCGCTGGAGAGTTTACGCGCAGGGCGTTTTTAAACGGCAAAATAGATTTGACGCAAGCCGAGGCGGTTCTTGATTTGGTTTGCGCTAAAAGTGAGGGCGCCGCTAAAGTCGCGGCAAGACAGCTTACAGGGGAAACGAGTGCAAAACTTATTGAGATAAAAAAAGATGTTTTGGAACTTTTTGCGCATCTTGAGACATTGATAGATTTTCCCGAAGAAGATATGGGTGTTGATGAAAGAGACGCTCTTAAAAATAGGTTTTTAAACCTACAAAAAAAAGTGGCTAGTTTGCGCGAGAGATTTTTCCGCGATTCGGTTTTGCGCGAAGGGGTTCGCGCTTCTCTTGTTGGTCGCCCAAATGTTGGAAAGTCGTCTATTTTTAACGCGTTTCTTTCGCGTGACAGGGCTCTTGTTTCGCCTCTTCCTCATACGACTAGAGACACCATAGAAGAGCCCGTGGAAATAGGAGGTTTTTATGTTCGCCTGAGCGACACCGCGGGATTGGTTCCTTCTTCCGATAACGAACTTGAAAAAATGGGAATGGCGAGAACGGGAAAGTCTGTAAATGAAAGCGATATGATTTTTTTTGTCGTTGACGGTTCTGAGCGCGTTACGGAAGAGGACAAGTTTGTTTTTGATTTTTTGAAGGATAGAAAATTTGTTTTCGTTTTGGCGAATAAGGCGGATATTTCCGGTGGACTGTACGATAAAGAAATAAAAAAACTTGCTGGCAATAGACCTTTGTTTTACGTTTCGGCAAAAACTTTGCAGGGATTTTCTGATGTTGAAAGATCTGTAATAAAAGTTTTAGAAAATCAGCATGCGGGCATTAGTGAAAACAGTTCACAAACACGGCATCAAGAAACAATGAAGGTCGTCAGTGAAGCAATATCCGACGCCGAAAACGCTTTTGATAGAAATGAGTCGCCAGAGTTTGCAACTGTTTATTTGAAAAAGGCCGTGAACGCGCTCGGCGAACTTACCGGCGAGATTTACACGGATGATTTGTTGGATGTCATTTTTTCAAAGTTTTGTATTGGAAAGTAAGCTGACTCTTTATAGTTTTGTCTTGTTAGGTGATAGTTATTTAAAACATATGGAAAAAATTTATGGTTTTACCAAAACAAAATGAAATAACAGAAAAATTTTTTGCCAGAACAAAGCCGCTACGTTCTCGTCCGAGATGGAGCCATCTTTTAATTTCTTTTTTTATTCTAAGTTTTTTTACATTTCTTTTTGCTGCCGGCAGGCTGGATTATTTGGAAGATTTTATCCGTGATAAATTATTTTCTAAAATAGCGTGGAGTAAGCCGTCTAGCGATATCGCGGTTATAGAAATTACCGATAGTGATTTGAAAGAAATCGGAGGAGACTGGCCATGGCCGAGAGCGTATCACGCCATAACCATAAAGCTCTTAAATGAACGCGGAGCCAAAGCGATTGTTTTTGATTTGGATTTGTTCGGCGCGACTGATACAAGAAATGACGCCGACCTTGCTGATGCTATTAAACGGACAGATATTCCTGTCTATTTTCCCGCTCAGTTGGCTTTTAAAGATAAAAAGAAATTTTGGATTTATGGCACGCCCGTAGTTTTGGACGGAGACGAAGAAAAATATGAGTGGAAATATCCCTTGCCAGAATTTAACGACGAGTTTGGGGGTTTTGGTCATGGTAGGCTGGAGACGGACGAAGACGGGGTTTTGCGGCGATTTGAGCCCTTGATTCGCGAGGATAAAAAAACAGAAATGTTCTTGCCCCTGCGCGCCGCGTTAGATGAAACCGAGAGTGGAAAAGATTTTTTTGTAAGTTATAAAAAAATAATTATTCCTTGGAATGAAAGAGCGCGAAATGAGATACAGCGTTACTCATACGCGGATTTGGTTCACAGTTTTTACGCGATTCAAAAAGGAAATAAGCCTCTTTTTGACCCGTTCGATTTGCAAGGAAAAATTTGTTTTGTGGGGCCGGTAGCGGAACACGTAACTTCGTTTTTTAATACGCCAATTTCAAAAAATATGGCTCCCGTTGATATTTATGCGCAGATTTTTAATGCGGCAATGACGGGAGACTGGCTCAACTCAGTATCATTTGGAACTAACTTGGCAGTTATTTGGGCAATAGGAGCGGCGACCATTGCTTTATTTATTTTATTTTCGGGCGCGGTGGCGATGTTGAGCGTCCTGGCTCTAGTTGTTTTATGGCTAATTTTTGCCGTTATCGCAATTTTAAAATGGCATATAGTTTTTTATTTGGTTTCTCCCGTCATTCTATCGGCTATTCTTTTTCTCTTTTGGGCAATCTGCGACCAAGTTCGTTCGACGAAAGATAAACAATATCTTTTTCATCTCGCGACGCGTGATGGCCTGACGGGACTTTATTCAATAAGACACTTCAGACTCATTTTGAATCAAGTAACAAGGGAAGCGCGAAACCGCAAAGAAGAATTAGCCGTGATTTTGTTGGATATTGATCATTTTAAAGCGATAAACGATATCTATGGGCATCCTGTCGGCGACGCTGTTTTAAAGACTATAGCGTTTGTTATGACTTCTGTTATTAGACAAAGGAGGTCGGCGAAAGAAGTGGATTTTGCCGCCCGGTATGGAGGCGAAGAATTTATCCTGCTTTTGCGCGGCGCGAAAATTCATACGGCTACGCAAAACATCGCCGAGCGCATAAGAGCGGCAGTTGAAGAAACATCATTTGAGCGTGAGGGGATACGAGAACGTGTAACCATAAGCATTGGCGTGGCAACTTTGCGCGAAGGAGAAAATGTTCCCGACCCCATGATCTATCGCGCTGATGCCGCTTTATATAAAGCAAAGAACGCCGGGCGGAATAGAGTTTGCTGCGAAGAATAAAAAATTTTCATTTCTTGACGGAATAAAAGGCTGACAATATAGTTAGCGGCTTTTTGAATTTGTTACTGGCATACATCGCAATACGCGGAGAGGTGGCAGAGCGGTCGAATGCGGCGGTCTCGAAAACCGTTATCCTCGCAAGGGGATCGGGGGTTCAAATCCCTCCCTCTCCGCCAGTTAAAACTTTGTCGTTTTCAAGCTCTCTGAGTCTCTTTCCGCATTAATTTCAACGACGCATTGAAACTGACAATTAATCTCTCTAAAACAACAAGCCGCGCAAGTCGGGGAAGTTGTTGTTATCACAGCTCTGCAAAGTTTTTCAAAATCAATTTACCGTATTCACTTAAAATGGCTTCAGGATGAAACTGGACTCCAAAAATCGGCAGTTTCTCATGATGGATCGCCATGTTTTTACCAACAGAAGTTTTGGCGGTTTCAATGAGAGGCGATTTTATGCTTGAGCTTTTAATAGTCAGGGAATGGTATCTGACCGAGCTGAATTTTGATGGGACATTTTTAAAAATATCGGATTGCGCCGTGCGGATTATTTCAGAATTTTTTCCGTGATATGGTTCTGTGTCCATAATTATCTGCGCGCCGAAAAATTGTCCTATGCACTGATGCCCAAGACAAACGCCTAGTATTTTTTTTGTTTGATGGAACTCCTTTATGACTTTCATCGAAACACCCGCGTTGTCAGGACTGCCCGGACCAGGGGAGATGATGATGCTTTTAAATTTCATCTGTTTCAAACTGCTAATTGTTATTTTATCATTCTCAAAAATTTTAGGTCTAACTCCAAGCTCCCAAAGGCACTGCGCGATGTTGTATGTAAATGAATCATAGTTATCTATTAAAATCATGCGAGATTTACTTTCTTTATTCCTCTAACTGAATTTACGCAATAAATCGCATCGGCTGTTTTGAGGTCTTCGGCGTATAGAATTTTTTCATCGCATTCTCCATTTTGAATCATTCGAGCTCTTTCTATGCCGTTTAATAATCCGCAACGAACGGGAGGCGTAAATTTTTTTTTATCTTTTTCAATGACAATATTTGTGCGGGAACCCTCCGTAACTTCGCCTCTTTCGTTCAAAAAAATCTCATCATAATATTTTTGATAATTAACATTGTAATATGGGCGGTAGGTTGTTTTGTGGTATAAAAAGTCGTTGTTAGAATCAATTGTCATTTGCGAAATCTTCGCTGTGTAAGAAGCCGGCTTATTTAACTTTTTGTATTGAATCTCTAAATGTCCATCGCGAGAAAGAGCTAACCTCACAATTCCATTCTTTGGTGTATCAAAATTGAAATCGGGAATGTTAAAGCCATAATGTTTCGCGGAATTTGTTATTCGATCTATATGCTCTTGCAAATATTCAATTTCGCCGTTTTTGGCGAGCATCGTTTCTATAAGCTTAAAATCGTCGGATAAAAACTTAGCTTTTAATAAAGCTTCTTTATATTCTCCCGCGGCATCAGAATCCCATACAATGGCACTGCCCGAGTGATATTTGAAATTTTTGTCTTTGGTGGATTTTTGTAGAATTCGGATAGGGACGCTGAATAAAGTTTTTTGCGGAGAAAAAAAACCGATCGCGCCGCAATATATGTTTCGCGGACAAGTTTCCAGCTTGTCTATAATCTTCATTGTGCTAATTTTGGGCGCGCCCGTAATCGAGCCGCAGGGGAAAAGTGATTTAAAAATATCATACGAGGTAACATCTTCGCGCAAATCGGACTCTATTTGAGAAGTCATTTGATGCAAAGTTTTGTGAGTTTCTATCTCAAATATTTTTGTGACATTCACGCTGCCGGCTTTTGAAATTCTTCCTAAGTCATTTCTCAATAAGTCGACAGTCATAACATTTTCAGCGCGATTTTTTGTGTCGTTTTGTAAAAAAGACTTCATCTCTTCGTCTTCTGCGACTGTTGCGCCGCGCTTAATTGTGCCTTTCATTGGCTTTGTAATGATATGCTTGTTTTTTTCTTCAAAAAACAATTCCGGAGAAAAAGAAAGCACGGTGTCATATTCGTTTTTTATATAAGCGGAATATTTGGTGTTTTGTTTTGTTCTTAAATATTTATACAGCTCGAAATCATCGCCCTCGAATTTTATTTGCAATGGAAAAGTAAAATTGACCTCGTAAGTATTTCCGACAGAAATTTGTTCTTTAATTTTAGCGAATGCGTTTTTGTATTTTTCAAAAGAGACGGAAGGTATTACATCCAAGTAATGCGGCGAGCATTTTTGCGGCGTAAAGGTTTCAAAAAAATCATGCACTTCGAAATACAAAATGGGCGCAGTGGTTTGAGTTTTATTTCCTAAAAAAATTTCTTTTGCTTCGTAACGGACGTATCCGACAACATAGTGGTTTTTTTTGTAATTTTCTATGGCTTCAAACGCGGCGACAACTTCTTCGTTATTGAACGCGCGCAGAACATTTATAGGTTTTTTAAAACACTTTTCGCCAAAAATTAGCATTGAATATTCTCATCCGTTTTCATTGAAGAAGCGACCTTTCCTATCGTTCATTTTTAAAACTATTATAGTATAAGATTATTGAAACCATTCTTTTTGAATTTGTTTGTTGCCGCGAGAATATATAGAGTAAATTGACAGACGAAAAAAGTTGAAAAAAAATTTAAAAAAGTATTGACAGTAAAAATAAAATTCATATAATGCCCGCTACCTCGTAAGTCATTAGGTCTTCGAGTCTATCGAATTTTTATCTTTTATATCGTAGTTTTCGTAACACCTTTCCGAACGTTAATCTCGTTTGAGGGATTTTTTGTCTTTGGAGGGGTTGTTCTTTCTCATTTTTGTGTGCGGAGCCGGAAGTAAGTTTTGCAAATACCTGCTATTAAGCAGGTTCTGGATCAAAAATTTCTCTTCGGAGAGTTTGATCCTGGCTCAGAACGAACGCTGGCGGCGTGGATTAGGCATGCA
>CAYPIR010000018.1:0-21517 GCA_964410905.1 uncultured bacterium | reverse complement strand
GGCGCGGTAGCAAAGTGGTAATGCATCGGTCTGCAAAACCGATATGCGGCGGTTCAATTCCGCCCCGCGCCTCCATCTCTTTTTTGTAATGCTTATTCATTGATTTAATTTTTTTATTTAATATACTCCCGATACTTTTTGTTCTTTATAAATCAAGCAACTTAGTCAGGAAAGAGAGACTTGCCAGTTTTTTGGGCAACAGCTCCACTGTGCCGCAACTGTCGATAGCGCGTCTATCTAGTCAGAATGCTGATTTTGTTGTCTACAACTAAATGCCTTCCGAGCAGAAGCGAAGATGAGAAGCGTATCTTTTTTACCCTTTTTGCCTATGACTTTGTTCGTGCGGCAGAAAGGGTTTTTTTATGTCCAGAAACAGATCGTGCAATCTGCTGGTATGTTTTTTTGTAGTGCTCGGTTTTGCAATTTATTTTCAGTCCGCGCAAATTTCTTTCGCATTTGATGCGGAAAAAGAATCGCCTTCGTTTGAAATTATAAGAAATCAAGAATCTTCTACTTATGTAACTAAAACTATAACCATTATAAGTCAAAAAGAAATCGCTGAATCACCAGAGCGAACAGTCACGGGCATTTTAAAATACCGTGCGGGCTTAGATGTAACGGGATTTGGCGTTGACATTCGCGGGGCGGGAGAAACTGCGTCGCAAAATATTTTAGTTTTAATAGACGGCAGACGCGTTAATCCCATAGATATGTCGGGCACTTCTTGGTCGGCAATTCCCCTTGGCATTGTGGAACGAATCGAAATTATACGAGGTTCCGCGAATGTTCTTTATGGCGATAATGCGGCAAATGGCGTGATCAATATTGTTACCAAGAAAATAGAAGAGGAAGTGCATTTTTGTGCGGTTGGCGAATGGGGCGAAGGTCGCTACAAAACAGCGAATACGCTTACCGCAGCTAATGAATTTTCTGAAGGACTTTTGTATTTTAATAATCTTGAAGACAACGGAGGGCGAGACAACTCAAGTTATTGGGGCAACGATTGGTTTGGTAAGGGGACAATTTTTTTCTCGGACGATGTTAGGCTGAAACTTTCAGCGGGACATCATAGAGATAGAGTTGAACTCCCGGGCGCGATCTTTATAAACGACATGAAACGATTGGGCAGATACGCTTCAACGCATTCCGATGATCATTCGTGGAGCGAAGAAACATTTTTTACTGCGACACCGGAGTGGACAATTGAGTCAGCAAAAAATGAGGTCGCGTTATCCGCGTTTGCCTCATTTCGCTCCAAACAGAGCAAGGCTGATTACTCGGGTTATCATACAAAGAACGATATTACCAGTTTGGAATGGCAGCCCAAAATAAGTTGGACGACGCGGATTTCCGAGAATATTAATTCCAAACTTACCACCGGAACAGATTTTTATTATGGAGCAAATGATATAGGTGATGCCCGCATTCACAAAAACTCAGTAGGATTTTACGGGTTGGAAAATCTCACTTTTTTTGAACGGTTCTTGTTAAACGCGGGAGCTCGCGGCGAATGGGCAAAATACGATTTTAAAGAGATTGCGACAAACGCTAAATCAGAGACGTCTACAAGAAACACGGCGCTGGATTTAGGCACAGGGTATAAATATAACGAGCGGTCAATCACCTATATCGATTTTTCCAAAGGTTTTCGTTCGCCGGTAACAGATGAATTTTATTCGGTTTGGACTGGGCTTAATAAAAACTTAAAACCGCAGCGAAGTACAAATTATGAAATTGGTGTTCGAGACAATACCTATGAACCGCTCAAGATTTCGCTCAACGCGTTTTTGGCCGATGCGAAAAACGAAATTTATTATGATCCGATAACTTTTGAGAATAAAAACTATTTGTCGCCGACAAGAAGAATGGGCGTTGAGTTTGAAGGCTCAGTAAAACTATTTGACAAGGAATGGTATCAAATTTCTCCTTTTTTAAATGCGACGTGGCAAAGAACGCGTTTTAAAGGCGGAGATTATTCTGACAAGCGTGTGCCGTTTGTTCCAAACAATAAAATGGTTTTTGGTATCGCTGCCGAACCGGTAAAAAACTTGACGCTTTCACTGGCGTTTAATCATACGGGAGCTCAATTCCCGATTAGTGATCAATTAAATCGTTCTGAGAAAATAAAACCTTACACTACGGCAGATTTTAAAACACAATACAAATGGGAAAATGTTAGCGTTTGGCTTATGGCTCTTAATCTTTTTGATTCGAAATATATAGATTACGCAACTCGTTCGTCTAGCGGCGCCGTTGGTTATTATCCCGCCAGCGGACGCAACGTCATCATTGGAATGTCGGTAGAATATTAAATGAGATTTAAAATATTACTTATTGCCGCACTTATTATTTTTTCTCACGCCGCAATCGCGAATGAAAAACAAAATAAACTAGCGTCTATAAATCTGTGCTCGGATGAGATTTTAACGCGCCTTGCCGAGCCTTCGCAAATTGTAGCGTTGTCATCGTTTGCTAAAGATAAAAAAACAAAAGCAAACGCTGAGTCGATTTTTGCCAAGTCGCCCGATATTGTTTTTGCAGGAGAATTTAATAATAGGGAGGTCGTGGAATCATTAAAACGACTCGGCGTTAAAGTTATAACCTTGAAGGCGATTAAAAATTTTGAAGAAGTTTATCAAAATATAGAAGAAGTGGCGGCGGCTATCAACGAAAGAGAAAAGGGTAATGAGATAATTAATGAAATAAAAAGAAATTTAAATTTAATACGACGCGGAGAAGATAAAAACAAAGCGAAATTAAGATGCGTGATTTTGCAGGCGGGCGGAATTGTGTCGGCGGCGGATACTTTTGAAAATGAAATTGTTGAAATGTCGGGATTGAAAAATTTATTGGCAGAGCAAGGGCTGAAGGGATATGTGCATTTGTCGATAGAAAAGTTAATAGAGCTTGCGCCTGAGATGCTGATTTTTTTTGATGAACAAGAAACGCCGTCAATTAGCCGAGAAATTTTCTTTCATCCGGCCGTTCAAAAAATGCTGCCGAACATAAAAAAAATACTGTTGACTAACAGACTGATAAATTGCGGATTGGATGAGTCCGTAGAGACAGTGAGAAAGATTTCTAACTATGAAGTTTAAGCAAAATAAAGTCTTAGGTATTTTGTGGATGCTGCTTGGCTGCGTTTTTATCGGATCTCTTTTTTGCGGAGATGCGGCGATCTCTATAGTCGAAGCGCTAAGAAATCCATTGTCAAAATCGGCGATTGTGTTTTGGGATTTACGGTTTCCGCGTACTCTTCTGGGACTTTTGGTTGGTGCGACGCTTGGATTATCCGGCGCTGCTATGCAAGGCTTTTTGCGCAATCCATTAGCCGAACCCGGAATACTTGGTGTAACGGGAGGCGCGTCAGTAGGCGCGGTTGCGGTTTTTTATGCGGGGCTTACGACCAATTTTGCTTACGCGCTGCCCGTAGGAGGAATGATTGGGGCGCTTGCTACGGTGTTGCTTTTGTATTTTTTTGCGGGCAGACGCGCTGCCTCACAAACGGTAATTCTTGCCGGCGTTGCCATAAATATTTTGGCGTTTGCCATAACCTCACTTATTTTAAATGTTGTGCGCAATCCTTACGCCGTTATGGATATTGTTTTTTGGCAAATGGGTTCGCTTTCAGGCAGAACAATGCAACATTTTCTTTTGATTTTGCCGTTTACGTTAGCAGGCTGGGTGCTGCTTTTTTGGAATTCGCTCGCGCTTAACGCGTTAAGTTTAGGAGAAAAAACAGCAACAAGTCTCGGCGTTTCAATCAAAAGTCTCCAGCTGCGTATGGTATTGGGCACTGCGCTTTGCGTTGGGTCAGCGGTTTCCGTATGCGGAAATATCGGCTTTGTAGGACTTGTTATTCCTCATATTTTACGACCGTTAGTAAAATATGAGTCCAAAAAACTTTTGACCGCAAGCGCTATTGGCGGAGCCGCGTTGCTAATCCTTGCGGATATTATCGCGCGGGTCATACCGACGCTTGTTGAATTGAAACTGGGAGTTTTAACATCAATTGTTGGCGCACCATTTTTTATTTGGCTGATTTGGCAGATGAGAAAATAAAAAAAACAGAAAATGAACTCAAATAGGATAATCCGCGTATGGCATTGCTAAACGTAAAAAACATTTCAATAAAGTTAGGCAGGAAGGAAATTTTAAAAAATATTTCTTTTCAACTAGATGAAAACGAAATTGTGGGACTTATTGGACCAAATGGTTCGGGGAAATCAACTCTTCTAAATATCTTATCCGGAAACCTAGGCGGTTATTCCGGCGAGATAATAATAAATGGAAAAGAATTGAGTAAAAAATCCTTAGCCGAACGCGCAAAAAAAATCGCGTATCTTCCTCAAGAAACAGAAATTAGTTTTCCGATTGCAATTAGACAAGTTGTAGAACTTGGAAGAGTGCCGTATCTAGCATCGTTTGCAAAAACGCATAAAGAAGGTTGCGAAGTTGTTGGGCGCGCTATGAGAAAAGTTGGCATTGAACATATCGCTGACAAACAAATAAACAAAGTTTCAGGTGGAGAGAAAATTTTAGCCTGTGTGGCGCGAACGATTGTGCAGGAAACGCCGATTGTTTTGGCAGATGAGCCTACTCAATCGCTGGATCTTATTAATGCCGAACGCATTATGAAAATTTTTTCTGAGATCAGTTCAGTAGAGAAAAAAACTATTTTGGTAGTCTCTCACGACATAGAATTAATCAAACGTTTTTGCCGCAAAGTAGTTGTTTTAAAAAATGGGGAAATAGCATTTTTGGGTTCTTCAAAAGAAATTTTAACTCCTTCAAACCTTCTCTCCGTGTTTGCTTTTTAATAAACTACCGTTTTGTTTTTTTGTCTTAGTTTTTAAAATCTTTTAAAATTAATTTATTTTGGCATGACAATTTATAGCAATTTGAATTAAAAAAAAGCGTAAAATAGTCAGCAACTCTTGCACAAATTGAGAACATAGGGCATATTTTGAGCGTGATAGATTTCTAATTCAAAAACCGAGAAAACTATGCGGAAAAATCCATCTAAAAATAAAATCGTATCCGCGATTGTGATAATGTCTTTTTTAATTACCACAGTTTATCCGCCGTCCAATTTGTCCGCTGAAGTTGCTCCCGAAAAACCGGCGATGTTTACCGCATTTAATAACAAAATTAATGTCCCTCAAGAGCTTGGTAAAATAGTTGAAGTTTATGGCGAGAACAGAACGCAAAAATCGCCAACAATTATTTATATTCAAGATGCTCACGACTCGCTAGAAGCACAGGAAAATATCGCGAAACTTATCGAACACTTTGTGGCACAAAATAATGTTAAAACCGTTTTTGAAGAAGGCTACGAAGGCGAAGTCCCAATCGATAAATATTTTCCTGAAAATGAAGACCCGGGACTGAGGCAAAAGGTCGCGTATTTTTTACTCGATAACTTGCGAGTAGGCGGCGCGGAATATGCCCGCATTACGCGTCCGAAAAATGAAACGTGGAAGTTAATAGGCGCTGATTCACTCGAATTGCACCGCAGCAATGTTGAGCAATATCAAATAACGGCAAAGAAAGAAGAAGAAACTAAACGGGACTTTAGTACCCTTAAAAAAGAACTACAAAATTTATCAAGCAATCGCTTTCCTAAACAGTTTAAAGACTGGCTTAAAACGAAAACTCTTTTTGACTCTAAGAAAATAGATTTTTTTACGTATTTTAAACGCTCATTTCCGCTTGCTGATGAAAAGATCCTTTCACCGATTTTGCAATTTATTCATGAAGTCATAAATACAAAAGATCAAGCGATTATTGAAAAAGCCAAACATATTGACCCTCGCGAACTCTTCGTTTCCATCGATGAAATGGGCGAAAATATTGCGCGGAACTTGCTTGAAAACGACACTGATAAAGAGATCTATGAAGTCTTGAAAATGATAATGCTTCTTGAAAGGTTGATGGCTTTGGAAGTTACGCAAGACGAATATCAAGCGCTTAAAATGCAGATTGAAACATTTAACACAGATAGAGTCGCGGATTTTATTTACGCGCAGACAAAGCATCCACTGGTACTTTCAAGGAAATGGGAAAAAAATATACAAGATGCGATTCGGTTTTATCAAATAGCGGGAAAACGCGACGAGGCAATAAGCAAAACGCTTGATGAATACTTTCCTTCATCACATGTTAATGATTCTTCAAGCCATTCTGCGACACGAAGTAGTTCGCAGAATTCAGAACGAATGGATTCTGCAATTCCGCTGCGTTCCATGCAGAATGACAATGCTTTGGTTTTTGCCGCAAAGGCGGACGAAGTCGCTGTTTTGGTTTACGGAGGATTTCATAAAGAAAATATAAAACGTATTTTGGAAAGTAAAGGATTGTCCTATTGCGTTGTAATGCCCAAAATTTCCGGAATAAGTTCGCGGCACACTAAAATTTACAAAAAGCTGATGTCCGATGGACAACTTCCGTTTGAAAAAAACATCTTAGACAGCGTCTCAGAGGGAACTCCGCCGCTTCGTATTTGTGAGCTGCCGGAAGGAAAAGGAATCGATTATGTGACGGCGGTTACTAATTCTTTTCGCGAGGGGAAAGACCCAGAGGCGGCAGTTAGGGAAAAAACCGAGGTTGATCGTTATAACCCATTTGATCAACTTATCGAACGATTGACGGGCGACATTAATCGCGCCGAGATTCGCGGGCAAACGCGTGAACAAGAAAGATATTTAAACCGCACAACATTCCAAATTAGATGGTTTGACAATGTGTCTAAATCAGCAAAAACGGTTTTTACGGTTTTTGCCGCGGTGATTGGTTTTTTTGTGGCTGCGATTTTGCAAACGCCTAGATCTTCTTCCGCGCTGTTGGAAAATTCTAAATTAGAGCAAGTTTACGCCGCGACGTTAGAAGGCATGTATCAGCTTCGCAGAAATGATATGCCGATCAATCAAGTTACCTCAGGAGTTGTTCCCCGCCGCGCTTGGCTAAAATCTGCTGACATCGGCTTCCAACTCACATCGGATTTGCTCGCGCTTGTAAACCACGACAAACATAAAGTTGTTGGAATTTCCAACCCCGAATTCTCAAAAGAGCGTATTAAAAAAACTCTTGAGCGGATGACGTCAATGCTTGATGAGTTTGAACTTAAAGTCGCGTTGCCTGACGGGGCAAAACACGGAACGGGAATTTTACCTGAAACTATTTTAAATGATTCGGACAGAGGGCTTAACCGTGAACTAAAAACAATTCCACATCAAAACGGAAAGCAAGGCTATGTTTATGCGTTTTACGATATGGCGCTTACGCATTTCAGAATAAAACTTGTTAGAGACGTTTTCCGCGGCGGGATTGTCGACGGCGTGGAAGACAGTGAAATAGCTGATTTGGCGGACAACATTTTAAGACGGACTGATTACCGCGCGTTTATTGATGGTAATAAAAAAATTCACGCGCAAGTTTTTGAAATAGATACAACGGGCGAGATTATTCAAAGCCCTCTTATAGTTGATAATAAGCACACGGAAATAAGAATTATTCCTGCCATTGCGGAACTTTTAGGCACTCCCGGCAAATCATACGAAGAAAGATACGCGGAGGGATTAGAGAGCTGGAACGCCATGAAGTATTTCCCGAATAGGATTTTTGATATTGGGACAAACCAAGTTTTTGTGATGCGGGGCGACCACGCTTTATCTCTTTGGACGGAGGCTGAGGGCAGACAGTTTTTTGATTTTAAAGAAATAGCGCCGGATACAGTGGGGAAAAGTTTTGAAAATTATATTGCTGTTTTGAAAAATTTAAAGACGAAGCATAAATTAAATTGGCTGCCTGCCACAACTGTCGGGACAAGCTCAAATCCGGAGATTTTTTCTGAATTTGGTATCGCGGACGCGCCTAACTTGCCATCTGTAATTGTCCCCGCGGGGCAATTCGCTGTTTTGATGGATGGCGAAGAAGCCACACGGCGAGATGTTGCGCGATTCGTAAAGAAAGCTTCAAAAACCGGAGCTTTCAGCCCTATGGGGTTTGTCGATTCTGTAGATACGCGGACAGCCGAGCCGCTTCATGAAAAACAAGTTTATATAAATTTAGGTTTAGCGGTTGAATATTTGAACAATATGGAATTGAGAGATATTGTCGGTAAAACTGCGTGGGGTAAGCGCGCGATAGAACAATACAAAAAAGAAGATTTCCCCGCGGGCATCGCGCGTTCTGAGTCACGGATAAGCGACAGCACATCGTATCTTCTCATCGAATTAGAAGCGCTTTTGCGGGATAAAAGAAATTTTGATGTTGATGAGATTTTGTCTCGAGTCGCAAGAACTAAGGAAAACTGGTTGGAGATTACTGCGATACTCAGCAATTGGATCGATACGGAAGCGGATGAGACTATTAAAGCCAGGACATTTCTTGTGGCGGCGCATATTGCGGATGAATATCTTTGGGACGTGAGACGGACGGAAATGTATGAAGAGGCGGCAAGAGAGGTTTTGAAAAATATAGGGTGGAAAAACCTAATTGCCGCGGATGAGAATTTGTTTGCTCGTCAGATTGCTCAAAACAGGTTGGATTTGATAAAAGAGCTTGCTAGGCCCAATGCGGTTATTGCTAGGTCAGAGACGCGGGCGAATTACGCGGAAGCGATAGAAGGTTTAGAAGTAATTCGCGGCGGGAAATATTACGGCGCGTTTGAAGAAGGCGACATCGCGATTACGGACGAACAAGGAAATTTGACACAAGAGAGAATGTCGAAAGAAGATGCTCACAAAAATCAAAAATGGCACATGACTAGTCATGTTTATCTTTTTTACAACGGGAAATTGTTGTTACAAAAACGCTCTTTATTAAAAGATGCTTCTCCCGGGAAATTGCAAGTTTCCGCGAGCGGGCATATTGATTTTCCTAAAAATGCAACAGTGCCAGAAACGCCAATACAAGCGGCAGTCCGTGAAATGAAGGAAGAAACCGGGCTGGATATCTCTCCCCAAAATAGAAGTTTTTACCAAATAACTCCGCCAAATGCTTTTGCCCGCCAAGACACTAAAGAACGCACTACGATTTTTGCGTATTTCCTGACAGACGGAGATTTGGAACAGCTGCGCGAAAATTACAACTTAGATGAAAATGAGTTGTTTGTGCTTATGTCCTTTGATGAATTTAAAAAACGTATTGGGCAATTTCCAGACGCTTTTTCCAGCTCATTAGTAGAACTTGCAAAAGGGCAAGGCGAAATTTTGAAGTATTTGAAAGAACTTTCAAATACTAGAGAGCGGGCGCAAATGGGAGAAGTTGAAACTCATTTGCTTGACCCTAGAGAGCTTACAAAAGATGAAATGGTTCGTGGGATTTCGGCCGGCGGATTAAACGAAGGAGACTTTTTTGTTTTGAAAAATTATGACAAGGGAAGTTTGCCTTTTAAATTGAAAGGCGTCCCGGATGACCGGTTCCTTCGTTTGACATTGGATGGGAAGTCTGTGGGCGCGGAGGATTTTGTTTTTCGCGCGGTAAAAGAAAAAACGCTTGGGCTTGTGGTGCATATTTATCCAGCGCGGCTTGAAAATGCGCCTGAGAAATTTTTAAACACTGTTACGTATTTAGCAGGAAGAGGTGAATGGATTCATCTAGGAACGCATCAAATATTTAACGCCCGCAAAGGAATTTTGAAAGAAGAAGATTTGGGAGGAACTCCGTATATTGCCGAGGCGAAAATTTTTACTGACGGAACTTTTTTATTAAACGAGCATGGCGAAAAAAATAAATTTCAAGTTCCTTCGACTGTAATGAATATTTATCAGAAAAAATATCAAAAAGAACTTGGCGAAAAAGGAATCGCGGGCGAACGGGTTGTTATTAAAGCCGAGATGAACGAGAGGCTGGGGCTTGTAACAAATGTTTATCTTGAGAGGGAATATTTGAATTTTCATAAAGGTTTTTCAAGAACGCTTTTCCCGCTTGCTACATATGCTGATTCAGAACCCCATAACCTCGCGCTCATAGATGTTCAAGATTACATGGAAGGGAAAACGGTAACCGTGCCGCCGGAGTTAGAAGGACAGGCAGTGATCGCGCACGTATCGCTTGGGACGGGTGCCAGCAAAAGGAAAAATAAAGTGTTGGCTGAAGAAGATGTTGTTGAACTTAATAAGCAAAATTATCTTTTGACTATGAGCCTTGCTAAAAAGCAATTTGCTTTGGGGACATTGTTGTCTGCTCAAAAAAAATTAGCAGAGCTTAAAACTACAGCTCCCGTGGCGGTCGGACTTTCTACGCACACTTTTTATGGCACGTATCTTAGGGCTTGGGACATTGAAACAGGTGAAACTCTTGCGACTTATTACAAAGATCCCACTTCAAATGACAAACCGACATCGGTGGATTTTGACCAGCATATGTTTATCGAGTTTTTAGACGGCAAAGACGTTCCGTTTAAATCTTACCGTCTGAATAATCCTGTGGACAACACTCGTCATGAAGTTTCGTTTACAAAAAACGCTCGGAGAATACGCCTCAATAATATTCCTGGTCTTGATGGAAAAAAAGTAGTGGTTTCGGCAGGCCCCAAAATTGACGGCGTTAGGACGCTGTATGTTCACGACGCGGCGGAATATGACAAAGACAACGCGCGGCTTGGAGAATATGTTTTTGCCATCGGTGAAGACGGCGAGCTTTCTCTGATATTTGAACGCAAAAGATTTGTCGGGAAAAAATTTAATTTGAATCAGGAATATTTAGTTGAACAGCTGGCTCTTTCGGGATCGAAATATGAAGAAATCATTTACGCGGCGCTTTCTGACTTGCTCGACTTTATGATTAATAACGCAAATGTTACGGAGTTCAACACAAGCATTCTTGATTTGATCCTTAATAAAATAAGGTTCTTAAGCGATGACGCGAAATTTTATATAGCGCAATCTATTTCGCGATTTGAATTTTATTTGCCCGAATATCACGCTGCGGAAAAGCAGGCCGAGAAGGTGCGGACCGCAGTTAAAAAAATAATGCAGTCGGCATCCTCTCCCAAGCTCGAAAAAGAGATCGGCTGGCGGAGGAGATTTCAAAGGCTTCTTAAAAATGTTGTTTTGCCTCCGAGATTGTATCGTGAGGCGGATATAGCGCTGAAAGTCCCTACAGGAACTTATCAGCGGACTTTGAATGAAAAACTTTTTCCGTCTGAGAGAATAAAGTTTTACAGTGATGTGTTCAAAAAAAATGTTAGAAAATATGCGCGGACCGCGTTCGGAATGACCGATGAAGAGTTTCAAGCATCCGATGCTTTTTTTCACTTTATAAAATTTGATACGGAGACCTTTGTCCAAAATTATTCTCTTGAATCTTATCAAATGCTGCTCTACTTGCCGAACGAACTTTTTCATGGGCAAAAAGAATCAACCTATCAAAAGACTATAGACACTGACGCGTTTTTGAAACTTTGGACTATAAAAATTCTTTTTGGCGACAGGCAAGAGATTATGAAAAATATCGAAAAAGATTTGTTTGATCCTTTGCCGCAAAACATCGAGGAAAAGTTTCCGGGACCAGATTTGAGACGGCGTGCGAAAGCGATTTTAGATGCGATAATTGAAAAATATCCAGACGCAACGCGGAACTACTTTGACAATCCTGAGAAAATCCAAAAACTTGAAAAAAGCGAGATCGGCAGATGGTTTTTGAACACTTTAAATCTTGCCAATAAAAGTAAATTAATGAAAGAAGGAATAGATGTAAAAGATATAAGAGGCAGCGAACGGTTTGTTTCAAATACCGCGGGCGGAGAGGTTGAGGATGATTTTGATTATGAAAAAGATGATGCTAATGATACGGATGATTTTGACGCGGAGAAGCAAACTTCCCGCAGCGAGCAAAGGCAGCCGCTAAATATGACAGTGCGTTTCGGCGCAGAATTTTATAACCAGATAAAAGATATGCCTGAAAGTCTTAGAAGTTTTATATTGGACGGCATTTATAACAAACTTACAGGGATCCAGCATCTTGATTCCGGAACGATGCCGGGCACTCCGCTGCGCAAAATTGTAGGAGACTCAGAAATTAATTTTAGCGAGTTAAAAACATCTAAATATAGAATTATTTTTAGCTACGACTACGTCAGCAAGTATCAACAAAATGACCCTCGTCATCGTCAAATTACTTTTTATCTCTTTTGGATTCGGCGTGATAGTTCAACAGGTAAAGCGGACGAATTAAATTATGCGGCTATCGAAGCTTATGGAAAAGGCATTGTTGAAGACGATGCGCGAACGCTGGAAATTGAAAAATGGTTTTACGGCGAGAAACAGAACGCTATGACAGATGACGATTTCCGCGCGTTTTTGGCAGTGCTTGTTAGAACAGCGCTTTCGCCCATGCAAATTGCTTCAAGCGTTACACAGTTGACTGAGATTATTCGAGGCTGGAAAGACGTTCCGGGTTATGAAATTCAAAAATATCTTCGCAAAATTCAGGAGATTGTTGCAGCTAAAGCGGGCAATGGGACAGCGTATTTTGAAGAGGCCGCTAGAGAATGGCTGCGTAACCTTGGCATGGTAACGGGAGAAGGGTTAGAAGCCGCGAAGGAAATTTTTAAACAATGGTTTGCAATAGAATATCATTTGTTGGAGATTGCGCTTTTAGCTGTTAGAAATGGCGCTGCGGCAGATTTTGTTGATGTCGCCAAGGGGGTTGGAGTGCTTTATTTTGAGATAGCGGGACCTGAATTTAAAATAAAAATCCGCAAGGAAATTGAAAAATGGGCTCATGGGCTGCCTAAAACAAAGGAAAGTTTAGATCTGCTTAAAACGGCGGGAAGAATGATACAAAGTATCAATAGATTTTATAAGAATGAGACATCATTTGATACGAAAGTTATTGATGAAAAAATTAAAGAGGTTGAACGCGGTTTGGCTGAGATGGGAAACATTCAGGAGTTTTTGGCGTCGTCTGATGCGGTGGATCCAGCAGCTCCACTACGCATCTCACGGAATGACGGGACTTTTTCTAGCCATCCTGAGACACGGAGTAGCCCGCAGGTTCTGGGAATGGATTCTGCAGCTTCGCCGCGCTCTGCGCAGAATGACAAAAAACCTCAGCCCAAAGAGCACTTCCGTTTTCCAGAAACTGAAAATTCTTTGCATGAGGCTAAAAGCATCAGAAATGAGCTTTTCCCTGAACTTACGCCCGAACAAGTATTAACAATAGTTTCTGTTCCTGTTGACCCCGATTATCCAAGTAAGGATAAACAGCTGAAACGCATTCGTGAAATTTTGAATGGTCAAAGCGAAGAGACAAAGGCTCATGCTGAAAAAGTTTTTAATGAAATAAAGCTCGTGGCGCTTTATTTTGCCAAAGCTTTTTTAGAACCCGTTCGCTACAGGGGGCTTTTTGAAAATGTATTGGAAAGAGTTGACATTATGTTTCAGGCTGATAAGCGAGATTCTGAGGAAATGTTTTCAAGAGGTGAATTTCTTTTAAGATTGGTGTTATATGATCAGGAAGGGACTATTAAAAACGATCCCGCTATTAAAGACCTTTACGAAACGGCAGAAAAAATGCTTAGTCAAATTAAAAGTCTTAGAGAGTGGTTTTCTGATTTTTTTAGAGGGCCAAGTACTCTTTTTGAAGTTAGAAATTTAATCGAACGTTGGGACAAAATGACGGCTTTTCAACGCATAATTGTCTATCACATTTTTCAAGTGAATGAGAGTTTGCCTCCAGAAATTTTAAAAATTAATGAGCAAATAGAAATTTTTAAGGCTCTAAAAGATAAAAGGAAAGACGATTTAATACTTCATACGGCGGCGATAATGATGTTGCCATATTTTTGGAAGATGGACTTGGAAACATCTGTTAAAAGAAAAGCATTAAAAAAAATACCGCTCACTAAATCTGAGGAGGTTACAAAACGTTTGCGGAAACCGACTAAGGACTATAGCAAAAAACATTTGGAGTTGGCACGCGCGATTTTAGAAGCAGCGGAAACGTGTCAGCTTGGTGATAAAATTAGATCGGCTACGGATCTTGTTCAGAATGTTACTTATAGAGGAGATGGCGACCAGACGCGAAGTGAAGATAGAAGCGATAAAAATAGGCTCAATGTAACCCCTGATTTTAAATTAATAGAACCAGTTGTCTTTGTCCTAGAACGCAATATCATTGATAGATGGCGCAGCGATGACAAGGATCGGATTTTAAACTGGCTTTTTGGCTTCGCAACGGTAAATAAAGGCGTGTTTCATTTGGTTGTGCCGGATGTTAAGTCGGGCGATGAATGGGAATGGCTGGGCGATCTTAAGAAAACAGCATCGGTTTATAATGATTTGCGGGCGGTTGGGAATATATCAAAAATGCCTGTGTTTTGTTTTTCCTCAGTAATGTTTGAACCGTCGCGTGAGTTTTTTGAACGGCTTGATCGACTGCATTCAAGGCCTAGTTCCGAGCAAACGACATTGGTTGATTTGGATAAGGGGAAAGGGCTGGTTTTGGCGGCTACTTTGGGCAAAAAAATTGAAGAACTGCCGACAGAAAATGGCTATCACAAAGATGTTGCGGGACGCTATTCAGTTAGGATTTCGCAAGCAATAGAGACTTTTTTGCAGGCGTATAAAGTCATTGCCGCTTCAGCGTAATTTTTTTCTATCTCCGCATGATGAATAATTCCACACTGGTATTAAACTTGCTTAAATTCCAAATAAGTTGTATCTTTCCGAAACTCCAGACACACGAGGATCTAAAAAATGAAGAAGGTTTTATTTTATAGCGGTTTTTTAGCGTTGGGCATTTTAGTCTCGCAAGTATTTAATTTAGCTTCCGCTCGTTCCGCACTGCATATCACAACAATGATTTTTCTCTCCTACATTATGATTGGCGTGGGACAAGAGTTTTCGCTTGATAAGACTAGGCTTAAAAGTTACGCGTGGGATTATGTTGTGGCAATGACAGCGGCGGCTTTTCCTTGGATTTTTTGTGCTGTTTATTTCATAGTGGTTTTTAGTACCGAGTGGCGCGAAGCGTTTTTGGTTGGCAGATTTGCAGCTCCGACATCGGCTGGGGTCTTGTTTGCTATGCTAGCGGCGGCTGGGCTTGGCGGCTCTTGGCTGTTTAAAAAAGCGCAAGTGCTTGCCATTTTTGATGACCTTGACACTGTTCTTTTAATGATACCGCTTCAGGCGTTTTTCGTCGGACTTCGTCCAGAACTTTTTATAGTTCTAACAATTGTTCTTGGACTTTTATGGCTCGCGTATAAATTTTTGCATGGTTTGAATTTGAGTAATGGAAAAATTTGGATTTTGGTTTATGCGGTTTGCATCACTTTTTTGTGTTGGGAAATTGAACATCGTTTAAAAATTCCTTTAGAAGTGCTGTTGCCTGCGTTTGCATTTGGCGCTATTTTAAAAAGTCCGCGTGCTGATGGAAGCCAAACGGAAGAGCGGGAACATGAAACGCGGGGAATTCGTGTGATGGACGAGGCGATTAAAATAGGTTTTATGTTTTTGGTTGGTTGCTCGCTCCCTAAAATTGCGCTTGGAAGTGAAGGCGTTGTTTTGATCATCTTGCACGTCTTGGCTTTGACTATTCTCGCAAATTTGGGGAAATGTTTTCCCGCGCTTTGTTACCGAAGTGAAGCGACGATTAAAGAGCGCATAGCGCTTGCCATTGCTATGTTCCCGCGCGGCGAAGTCGGCGCCGGAGTTTTGCTTATAGCGATAAATTATGGTTTGGAAGGGACGGACATTGCTTATGGGGGGCTTAGTCTTGCGCTGAATCTTCTTTTAAGCGGAGTTTTTATCGCGTGGGTTTTGCGGCTTCTGCGAAGTTCTAAAACCGCAAATAAATAAGCTGATTTTTGTATTAACAAAATGTATGCACATGCATATGCGCGTAATTTTGGGAAATAAGGTTTGTTGTAAAAGTAATAATTTCGTAGATAGAATTAATTCTAAAGTCATCCTGCGCGTAAGTCGCAGGATCCATAATTCAAACGGCTTGGATTCTGCAACTACGCTACGCTTCGTGCAGAATGACGAAGTGCCTTCGGCACTTGTCCATTACGTCATTCCGCGCGTTTCACGTCGCGGAATCCAGAGGCAATTAACGCTTAGATCCTGCGACGTTAAAAAACAACGCGCAGGATGACTGAGATCCTGCAACTTCACTGCGTTTCGTGCAGGATGACTTTTGAACTAATTCTGTCTACGGATTTGTTGACATGCATATCTGTAGGGATCGGGCTTTACCCGATAACCCATCTAAACTTCATAAAATATTACGAATAAACACCTCAGATTTCTTGCCAAATGCCGTAGAATAAGTGCTCTTATCTTTATTAATCTCCAAATTCACTTTAAAATAATGTTAAAAAAAATATCCATCATAGTTTTGTGCTTTGCATTGGCAGTTTTTGGCGTCTGTTTGCCAACTTACGCGGCTTCAAATCTCATCCTTTCTTCTCCGTTTGTATCGCTAATTGACGGGAAAACCCACAGTGCGCTTTATTCCACATCGAAACATTCTCGCCGCGCTCCAGCAAGCACAACAAAACTTTTAACCGCTATGGTTGTTTTGGATAATTTACCGCTCGGCAAAGTTGTTAAAATTCCAGCAGGCATGCAAAATGTTCAACGATTTAAACTTGAGTTTCAGCGGGGTGAGCGGTTTTACGTCCGGGATCTTTTGCGCGCGGCGCTTATCTGCTCAGCGAACGATGCGGCGGAGTCTTTGGCCATAATCGTTGCGGGTTCGCGTAAGAATTTTAGCCGACTACTAAATAAAAAACTTTATGCAATTGGCGGTAAAGAATCTAATTTTATTTATGCGTCGGGACTTCCCGCCGAAGGCCAATATTCCACCGCATCAGATCTTGCCAAGATTATTGAGGCGGCTACAAAGTATTCGTTTATTGTTGAAACACTCAAAATTGACGCAATGAAGATTCGCAGTCTTGACGGAAGAGTTTTCGGCCTTAGAAATTCCAATAAAATGCTTTTGTCTACAAAAAGCATTATAGGAAAAACAGGGTATACCAAAAGAGCTGGACATTGTTTTGCCGGTCGGATTGTGGTTGGCAATCGCGTTCTTTATGTCGGTATTTTGGGAAGTGCTAATAGAAAACTTTTATGGACGGATTTAAGAAAAATTCAATCTTTTTACGGTAGTGGCGGAGTGTCCGTTTCTTCTGCACGTTCGCTTACGATTCCGTCAAAACAAAAAACAGTTCAAATTCAAAACGCCCTAAGAAAAGCAGGTTTTTTTACTGGAAAAGCGACAGGGTTTTATGGGAATAGAACGCGTTTGGGTGTCCGCAATTTTCAAAAAAGCAAAGGTCTTGTTGCGGACGGAATTGTTGGAGCTAAAACGTGGAAAATACTGAAAGGTTATTTATGAAACGATTTTTTTTGATTTTGTTAGCGGCCGCTATCGCTTTTTTGATATTTAAATCAATTAGCAAAAATGAACCGCCGCGGGAAAGCGCGCAGTCAAAAACGGATACAAAATCTGAAACCGTAGTAGAAAAAAAAGAAACGCCCAAGGTTGTGATGGTCGCGGATTTTGAGTCGGGGCTAAAAAATAATCTTGGAGCCGAAAGCGGCGATTGGAATTTGGACTTAACGGACATCAACAATTCGTTTACGGATTTAAAAGTTTTAAAGACTGGGCAAGCAGATGGAACGCAAGGCAATATTTTGCAAATGAATTATAGCGTGGATTCTGACAAGAAAGCTCAGAATGGATTTTGGACAAAACTAGCGGGATTTGACGCGTCCGAATATGATCATTTGGAGTTTGATATTAAAGGTGATGCGAACAAAGGGTTTACGGAACGGTTTAAAATAGAACTTAAAAAATGTGTCGATTCCGCTTGCGTGGAAAAGCATTCCGGAACCGCGATTGTGTCCGTTTCACCCGAATGGAAAACCGTTAGCATTCCTCTTAATGTTATGACAGGGTTAATTGATTTTACCAAACCTGAGGCTTGGACAAATCCGCGCGCCTGTTATAAACCTCTCGATGAACTTGTGATTATTTTTCAAGATGAATTTGTAACAAAAAAAACGGGGCGGATTTTTCTCGATAATATCAGGTTTAGCCGAACGGGAAATCCGGGACCAAGCGCGGTGGACACTCCGGATAGAAAAATAGAGAAAACAAAGGAAAATTTATCGCATATTGAATTTGAGACTTTGCTTGTAAATCGGCTGCGAGGTTTCCCAAAAACACTGATAAATAATGAGGCTCTGCCGAAAGACGATAAAGAATTTTTAAAGCGAATCGCTAAAGACACTTGGGCGTTTTTTGACAATATTGTTGATAAAGAAAACGCTTTGCCTCTCGATACTATTTTGCTTGGGAACAATTCTCCGCTTGATGAATCCGCGTGGATTGGGGATTACACGAATGTTACGAATGTCGGCGTTTATTTTATGGCGGTTGTAAGCGCCTATGATTTTGGGTTCATCACCAGAGCAGACGCCGCCGGCCGAATTAAAAAAACAATGGCGACGCTTGAGAAAATGCAATATCACAAAAGCGGTTTTCCATTTAATTACTATGACACTTCAACGCTTGAGCGGACTAGTTATTTTGTATCGTTTGTCGACAGCGGCTGGTTAATGCTTGGGCTTTATGTGGCGCGCGCGGCTTTTCCGGAAGAACTTGCGGCACAGGCAGATAAACTTTTGCAAAAAGGAAATCTCAATTTTTTTTACGATCCGCTTGCCAAGCAAATGTTCCACGGATTTTATGATAATTTAAATGTTTATTCTGACTATCATTATGGTGTTTTTTATACCGAACCTAGAGCGACGAGTTTTCTTGCCGTAGCACGCGGAGATGCCCCTGAGGAACATTGGTTTGAGGGATTGGTCAGGACTTTTCCTGAGTCGTATGTTTGGCAATCGCAAACTCCTCAGAATAGGACAAAGACAACTTTAGACGGTTTTTCCTATGTCGGCGGAAATTATGAATGGAAGGGAATAAAGTTTGTGCCGAGTTGGGGCGGCTCGGCGTTTGAGGCTTTGATGCCCGCGCTGGTTCTAAAGGAAAGGGAACTTGCTCCGCTTGGGCTTGGCGGAAACAACGCGGCTCATACGCGAGGGCAAATTCGTTACGCGCTGGAGGAATTGCAGTATCCTGTTTGGGGCATGAGTCCGTGTTCTGTTCCGGAGGGCGGATATTCGGAATATGCGGCAAAGCCGTTCGGAATGAAAGGTTATAAGTCGGGAGTTGTAACGCCGCACGCCAGCGCTTTAGGGCTTGAATATGCGCCTAAGGAAGTAATTAGTAATTTGCGAAAACTTATAGAACTTTATGATATTTATGGCGAGTATGGATTCTATGATGCGGTTACGGTTGAAACGAGAAAAGTTGCTCGGAAATATTTAGCGCTTGATCAAGGAATGATACTTCTTTCCATTAACAATTATTTGAATGACGGCGCTATTCGCAAACGTTTTCACGCTAATGCGGATATTCAGAAAGCTGAAAAATTGCTAACCGCAGAAAAATTCTTTTAAATGGAAACCTTAAATAATAATAACGGGGTTTATCGCTTTGAGGGATTTGATAAAAATGTAGTCTCTGCATTTAGTTCACGGAAATTTGCCAACGTGCGTTATCCGGAATTTTTAAAAAAACTGAATCTTTCACCTAAAAATCTTGTGACCGTCAGACAAGTTCACGGTAGTAAAGTTTTGATAGTTGATAAACGTGATTTCCCATATAACGAAACTGAAGCGGACGGGCTTATAACACAGTGCCGCGGTGCCATTTTGGGCATTAAAACGGCAGACTGTGTGCCTGTGAGTTTTGGGGATGCTAAAAATAAAGTCGTTGGAATCGCACACGCGGGGTGGAAAGGCGTTAAGGCGGGCATTATCAGCCAAATGCTAAAGACGTTTGATAAAAAATTCAAAACGGATTTTTCCGTTCTTCAAGTCGCGATCGGCCCCGCGATACGGAAATGTTGTTATGAAGTTGGGCGTGAATTTATGGGGTGTTTTCCAGGATTTTATTTTGGCAAAGGCGACAAAGGACATTTGGATCTTGTCGGAGCGTTGAAAGCGATATTAATTAGCCGTGGCGTTTTGGAACGAAACATTTTTGATTCTAACATTTGCACGGTTTGTGAAAATGAAACATTTTATTCTTACCGGAAAGAACAGCAGACCAAAGAACGAGTCTTGTCAGTAATTTCAATGCGCTGACGGCGTTAAACGTATTGATAAATACAGCTTCGCGCGTATAATGACGGCTCTTTTCCCATAACAAATTCAAAATTCAACAAAGGTGTTTTTATGCAAATTCAAGCTCGCGACGCCAAAAAAGGCGCGATTGTAATTTATCAAAATGAAATGCAACTTATAACAGAAGCGACTCACCGAACGCCGGGGAATCTTCGCGCGTTTTATCAAATCACTCTTAAAAATCTCAAGAACGGCAGAATTATTCAAAGCCGTTTTTCCCCGGATGAAGCTCTTGAACGGGTTAGCCTCGATCCTAAACAATGCCAGTTTCTTTATCGCGATGATTTAGGTTATCATTTTATGGATATGGAAACATATCATTCATTTCCGCTTAGTGAAGAGCTGCTTGGCGATAAAAAGTTTTATCTAAAAGAAGGAATGGAAATTAAGATTGATTTTTATGAAGAAAAACCAGTTTTTCCCGAATTGCCGGGAATTGTTGAACTGAAAGTAACAGAAGCTCCTCCGGGTGTCCGCGGCGACTCTGTTTCTAATACGGTTAAAGTCGCTGTGTGCGAAACGGGTTTAAAAATCAGTGTGCCATTGTTTATAGACGAGGGAACTGTTGTGCGAGTGAATACCGACACTGGCGAATATGTCGGTCGCGCTTAAGTTTTAAAATCCCGCCTTTGTTTTTACGGACAATTAGCTCGATTTAGGACGCGAACCACAAATTCACATCTAAATGCCCCGAAGCAAAGGATGAGGGGCTGTTGTTTGAAAGGCTGTTGTTTGAAAGTTTGTTATGGGCAATTAGCTCAGTTGGTTAGAGCGCTTCCTTCACACGGAAGAGGTCAGAGGTTCAAATCCTCTATTGCCCATGGTTTTTAGGGAGCAAAGATCATTTTTATTAGGGATCTTCGGACAGTCGCCGTCAGGCGACTCTCCCTAACTGTATTGACGAATTCAAACTAGACGAGACGACAAAGTCTCGCTTGTTTGTGTCAATGCAATGAGCATTGACTTATTGCCGATACGTAATAGCAAGCCGGTCCCACCGCTACCGCTCATTACGTCATACTGCACGAAGTGAAACGAAGCTGCAGTATCCATTCCTTATATCCGACGGCGTTTAAAAGTAACGCCCTTATAAAAGCCAACAGTTCTGTCCGCGAATACTCGTAACATTTCGTTATTCTTTTCTTCGTATTTTTATGGGCGAGTGCTATACTTCCAAAATCTTTGAATAGAAAAAGCGCAAATTTTTAAAAATCATCCGTTTATCTAATGGTTTTATCGAAACCAAATAATAAATTTGAAAGGAAACATTATGAATCTTGCCGTCAACAAGCCTAAAAAGTTTAGTT
>CAYPIR010000017.1:0-22328 GCA_964410905.1 uncultured bacterium | reverse complement strand
ATATCACTTGCAATTATTGGCAAACCATAACTCATCGCTTCAAGCAACGAAATAGGCAAGCCTTCGTGTGAAGATGGCAAGACAAAACCTCTAGCGTGTGTCAAAAGTTCGTGTAATTTATCACCTTTGATAAAACCCGTAAGAATTACGCTATTCTCTTTTGCTTGTTTTTTAAGTCTTAATGAATAATCACCTTCGTGGTCAGCATCGCCAGTCAAAACAAGTTTATAATCATCATCTTTCAAAGAGGAGAAAGCCTCTATGAGTTGATGAAAATTCTTTTCTGGCACAAATCTCCCCATTGCAAAGATATACTGTCGCGGTTTCACACCTAACTCACTCAAATAATTTGTTGTTTTGATAAAAACCGGCTTTGGCACACCGTTGTAAATCAAGTGTGCGTCATATCGTCCATACATAGCCTTTATGCTTTCATTTATAACACTAGAAATTACTATTACCTCGTTAGCAAATTTACACCCTAAGTATTCACCAAATCGCAATGCTAACCTAGCAACACTTCCCCATTTTTCGCGTTCGTAATCAGCTCCGTGATGAGTAAAAACAACTTTAAGACCTAGAAGCCTTGCCAGCGGCACAAGCAACGCAGGACCAATAGCGTGAATGTGCACAATGTCTGCATTTAATTTAAACTTAGCCACAATTACAGATTTAAATGTATGAACGATTGCTTCAAGAGATTTTACTTTAGGGGCAGAAATATTTAAAAGTTTTACGCCTTTGTATTCTGACAAATTATCACGAACATAATTTGTACGACAAAAGACAGTTACATCAAAACTCTTCGCCGCAATAAGCGGGAAGAGTTCTTCGCAATGCGTCTCTACTCCTCCGAGAATATTAGGGATACCGCGTGCCCCAGTTACTGCTATTTTCATATCATAGCTTCCCTCTCAAATCACCCTGCATTGGATCTTGTCCAACATCATACCAACACTTATCCAAGCAAGCAGGTTTATCTAACAACGAACGAATTTTATTTTTAATCGCCCATTTCAGAGGATATTTGATATATTTTTTCATAACAGGTGCAGCAGTCCCCACCATCCAACAATTTTTGGGGCACCGTCTAACCATCGAACGAACTTTTTCAGCCTGTGCACCATTCCAAATCTGTGCAAAATCAGACACCTCTCTAATATTTCCCATCGACTCCATCCAATACTTCTTTTCCAATCCATTGCACGGATAAACTTCCCCATACGGATCAACAAAAAAATTCACACTTCCCGCCTCACAAGGAAGCATTCGCCTGTTACCCTCAATATAATTTATCAAACCCATATTAAAAAATGCTCTAAACCAAGACTTAGGATTAGATTCTTTTAATTGTCTATTGATTAATTTTTCAAAATCTCCGCAAACTTTTTCCTTATTAGTAATAACATTATCAAATTTGTGAAAATAATAAGAGTTATGAAACGCGGCTGTCGCAAACTCCAAATCGAGTTCTAGTGCAAGGGCGTAAAGCTCCAGCATATCAGTGGAGTTATTGTTTGAAACTGTACAGCCAAAACCAATATCTTTTATTCCCATTTTCTTCAGTGTTTTCAATGTCCGCAATCCCTTATCGAAACCTCCAATTCGTCCTCGTAATTCATCATTTTTTGAGGCAAGGCCCTCAATACTGACGCGAATCCCAATATTGGGGAACCGTGTCGCTAATGAAATTACACGCTCATCAAGCCAGGCAGAAGTCGACACCACCACACGAGATGTTTTTGTAAAACAAACTTCTACAATTTCTTCTAAATCTTCACGAACGAATGGCTCGCCACCAGTAAGATTGATAAACTTCAATTTGGGGAGGACGCTAAGTTCTTTTGCAGTAATTTCCTTAGACAAATCAGTAGGATTAGCCCAAATGTTACACATTTTGCATTGCATTGGGCAACGATATGTCAAAATAATGCTCGCATCTGTTGGCGCTAATATTTTATTCCCCATAAATCTCTAGGATCTTTTTATAATAATTTTCTGCCGCATAACGTTCTTGTGCTTTTTCGGCAATGGTTTTGTAATCAAACTTAGTTGCAAACATTTGTTTAATTTTTACTGCTAAATCATTTGCATTTTTTGATTCAAATAACATCCCAGTTTTTTCATTGTCAATCAATTCAGGAATTCCACCAATATCCGCTCCTAAAACAGGTGTGCCTAAACATTGTGACTCAATAACTGATAGCGGATTGTTTTCATACCATTCGGAAGAAATGATCGAAAACCGCGAATTCCCAACAATATTTTTGATTTCATCCCAAATTTTATAACCAAGAAATTCGACATTCCCATTTTTTGTTGATTGTCGCAATTTATCCAGCAATGCTCCGCCACCAACAACTTTTAATTTATACGGCAATTGTTTTGCAACCTCAATCAACGTTTCAATACCCTTTTCGGGCGATAAACGTCCAACATAGCAATAATAATCTTCCCTATTAAAACTAACTCGTTTTGTTTTTTCAATATCAATAAAATTACATAAAGTTACGATTTTATTTTTATCAAATCCACCTTGTATCATTTTTTTTGCCATAAATGCACTGGGGCAAATGAAAATATCGGTATATTTCTCCAATTTTTCGCACGACCATTTCATCGCTTCAATATAAGCCATGCAACTAGCCAATTTAGAGTTTTTCATACAGAAATATTTCAAAACATTTTTTTTGTCCGCAAAGCATTTCTCACAAATCACTTTCCCATTACGCAAACAATCGTATCTTGGACAAAGCAACTTGTAATCGTGAATAGTCCAAACAACCCGTATATCTCGCTCGTACGTAAGCTCAGCAATCACGGGAGAAATTTGTGTATGAATATTGTTCAAATGCACCACATCCGGTTGAAAGCGATCAAGTAAAGCATTGAATTTATTTTTAACTTCTCTTGTCCCTAATGGGCGCAGAACCGTTTCAAAAATACTACCTTTCCTCATAAAGTTCACTTCACTCGGGAAATTATTACTCCATTGGGTTGGCAAATTTTCAGAGTGTTGCATAGCAAAAATTGCGACATCGTGTCCATTTTGCAGTAATAAATGTTCAAGGCTAATTGTATAGATACAATCGCCACCACGAGAATAGTAAAATTTATTAGCGAGAAGGATTTTCATGTTCCACCATACTCTTACGCTTTAAATCATTTAAGCACATAGCGAGCAAAACCATCATAAAAACGCCTCTGTTTTGAGTTATTGTACTGTCAGACACTAGTTCTATCGCAAAAAAGACCATTATCATTAGAATTATTGTTTTTTCTTTTGCAATTTCACCTCTCTGTATTTTCGTAGAATATAAATTCATTCGCCTAAAAACAAACCGCCAAAAATAAAAGAATAACAGCACGCCTATAATCCCAAATTCTGCCAGCGCTGGATAATAAGCATCTGATATGAATGTGGGATTCGATGGCTGTAATCCATGAACTGTATCCAAGCCTAGCTTGTAGTACATGGGTGAATAATACTGCTGAGAAAAATAAGTAGCGTAAGAGCCAAATCCGCTACCAAACGGAATGTATTCTCTTAATATTACAAACATCCCTCTATATAATGCTGGACGTGCAAACATCGCATGCAAATCAGATGAACCCTTAACAAAATAAAAATAAAATTTCTTATATCCTGCTACAAAAATTATACTGCTAGACAGAAGGCCTATTAAAATATTCTTGGGGCTAATTTTCATCTTTTTCTTAAAAAAAAGGTCTCTCTTCAAAAAAAGTAATACTATTATTTCCGCAACAAAAAAACCATACGCTTTACTTCTCAAGGAAAGAAATCCAAAACTTAAAATCAACATAGAAATTACAATGCTTTTCTTGGAAAAATCAAACAAATACAAATAAAAAAGAGAAAGAATAGTACTTGCGGTTGCCAACCTAGACGGATGATACAAAAAAAAACTCTTACCATGAAAAATAAAGAAAATTCCATCAAATAGAATAGACAAAGAAAATAAAATTATTAACTTTCTAAGAAAGCTACTTTGCCCATTGTTTATTTGTGGGGCAATCAACAGCGTCATCACAAACGCCAAATATGGTTTCGCTTGTATAAAAAAATCGCCCCAAATGGCCGGCGGCTTGTTTGATTTAATAAAAAAAGAATATGCTAAATAAAATAAAAAAACACCGCCTAGCACAAACAAAACTTTAACTTCCCTATCACTTTTGTGCGCCATAAAAAAAGCCAAAATTGCTAAGGCAAAAATAAAGATCTCGTCAGCATAGGTAAAACCTGTTCGTCTTACTATAAAGTCATAAAAAATTATGCCCACAATCAGGAATAAAGTATAAATTAAAAAAAAGAGTTTATTTTTCAACATTTTTTAAAACTACCTCTACAAATTTTGCGGGCATCGGATCATGCACTTCATTCATATGTGAATCCCAAAGCTCAAATATCTCTTCCCAGAGATTATCCTTATTCCATCGCTTTGAACCATAAATCGCGGACCCATAACTTCTTCTTTGAAGAAATTCTTGTTTGGACTTTAATTTATAGTGATTAATAGCTATTTTATTCTTAGAAATCGGAACCTTGAAATCAATAAAATTTTCATCTACAGTTTTCTTTAATGCAATAGTTTTATGCGGGCTCAAACACCAAATACACTGCCTCGGATTAATTATGCTCTTGTAAGCAAGCCTCCCCCCACTATCAAAACTCCTATGCGTAAACCGTTGCATCACAAGCCCCGGTCCCTTTGTTAAATGACCATTTGATCCATATATCTTCCATGCGACACACAGCTGAGAAACCGTTTGTGGTATATTGTATAAAAATTCAGGCAAAGTTTTATTTTCTATTGGTATAATAAATTCATCCACATCGATAAATGCCATCCATTTTGCATCGTACTGATGCTTTGAAACTGCATCCCTATACGCTGGCATCTGCCTTTTAAGACCGGGAAAATAAGTATAATCAACTATCCTCTTTTCAATGTAGGGCTTTAATATTTCATAAGTTTCATCTGTTGATTCATTATCATATAAGTAAAACTTCTCAACGCCTATAATACGATGAAATTCTAGCCATTCCTTTAGATACGGGCCCTCGTTTTTTATAATTGTAACGATAGTTAGAAAGTATGGAAATCGAAGATGAGATTCAGAAAATAAAATTGATTTTAAAAACAGAACTAGCAGCCATACTAAACACTTTGCACGAAGTACCAACCCGGTACTTTTACGAAAAAAAAAAGAAAGAACTTTTTTTATAGATACAAAGATCCCCGTTATCGACAAAATATGGTACTTCTTTAAATTATTCATTTTTCATCCTCAGCACAACACGTCGTAAAAACTTCCATCAAATTTTAGCATCAAATCTTTTGCTCTTTCGCTTCGCATAATGTTATCTTTCTCAAGATCGTCTCTCCCAAAACTTGAGGCATAGGAAATCCTTTTGGCTGGCCATTTAACAAAACCAAGTAAGAAGTTTTGCCAATTTGTAAAAAATTCTCGATTAATAACTCTATCATTTAGATTTTGGTCAGACCCAATAATATATTTGCTATATTTTGCTAAAAATAATTTACAAAACCATTTCTGTTTTATTCGTTCATTACAGAACTTGCTCAGTTCTGCATAATTATACATATTTGCCGATTGCTTTACGGTTTTCCTCCTTTTGATAATGCGATAGAGATTACGAATGGGATGAAAAAGACATGAAATTTTAATAAAATATACTTTCCAATAATAGCCGAAAAAATAATATTGAATGAAATTGTAACCATTCTGTCGCAAAAACTCTTGCATGGCGTATCTTTGTAGAACATTTCCATAATTATTATTCGTCGTTGTGGTAACAATTGCACCATCTATTTTTCTTTTCATTTTTGGCCCAATATATTTCAAATTACGATTAAATTTTTTTGTCTAATACGAACGCTTCTCTCGCCATATCTTTCATTTATCCCTCATCGACTCAATCATCCAAAGAGTTAGTTTGCCGATGAGCCAAATTGAAAACAAGAGGAACAAAATCCCAAGTAAGATTTTCAAAAAAAATCCTAACACAATAAAAAATGGCAAAAGAAAAAATCCCATAACGCACAAAACCGCTACAGCCGCGATAACCAAAAGCCCAACCCCAAACGCTTTCATAAATCCTCCGCCTATATCTTTCAAACTCTAAACTAGCCACTAAAAAATCACCTTGTCGCTCGCGAAAGGCAAATAAACAAAAAATGTTGTCCCTTCGCCATACTCTGATTCAATTTCAATCATACCCCTATGAGCATCGACCATTTTGCGAATAATATAAAGCCCAAGCCCCGTGCCTTTTAAAGAACTTGCTTTAGTGGTAAAAAACGGAACAAAAACCTTTTTCTGAGTTTCTTTGTCCATTCCAATCCCATTCTCACTAATCGAAATTTTGACATATTTTTTTTGATTTCTTTCTACGTTATCCGCCGAGAGCGAAATAAAAAACGGCACAACTTTTGCCGGCTCAATAGTCCCAAGTTTAATAGCATCGCCTTTAACCACAATAGCGTCAGCCGCGTTATCAAGAAGATTAAACAAAATTTCTTCCACCTCCGAAAAATTTCCTTTTATCATCGCCACATGATTTGACACCTCTACTTTGAAATCAATTCCAGACAAATCTCTTTTACATTTCCAAAGCCTAACCGTACTCTCCACAATATCGCCGACATCAAGAACGCGGAATCCAACAGACAGCCTGCTGAAATCAAGCAGTCTCTTAACTATTTCACCGCCGTGCTCGGCGTTCGCTATTACCTTTTGACACGTATCCGTAAGACTTTCAACCAAAGGATCTCCAAACCCGGAATCCTTATCCTTAAAAAACTCCCGCAACTTTGAAATTTCTATCATCAAAGCCGACTCCATTCCAAGGCGTATAACATTGAACCTATTATTTATTTGATGGCCAATTCCAGCTGCCATCGTTCCCAAATCCGCCATTTTCGCGACTTGAAAAAAATGCGTTTGCTGATCTTCAAACTCTTTTATAAAAAGACAATTTTCTATGGCAAGAGCCGTTTGTTCTGCCAAGATTGAAAAAAAATTCAAGTCATTTTTGCTATATCTCCTGCCCGATAGTTTTCGCCCCAGCACAACAAATCCCAAAAGCCTATTGCGAATAAAACTCGGAACAATTAACGCAGCTTCAAGTGATTTCATTTCATTTAAAGCATTATGCGTATCTACACCTTTTGTATCTGTTAAATCTTCAAAACGAATCGGTCGCGCCATTTTCCGAATACATTTCACAAGAGCGGAGTCATCGGGGAAAGGCACTTTTGCCTCATTGCTAGACATCCCATACGAAGCAAGACATATGAAGTTTTGAAGCCTACGATCAAACAAATACACTCTAGCAAAAGAAAGACGAGCTTTTTTAGTAAGAACCCGCACAATCAACTTCATCAAATGATTTAAATCTCGAACAAAAATCATTCTCCGTGCGGCGTTAAGCATCGACTCATGCCGTTTTTTTTCTTCACGTCGTAAAACCGAACTCAGCGACTGATAGACATAACGGACAACACGCGTAATCATTTCATAGATTCCTTTTTTCGCATCTTTTTAAAAAGAAAAATAATTATTTTCGTGTATCGGCAAAGCCTTTTATAACTCAAGGATTTATCTTGGATTTATTCTTCACTTCTCATTTTTTTTCACTATAATACGCGTCTATTTTTATAAGATTTTTGTTTTACGGTGGGCATAGCTCAACTTGGTTAGAGCACAAGATTGTGGATCTTGGGGTTGCGGGTTCAACTCCCGTTGCCCACCCTTTTTTTCCACCATTCCGTTTTTTGTTTTATCCCTAGTTTTTATTCTTCTCTGGAGTTAAAACTCGCGGCGGAATTTTTATCATAAAAGCACTAGACATAGGAGTTTTGACAGATGGCGACACCTCTCGAAAAATGGGTTGAAGAACAAGCGCAACTTACCAAGCCTTCGCGCGTTTATTGGTGCGACGGAACAGAAGCCGAAGCTAAGTATCTGCTTGAAATTGGAATGAAAAAAGAAACCATCAACGGTCGTCCTGTGTTCCACAAACTAAGCGATGAAAATTGGCCCGGTTCTTATTATCATCAATCCCATCCAAACGATGTTGCCCGTACAGAACAACTTACCTTTGTTTGCCATCGTGATAAAAAAAACGGCGGCTCAAATAATAATTGGATGGATCCGTCCGAGGCGAAAGTAAAAATGCGCGAGCTTTTTGATGGCTGCATGAAAGGCCGCACAATGTATGTGATGACTTATATGATGGGCTACCCAAAATCTCCTTACGCGAAAGCCTGCGTCCAAATCACTGACAACTCTTATGTCGCGTTAAGCATGCGGATTATGACGCGCATGGGGAAAGAAGCTTTTGATAAAATCGGAAATTCTGAAAACTTTGTTCGCGGCCTTCATTCTATCGGCGAACTGGATCCAAACCGTCGTTTTATTATGCATTTCCCGGAAGAAAATCTTGTTCAAAGTTTCGGTTCTGGTTATGGCGGAAACGCGCTGCTTGGCAAAAAATGCTTCGCTCTTCGCATCGCGTCTTGTATCGGACAGCGCGAAGGATGGCTAGCCGAACACATGCTTATTATGGAAATTGAATCTCCCGATGGGAAAATATCTTATGTCGCAGCGGCATTGCCTTCGGCGTGCGGGAAAACCAATCTCGCGATGCTTCAATCAACACTTCCGGGCTATAAAATACGCACCATCGGTGATGACATCGCATGGCTTAATGTCGGACCAGATGGCCGCCTTTACGCTATTAACCCTGAAGCGGGATTTTTTGGAGTTGCTCCTGGCACATCTCTTAAAACCAATCCGAATATGATTGGGACACTCAAAAACGATAAGTTCTTCCCGACACTTTATACAAATACGGGTCTTGATTTGGATAAAATGGAACCTTGGTGGGAAGGGCTTAGCGCGCAACCCGCACACGTGCTAGATTGGCAAGGAAATGAATGGGACGCAAGCAAAGGAATAAAATGCGCTCATCCAAATTCTCGTTTTACGGCATCAATTTACAACTGTCCTACTCTTTCAAAAGAATACGACAATCCCCAAGGCGTTCCTCTTGATGCAATTTTGTTTGGCGGAAAACGAGCGCAGCTTATTCCTCTTGTCGCTGAAGCATTTGATTGGCAGCACGGAGTTTTTATTGGGACAAGAATGGGTTCTGAAACTACCGCGGCGGCTGCGGGAAAAGTTGGCGTTATTCGCCGCGATCCAATGGCGATGCTCCCTTTTTGCGGTTATCATATGGGAGATTATTTCGCGCATTGGCTTGACATTGGCAAAAAATTCACCCACCCGCCCAAAATTTATTCCATCAACTGGTTTCGCGTTGACGATAACGGAGAATTTATCTGGCCAGGCTTTGGAGACAATGTCCGCGTTTTAAAATGGATTCTTGATCGCGTTCAGGGCAAAGTCGAAGCAAAAGAAACTCCTCTTGGTTTAATACCAAAAATCGAAGACTTGGAACTCTCCGGATTAAATATTCCTAAAGAAAAAATCGAAAAACTTTTCAATATCAAGTCTGAAGAGTGGGAGCAAGAACTCGTCGAAATTGAACAATACTTCAAAACATTCGGCGATAACTTCCCAAAAGAAATTTGGAAAGAATATGAAAGTTTGAAAGAAAAACTTTCCGCCGTGCGAACTTAACTAATAAAAATGTAAAAATTCTTTATAAATCTTAAAACCTTCGCGCATTCTCTCGGCATCATTTCAAAATTTATAAAGAATTTTTATATAATAAGTTGTGCTGTTTATTTTTTATAACAACATGCCTTTTTTATATTCCGGCAAGGATTCTTCAAACAAAAGAATCCGTCCATCGACCATGACATCACGCGGTTTTATTTGTGATTTCAAAGTCAAGCCTTCAAGCGTTCGTGAGCGGCTGAGTGCCACGTAAGTTTGCCCGTACGCAAATGCTCCACTCGACAAATCTAATATCATCTTATCAAACGTAAGCCCTTGGCTTTTATGAATTGTAATCGCCCAAGCAAGCTTTATTGGATACTGTCTAAACCACCCAACATCATTTTCAACTATTTCATTTTTATTAATGTCAAAATCATAGCGAATATTTCGCCATTCTATCGGCTCAACCTCATAGACCTCTAAATCAATACGCACTTTGACTAAAGTTTCTTCAAGCGTTACAATTTCACCGATACTTCCGTTCACCCATCTTTTTTCTTCGTCATTTCGCGTCATAATAACTTGCGCCCCGACACGAAGCGGCAGATGGAGCTCCGCCGGATAAAGTCTCTCATCAAACTCTCCTTCAACATCCGCCTTAAAGACATATTCTTTTGACTTGAGTTTCACTAACCGTTGTTTGTTTATCCTATCCGCAATATCGTTTCGAGGAGTTAAAGTTACGCAATCATTCATCTCAACGGAAAGATTTAAGTTCATTCTTTCATTTATTTTTTTCAAATCTTCTTCACCAGCTTTTCCGTTGCGGATTTTATTCAAAATAGATTTAAATTCTTGGTCGCGTTGACGATAGTTTTTTCGTAAATGAATTTTCTTGAATTTTACTTCGCTAAAAATTTTAGCGCTGAAAAAGTACGGTGTCGCGTATCTCTCGTCAAAGACACCTAACTCATTCCGCCCAACAACGGGTGGAAGTTGAAACATATCTCCAAACAAAACTATTTGAACGCCGCCAAATTTTTTTCGAGACTTTCTATTTTTTCTAAGCGCGACATCTATGCCATCTAAAACATCAGCCCTAACCATTGATGCTTCATCGATAATCAACAGATCTAAGTTTCTAAACAAATCCTCTTTACCCCAAACTTTTTTAATAGCCTTCTCCTGAACAATTTTGGGAGGAAATCTAAAAAATGAATGAATTGTCTGTCCTTGTGCGTTTATCGCCGCAATTCCTGTGGGTGCGAGAATAACGTGATTCTTTTTTGTGTTCCGGCGAAAAAACCTAAGAAGTGTGGTTTTGCCTGTTCCCGCTTCGCCTGTCACGTAAAAATTTTCTTTTGTATTTTCTATAGCATTAAAAGCGAGTTTGAACTCTTCGCTCAAATCAAAGTTTTTGGGCAAATCCGTCCCCGAAATATCTTTGAGGCTTTGGGAAAGCGAAGTCATTAAAATTATTTCCTTTTAGGTCAGCAACTGACAAAAAAAGCCTCGTCTCATTAAAACGAGACAAGGCTCCTACAGCAAACAATAAATGGCGT
This sequence comes from uncultured bacterium, assembly GCA_964410905.1. GTDB lineage: Bacteria > Omnitrophota > Omnitrophia > Omnitrophales > Aquincolibacteriaceae > Aquincolibacterium. Next base: position 11,094 of record CAYPIR010000017.1, on the reverse strand, counting down.
CCCCAAGGGGATTTGAACCCCTGTTACTAGAATGAAAATCTAGTGTCCTAGGCCAACCTAGACGATGGGGACACATTTTCTTTTTGTCCTTGCGCGTAAGCACAAAAATGATAGAAATGTGTATTCCTAAAAAATATAAAAATGAGGAAGTAAAATTATACGTATTTTCTATTCCGCGTAAAGAAGAATTACAAGCGGTATAAGGACTTATCGACACCGCCTCTTAGCATCAATCCCTAATGAATTAATATGTTGCTATGAAAGTCTTTTTCGGCTAAGCCGCTTTGCCGATCACAGAGTAGCCTTGAATTGCTGTCGCGACCGCCTCGAACATAGTCTCAAACATTGATGGAGTTTTAACCTCCAGCGGGTTACCCGCTCCATCAGACACAGAATAAAGCGTCGCCGTTACAAGTCCCGAAACAAGCCTCGTCATATCATCTGTGGGCTCATACCATCTTGAGCGGACATTCTTGTTATATGTCGCGACTAAACTTTCATCTCTCGCAAAAAGCGCCGCAATTTTCCCCGACTTAAAAGACGCGAAAGGTTTTCGAGCTGAAGAAGAAACAAACCTTAGCTGGCCATTACCAAGCGAAATCCCTTCACCCTTTAAAAATGAAATGAATTGCCCTTCTAACTCCGCCGCTTCTTTTTTAGACATATCGACATTAACCGCGAGCCTCGCACGCAACGCTACAAGAGTCGCGGCAAGCACGGGTGCATTATGCAAAAACTCATCCCACTCGTCTTTATTCAACCCCGACAAATTAGCGTGAATTTCTGACATCTCACTTTGTAAAAATTCTTCTGAATTTAAAAACGCCTCATTATTTGTTATCTTCTTCGCTAACGACTTAAGAGAATCATTAGTAACATTTCCATTTTCCGTTCCCAAACTCGTCAAGAGTTCTCGCGCGAACCACAATCGCGCCTTTTTAGGATTTAGTAACCCAGGGTCAACAACCTGCCAATTTTTCATAATTTTTTTAATGCCGGGTCTCTCGAAAACTTTATTTAACGAATTGGCGTATTCTTGCGTGCTAGAAACTTCACTTCGCTTGATTCTTTCTTCAGAGCGAGCTATGTCCGAATACGTTACTCCCCGAACGCTGATTTCCGTAACATCAGTTTCAAGATATTTTTCAATTTGTTCCCTAATGGACCTTTGCGTTTTTTTAGTCAAGTTTTTTTCAAATTTAATCAAAACGCGTTCCCAATTATCATTTGTAATTCGCTTCACAGAAATTACGCTAATATCTGGAAATTTTTCATAAAAAAGCCCCGTTAAAGTTTCATAAAAATTTGTTCTTTTTTGATTTGTTTCAATCAAAAGTTCTGTCGTGTCGGACTCAGTCTCACCTTTTATTTTGATATTGTTTTTTTCTACCAATCCGACTTGATTTATTTTTTCACTTCGAATAATGCCATATCCGTCGGACGTGGAAGTTAACGCGTAACGCCACGCGTTTTTAGTAGCGGATATCATTTTCGACTTTGCATCACTAGAAAAAAAACTTCTTCCGGCTTGTGTCATTTTTTGTAAATCTTGTCCAATCGCGGCAATTCTTTCCTCCGGCTTATCCGTGTGAAGGAAATAACCCCAAATATGTATAATGAAACCTTTCTCTTCAACTCCGGGAAACTCTACGAGAGACGGTTTGAAAACTGTTACATAAAATCCATTCTTTTTTAAAACTTTTACATAAAGCGGCAAAACCCCCGGATGATCTATTATCCCACCGATACCAACTTCATAAGCGTGATGGGTAGGAGTGTGTATTTTTCTAAAAAACAGCGGTCTCGAAACTGCCTGAACTGCCACAACGTTTTTAGCATTTTTAAAGTTGCGAAGATAATTCAAATGAATCCAATGATAAAGCTGCCTCAAAATCTCTGGAGAACTAATGTTTCTCAAAAAATAATCTGAATGTCCTTTTGCAAATAACTTGAAATATTCTTCCAGCTTTTCTTCGCTTTTAGATATATCTACCAAATGCTTGCGCAAACCATCTAACTCTCCAACCTGAGCCTGTTTTAAATATTCATTCAAAACATTTTGCCAAACACCAGCTTCATATATTTCATTTTTAAACTGTCGCAAGAGAGATGTGTCATAAAGATTCGAGAGATACAGCTTATTCCCTATCACCTCCTCAGCCCATGTTTTGGTGTTATGAACCATAGCCTTAAAGTTCTCCATCGCAGCGCTTAACTCCTCAGATGAAAAACCACCTTGAGCCATAGTACCCATCAACGCCAAGTAAGCTTGTTCAAGCTGCGCAAAAAAAGAATGCGTTCCTTCTTGCAACGATATTTCCCGCCTAACAACATCTAATTCCGATAGCTTTTGAACAAACGAGATTAAATAAACAGTCCTAAAAAAAGCCAATTTTTCATCATTTGCCATATTATTCTTTTTTGCTATCTTCAAAATATCACGAACGCTGTTTTCCATTTCCTCTGTAGTTAATAGTTCTTTTGAAAGCAAAATTTGAGCTGCTTCATCAATCAAAGAAAATCGGAAACGAATAGAGTCTCTGTCATCCGACACAGCCTCTATTTTGTTCCTCATATTAGGATAAAGAACGAGTCTCAAAAGAAGTAAATAAAGAGGTGTTTTTTTAACCGCTTCAAATGCCTGAAAAAGTTGCTTTCGAAACGGGTCATTCTCTTTCATATCTTCTAAAATAGTCATGGCTCGATGCATAAAAATAAGATTTTTAGAAGACGGGCGATCGCTGTCATCAAATAAAAAAGTGACCAAGTGAAATCGCGCTAATTGTATTTCCGCGTAATGAACCTTTTTGGAAGAAGACAAAATTTCTTTCAAAATCGGCCATCCTTTTTTGTTAAAGCGAGATGTCCATTCGCTGTCAGGAGTTTCTGTCTTTTCGGACACAATTAAACTTATAGCGCGTTGTATACGGTGATCAATTCTGGCCTCGTTTTCAATTGCGAATAAAATAATTCGCAATATATCTTCAGGAGCATAGCGAAAGTGATAAACCATAGCTTCAACAAAGTCCGGTTCGCCGCGAGCTAAAGGAAGAATCCTTATATATTTCGCGTTTGCGTATCTAAACCCAATGGGCCTTTCTAAAAATAACGTCAAATCATCTCTGGTATCCAAAACCAGCTGAAGAGGCGCTTCAACATCCGTTCCCGTTTCTCCAGCAACTTGTTCAAGAGGTTGAATTTCTCGAAGATTAGAAACAGATGGGAGCCTTTCCATAAATTCATCTCGAAGAGAATCTGTCAAAACCCCAAAAATAGCCAGCCCAAGCGATACCGCATAATCCAAGGGTTCTTTCGTTCCCCAAGGTTTGCCGCTGCCGTAGCGTTTAGCATAAGATTCATCCACAAGCCGATAAAACTCATTTTGAGTTTCTTCTCGTATAGCGCCTCGATAAACTAACTTTGAATTTTCAGCGACAAGTTTTTTAAAGACACCCGCCATAACCGAATACAAACGAAATGCCAAGATAATTGTTTGGGTTTGCGTCTCTGAAATCAGCGCGCGTTTCTTCAAACTTTCTAAAATTTTAATAAGTTCAGCTTCGCTAATCTCTTTTTGCAAATCGGCATCCGGCAACGCGAATCTACGAACATATTGCGATTCTAAAAGCGCGAATGCTCCAATCCCACTAGCCAAATTAAGCGGATTAAAATCAGCGCGAGATAACCCGCTGTAAAATCCTTCTCCTTCCAGAGCGTATTGAAACTTGGCTAAATCACTTAAAAAGGACTGCAAATTTTTATCGTTTAAAAACCTATTCGCGAGATAGTCAGCAGCGGTGCTCGTGGCATCTCGATTAGCGGAATACAAACTAAACCATTCCGGATTTTCTTTTGTCGTTTTCAGTTGACGCTCAATTAAATATGATAAAAATTTGGCGCGGGCAATTTTGTTCGATTTCATCGACCGCGCAATACTCACACCTTTAAATTCTTGTTTCAAAAATTCCGCGAAGAGCGAAAACTCATCTCTACCTGCGGTTTCCCCGCAAAAGCTAAGCGTTAGCCCAAATTCGTATGCCGCTTTTGAAATTTGTTTGTAATATTTCACAAATGCCGGCGTTAAATGCCCAAACAAATCCTTAATCATCACGCTTTCGCGGGAAAGAGACGCCGCGGTTTCATAATTTCTTTTAAGTTGGTCTGCCGCTCTCCGCAGCACATCTCGCTCAACTTCGGTCGCGTCTTCGGGCGAATTTCCTTCCATAGTTTCAGCGACCATATGTTTTGTAATATCACACTCCAAATCATTCATGCCAACGCTGACGCCAGAGAAAAGCGCGCACTCACGCCATTGCATTTTCAGTATTTCAGTCAACTCGGTTCCTTCCGAACCTTCCGCTCTGTCAAAAAGGCTTACGGTTTCGACTGTAATTTCAAACGAAATTGAATTTAACGCGGACTCTACAGAATTTCCTATTTGCTCATCTGATAAAGAGCTGGAAAGTTTTTCATCCGCGTCCCCAAGCGCAGCCAACTGACCTTTTGAAGAGACAAGCGTTTTTTTCGCTCTCGAGACAGCGTCTGGCAAAATTTCATCCCGTAATAATAACGCGTCTTTCTGGTTACGGATTTGCGGAAACAAAATTCTAAAATCGTTCGCGGGTATTTTGCCCTCTAAAAATTCACGCGCTCGTATCATAAAAAACGCCATAAGCTGCGCTGTTATAACCTCGCGGCCAACCTCGGTTTCATAAAACTCACTTCCCGTCCCTCCGTTATAGTAGACAAAAAGTTTTTCATTTTTATCCAGCTGAACATCAATAGTTCTAAATTTATGGGTTTTATCCGCAAAATTAGAGTTGCTTAGCTGCGAGTGATAATGAGAAACCATAATATCCAGAACAGGGCGGCTAAGTTCTGAAAACGGACGGGCGTCGTCGCCAGAACTTCTGCGCAAGCGGATCATATTAACAATAGCCGTTTCCAATTCTTCATCATTTTCAGTTCTCGTTAACCCGATTCCATCTGAAACTCCTGCGAACGAATCTAAATTCTCACCCGGATCCATATTGCTATAAAACTTAAAACCAGAAGTCAGAGGGACAAGCTCAGAATAAGAATATTGCAGCATTTTTTGTTTTTCATTGTTTTCCTTAATTCTCGCTTGTTCTTCAGGGCTGGCATTTACATATAGTGTGATTCGTCTATCAGCGGTTGGCTCTACGGCGACAAAATCCCCATCTCTTATTTCTTTAAAGTCCTGATTACCCGCGTCAACCACAACAAATGGGAATTCGGAAATTGCGGCTATATGCGAATTTGCGGTTACGCTGTCTGTTATAGCCCCCACAATGTCGGGATAAAGTTTCAAGATTTCTTTAAACTGACTTACGCCAATTGATTGGTCAATTTTGATAACAACTGCAGATTGCGCAGCTTCTCCATCTCGCTCCACCATCCCTTGTTGGGAAATTTCAGCAATAATGGCCTCCCAAATAGAAATCAAATCGGGAATATTATTCCACAACTGCTTAGATGGAGCATCCGCTGGTAAATTATCCAGCCAAGCCCTGCGCTCATATAGACCTTGTCCATACATTAATTGTTGTTTGATAACCCTTTTGGCATTTTCAAGTTCCTCAGGAGTCGCCATCTTAGACATCAAAATATCTCTATAAATAATCGATATAATATTTTCGCCACTTTTTAATTTTTCAAGCGTCCCGCCACGGTTTTCACCAAGATACCGCTTCTTGGCATCTTTTAATGCCGCTTTAAAAAAAGTTCCCAGAGACGAAATATCAAAGTCCGAACTATTACTATCGCTTTCCATTTTTGCTAAATATTTCTCCATAGCATCTTCAAAAAGCTCCATCTGTTTCTCAGGCTCTGTCGCAGAACGGAATTCAGAAAAAAGCAGGATGCGAAATCTCGTCAGCAAGCTATCCGCCTGTTCGTTGAGCCATTGCACGTTTTGTTCTCCGTTATTTACTTGAGGCAATGTTTGTCGAATCATATTTTTAAGAAATCGGACAAATGGGCTAACAGGGTTGACATTGTTATTCCCATAAATTTGGGCTTCAATTGCAGCGTTAATCAAATTATGAATTTGTTCTAAATCCTCTCGCCCAAAATAAAAATTAAGCAATTCTCTTTTTTTCTCAAATTTATCCGTCCAGTCGTCCAATTCGTAATTTCTGCTGTCAAAAATAGAAATCAATGCGTCAATAATTATAAGTTGCGGTGAATCTTGCTCCCCTTGCCAATTTTCTCGTATATCTTTTCGTAGTTGTTCCAAAAGATTATTAAACCTGTCTTTAGCGTCTAATGCGTATAAAGGATCAAACTCAAAAAAATACTCCTCCGCCAGACGTATTCTTGGTTTTACAACAACTCCAGCGAACCCAAAATCCCGCGTCAGCTCCCCTGAAACCTTACGTTCAACAAGCGCGCCTCTGGTTTCCGACCTCGAGACTTTTTGCGCGGATTGCTGCGGGCTAGCAAGCATTGAAGGCGGCATCGCAGTAGAAGTGTTTATCGTATTATTTTGAAGAAACTCATAAGCTTTCTCTTTTATTTGTTCAGAGGACAACCGGTATTCATTTTTCAGAATTTCCGCGGCCTTACCAGACAACGCATTCAGAAGAAATGTCTCACGAAGTGAATGACGGTCTTCTGTCGTGGACATAATTCGTTCGTAATTTTCGCCGTCATCAAACGATGTGATCCTAGGAGTCAGAACCGCAAAATTGATCCCGCTTTCATTCAATAATTGGGTTACGCCGTCCGTATGGAATCCTCCGCCATATAGGATTAAAACATTTGCGCCCTCGGCAGAATTCGATTGTATTTGAAAGAGGTTTTCCAAAAGTGATTTATCACGCGCCAACGACAAATCGTAAAAATTTATCGCGTCAGCAAAAAGCGCCGTTAAAAAATTATTCCCTTTCAACAAGTTTTCGATTTCGCCTTTTTGTTCAAAAAGCGTTTGATATTCACTTCTATTCATCTCAAGCGATAACGCTTTTTCAATCAAATCTATTTGCCTGATTTTAGAAACAAGTTTTTGTTCAGCCTCGGTTTGAATTAAATTTTCCAAAATAAACCGCTCTAGCTTTTCCATTTCAGCAAAAAGAGCATCCACTTCAACGCTTTTCAAAACATCTTCGTTTTTCGCGTTGAGGATTTTATAAAAATTAGGGAAACGCAATTGCTCGATCGGGTTTGCTAAATCAATGCCTAAATTTTTATTCGCTTTCTGAGATAAATAATTCCAGTAGGCTGTTAAGTTTGAATTTCCTTTTAAGGCGGCTTGACCAAACCTTCCGTCTTTCCGTCGATATTGTTCTTTTAAAAAACTTTTAAGCTCATCATTTAAGACGCGTGAGTTTTCCTTATCTATATTTTGGCGGATTTGTAGAATTTCTTTTTGCCATTTTGTTTTGACATTTTTTATTTCAGAATAAATTTTCAAAGATTCGTTATAGAAACCTTCTTCTTCCACGCCAAAAACTTTCGCGCGTCGCGTGCCTTCAGACAGCAAAAATCGCTCGGCGCCATTTAATTCGCCTTTTGACTTTAAGTCTGCTTTAATTGCTTCATTTGCTTTAGGATAATCAGGAAAGATATTTATATATTCTGGGTGAAACTTTCCTACCGCGCCTTCTACGCCAACTATCATTTGCGGAAAATCTTTGTAAAGAAACGCAAGCATATTCGCGACGTTTTCTTGCCCTTCTGGGTTGGCGTGCGCGTCTTGAATGTAAATCACAAAAGGGCTTTGCGGATTTTGTGGATGTTCCAAATTAAGCGCAGAAACGGTTCCAAATTCTCGAGGTATACTTGTAATAATTTCCCCAAAATCTGGCTCTGGAATAGCCGCGCCAGCCGCGGCATTTTCAGGTGAAAACGCAATGGTTGTAATACAAAAAATTATTCCCAGAAAACCGGCTATTATTTTGTTTGTTTTTTTCATTGGTCTCCGATAAAGAGAAGAGAATAAAGACTTTTTAAAACGCTTAATTATCTTCCCGAAAGATAACTTCTGTATGGTGATTTGTCAAATTTTGGGAGGATAAATCGGGGGCGGAAAAACGTTGCTATAAATAGTCTATTTCTTTTTATTTGTGGGAATTTTGATACGGTTTCCACTAAACATAAACCATTCCCCTCCGCAATGATGAATGGTTTTTTCTTTTTCCCAACCTAAATCTGTCCAAGCCTTTATAGCTTCTAAAATAAAAAAATTATATTTATTGGCAAGATGGCTATCGATAACTTTGCATTCAATATTCGCAAAACATTCTTTGATAACCGGCGATTTAACTTTTCGCGCGGATAATGCCGTCAGTTTAAATTCCTTAAATTTATTAAGTTTTTCTCCCGAGGAATTCCCGCAGGCTATAACTTTATCAACTATTTTTTTACTGGGAATATTTATGACGCATTCGCGAGTTTTCCGCAGCGCCTCAAACGAATAATTTCTATTACTAACAATTATTCCGATAATTGGCGGCTCAAAATCAATCATTGTGTGCCAAGCAAGCGCCATCACGTTACTGCGCCCTTTTTGCTCAGTCGTCAAAAGAACGACCGGACCCGGCTCCAACAATCCATAAACCTTTGATAACGGAAAAGATTTTTTCGTCATATTTTATGCCACGCTCTTTATGCCACGCGAATTTTATAAAATTTACTTCTTATAATTGTCTCTCAGAGGACGCAAGAAATCCGTATCAGACGACAAAAGAAGCGTTATATCTTTTTGGAAACTTTTTTCATACGCTTCAAGACTTCGCGCGAAAGTGTAAAAATTCGCGTCTTGTCCATAGGCCTCAGCATAAACTTTTGTAGCCGTGGCATCGCCTTCGCCGCGGAGTTTCTGGCTTTCCTCATACGCCTTAGCGAGCAAAATAGTTCTGTTTTTATCCGTTTCTCCGCGAATTTTAAACGCCTCTTCTTCGCCTTCCGACCGGTAACGTTTAGCAATACGCTGCCGTTCGGCTTTCATACGCGCGAAAACGCTTTCCTGAACTTCTTGCGGCAAATCCGCCCGCTTAATTCTGACATCAACAAGCTCAATGCCAAATTCTTTTGCTTGTTTCCGAGCATTTCCAGCAATCGTATCCATGATATTTTCGCGTTCACTCGCGATTATTTTGACAAAATCGTGGCTTGCAAGTTCCCTGCGCATTTCAGAAAAAACTATATCGTCAAGACGCGCCTTCGCGCCCGCCAAATCTCTGACGGTTTTATAAAAAATAAGCGGATCGACAATTTTCCATCTGGTAACGTGGTCGGCGACAAGACGTTTTTTATCCAGCGTTAGATATTCCGCGGGAAGCGCGCCGCTAGTCAAAATGCGCTTTTCAAAATAAATCGCCTGTTCAAAAAACGGTATTTTAGCTTTCAACCCCGGTTCCCTTAGCGTTCGTTTATATTCTCCAAGCCGCGTGATGATAATTTGATTTGATTCATCGACCTTAAAAACCGTTTGAGGAATTAGAAACGCTACTGTCAAAATCAAAATCGGCCAGAATTTAAAAATAGAAATTGGCTTCATTATGCGACCTCTCTTCTTTTAAGCTGCAAAAGTTCGGGCGGAATAGTTTTTGAATCATTAAGGTTGCTGCTGGGCAGCGGCAAAAGCGGCAGAACCGAAGTCCCCGCTTTTGAATCAACTATTATTTTGTTTGCTTGCGGATAAATTTTTTCAAGCGTTTCGATTTGCAAACGATTCCAAGTTACTTCTTTAGCTTTTTGATATTCACCAAGAAGCGCCGTAAATTTAACCGCGTCGCCTTGCGCTTTTAGAACTCGTTCTTCTTTATACCCTTCCGCGGCACGCAACATTTTTTGAGCCTCGCCGCGCGCGCGAGGAATAATGTCCTCTTGATAACCCTTTGCTTCATTGATAAGCCGCTCGCGGTCTTCCCTCGCGCGAACGACTTCGTGAAACGCGTCTTTTACTTGTTCGGGAGGATCCACTACCTGAAGGCGAACCTCAGTAATACTAAGCCCTGAGTTATAATCATCCATTAAACGCTGCAAAAAATCGCGTGTTTCTTCTTGAACTTTTTGTCGACCCACAGTCAAAACATCGTCGATTGTGGAGCGACCAACCGCGCTGCGTAGTGCGACTTCCGTAGCCGTGTAAAGCGTCCCGTCAGGATCATATAGACGGAAAAGATATTTCACAGGATCGCTAATTTTGTATTGAACTATTATTTGCGCTTCAACAATGTTTTCATCGCCGGTAAGCATCATCGCGTCCGAACGTCCGCCGCTGCTGCGTCTATAAAGCGCCGACTCTCGCCCTTGCGCACCAAATCCCACTTCAATACGTCTAATTTGTTCAACATTAACGATATTGACTTCTTCAATCGGCCAAGGCGCGCGCCAATTAAGCCCCGCGCTCGCGATGCGGACCTTTTTACCAAATTGCCGAATAATCCCTTGTTCACCGGGACGAACAATAAAAAAACCTGTCGAAAGCCATACGCAAACGACAATGAATATGAAACCTATCAATCCTCCCGGACGTTTAAACCATCTTGAAAAAAAGTCTATAACTTGTTCATCGGGTGATCTGTCATTCGCCACAACTTACCTCTCTTTCGTTGTTCGTAAAAAAACAGCATTAAAATAGATCAAACGGGTATGCGCGATATTAAGTTTTGCGCTCGTAAAGATAATGAGTTTGGCGTGGCAACTCCCACACCTTTCAACGCGTTTCCATGCACATCCTTCTTACCCTGTTCATATAGAACGCACAAAATGCATTCTTCTTCAAGCCGCGCTTTGATCGTTCGCGCTTCATCCATAGACTCTGTTTCATAAACCTGCTTCCAAATTTCCTGTTTGTAATCTTTTGCGCTGGCGGAACGTTTTGCCTGATGAGAATAAATCGCATCTTTCACCGGGTTCATTTTCGCTTTATTGGAAATAATAAAAAACAAGATCACGGCAATAGCTAAATAAACAATAAAAACCACAAAAACCTCCTTTAAAATTTAAAGTCTTTCCTTTATCCCATTTTTCTCGCGCTACGCAATTTCTAAAACTTTTTTCCCCGCCTCAAGACCAAGCAATCCCGATTCCAAAAAAGGCTTTGTCATTAGTGCGCATGTCAAC
>CAYPIR010000016.1:25909-29980 GCA_964410905.1 uncultured bacterium | reverse complement strand
CTATTTCGTTGCTTGAAGCGATGAGTTATGGTTTGCCAATAATTGCAAGTGATATTCTTGCTAATAAGGAAGTCGGTTTACCTAACGAAGCATATTTTGAAGTTGGGAATAAAGAGCAAATGACTTTAACATTGTCGCGGCTTATAAATAATGAAATTCAACCAATAAAATACTCTATGGATAGATTTGATTGGGCAGTGAGTGCGGATTTGGTAGTAAATATTTATAAAAAACTAATTATAGAAAGCGTATAAATATGAAGCCTAAAGTTAGTGTTGTTGTACCAATTTACAACGCTGGTAAATATTTGCGAAAATGCTTAAATTCCGTAGCTCAACAAACATTGAAAGACATTGAAATTATTTTAATAGATGATGGTTCTACAGACGATTCTGCGGCTATATGTGATGAATATGCTTCAAAAGATGACCGGGTTAAAGTGTTTCATAAAGACAACGAAGGAGTGTCTGCGGCAAGAAATTTAGGTATAGAACAAGCGAAAGGTGAATATTTATCATTTGTTGATGACGATGATCATGTTGATTTGTGGATGCTTGAAAGCCTGTATAAACAGGTTAAAAAAAACAATGCGGATGCAGTGTTTTGTGGGTATAGAAAACAGGTGAAATTAGGATATGAAAGCAAGATTGATTTCGACAGCTTGACTTGCGTGTCAGATAGAAAAATGCTAGCGGATGTCGCATTGGACATGATAGCACCTGAGCAATCTTATCGTAAGGAACGAAAAAGAAGAATGTCGATTTGGGGTGGTTTAGTATCAAAAAAAATATTAAATGAAAACAATATATTATTTCTCAATAGAAGAGAGGTCGGTTCGGAGGATTTATTGTTCAAGTTGGATTTATTTTTAAAGGGTAAAAAAATTGTTTTTATGCCGGATGTCTTTTATACATGGTGCTGGCACAGAGGGACGACTCTTTCTCATCAATTTCAAAGAGGACAATATTTTTCATGCAAAAAAGTACGTGAAATTTTAATTCCCAAAGTGGACTTTATACAAGGAAGTAGACAAAGAATAAACAGATTTTTTATGCTTTCTGTTAGATCGTGTTTATATGCACTTTGGAAATCTGATATTTCTTTTGAGGAAAAGAAACAATATTTGAAAGAGATTTGTAACGATTACATATGGGACGAAATTAGCAAGGAATATAATCCGCCTTTATTGCCGTTAGTTCCTAAACTTATATATTTTTTAATTTGCAGGAAGCAAGTTTTTTTGCTGGTAACCATGTTATGGGGCCTTAAAAATCTTAAAAGTATTTTGGGAAAAAGGGATTGAGTTAATTTTATGCAATTAGCCATAGTAAGAACGTATTTAGGTGCTCTTGATCCTTTTTCTTATAATGTTCAAGAGCTGGGGTTGGCTAAAGGGTTGCTGAGGTGTGGTGCTTCGACGGATTTCTACTCTTTTTTTGAAAATGTGGAAAAGAAAAAAAATATAGAACAAGTGCAAAATGGTTGCGAAGTTAAACTAATACCTCTTAAAAATAAAATTGAATTTTTAAAAATCACTTATTTGCCCAATGTAATACGCACTATTTTGCAGGAGAGATATGATGTTGTGCAGGTGCATGAGGACTTGCAATTAATGACGCCGTTTATATTGAATAAATGTAAGAAGAATGGAATTAAAACAGTTTTGTATCAGGGTGTGTATAAAGATCTTAGTGGGATTAAGAAAATTTATAATTGGGGGTTTGATTTGTTCTTTAAAAAGATGATACAAAAAAATGCTGATGTTGTTTTGGCTAAAACAGAGATGGCTAAAAGGTATCTTGAAGGAAAAGGATATAAGAATGTTTCGATTCTTCCCATAGGGTTGGATTTTACGAATAGGAAAAACCTAAATGCGGAACAGTTAAGCGAAATTCAATGTTTTAAAAGTAAGTTTAAAAACATAGTTTTGTATGTCGGACGGATGGAAAAAAGACGGAATCCAAAGTTTACAATAGATGTTTTGTCGAAATTGAATGCTGATACGGGATTGATTATGATTGGCAATGGGCCACTATATGACAAAACTGTTGAATATGCTCGAGATAGAGGTTTGATAGGTAGAGTGTTGTTTGTAAAGAGTGTTCCTAATGATGAAATATTTGATATTTATAAAATGGCAAATGTTTTTGTTCTGCCAAGTAATTATGAAATTTATGGCATGGTGATTTTAGAGGCTTTGTTCAATGGTATTCCCGCGCTGTCTACGCCGACCGCTGGAGGCTTATCCATATTGAATGACAAAAGATTAGGCGTATGTTTGTCTCTAAATGTCGATACTTGGGCTGAGCATATTAACTTCTATTTAAGTGATGATAAGCCCGAAGATAAAATATATCGCCAGAATGAAATAAGGAATAAATATAATTGGGAGCATTTGGCGGCAAAATATTACGAAATTATTAAATCTACAATTTAGTTAGAATTGCAATCTCCAGATATTTAGCCTTGTCTTTTTATAAAGCCCCTTTAGACAGTGTGACTTTGCGGTGAATTATAGCAGATTTTGCTTATAAACTCATTTATTTATTGATTATCTATGCAAAATATGCTATATTAGACACATGGAACTAAAAGATTTCAAGAATATACCTGTAAGAACAGAGACTCTGAAGAGCCTGTTTGATTCTTACAAATCTCCTATTAATAAAATATCCACACTTAAGAAAAAAGGCGATGTCGTTCGGCTTAAAAAAGATTTCTATGTGGTAAGCGAAAAAGAATCTGGCTACACAATTTCAAAAGAACTAATATCCAACCATCTTTATGGTCCCTCTTATATTTCTCTCGAAACGGCTTTAGCATATTATGGCCTGATTCCTGAATATGTGTATGAAACCAAAGCGGCTACATATATGAGGGCAAAAAGATTTAATTTGCCGATAGGACGTTTTTGTTATCAATCTGTTCCTCGCAATTATTTTGATATAGGTATTAGTTGTGCGGAGATTGTATCTGGAGAAGGATTTTTTTTGTTAGCGACACCTGAAAAGACTATTTGCGATATGATTTTATGCTGTAGAAATTTAAGATTGCAATCAACAAAGGCCGTAAGAAATTACCTTGTTAATGACTTGAGAATAGAACCTGAACTTATGAAAGACTGGGATGAAAAAATTGTGTATCAATGCGCTCGTGAAGGGCGAAAGTATGATTCACTAATGTTTTTTTTAGATTTTATTAAGAAAAATAAGCGAAAGTAGTTTTATGGAAAATGATGTTTTTAAAAAAATGTTGGAGATAGCAAACGGGAATGCAAAAGGCGATGTCTTTTTTGCGACTAGAGAAGTGATGCAAAAAATTACGCTTGCTGGATTGTATCGCGGAGGCTTTTTTAATAAAGCGGCCTTTTATGGCGGAACTTGTTTGAGACTTTTTCAAGGTTTGCAAAGATTTTCTGAAGATATGGATTTTTCACTCTTGCAACGTCAAGATGGTTTTGAATTAGAGTTTTATTTTGATTACATAGCAAGGGAATTTGAGTTGTTAGGCAAAAAAGTAGAAATTGTAAAAAAACAAAAAATGAAAGAATCTAATATTGAGTCAGCATTTCTTAAGGAGGGGACAAGTATTTTTGATTTACGGATTAAATCTGAAAAACAGATTAAAATTAAAATAGAGGTAGATGTTAATCCGCCTAGTGATTTTGAAACTGAGCAAAAACTTTTACTTTTGCCGTATTCATTTATGACGCGTTGTTATTCTTTGCCTGATTTGTTTGCTGGTAAAGTGCATGCGCTTCTTTTTAGAAATTGGGGAACGCGTGTAAAAGGGCGAGATTGGTATGATTTTGAATGGTTCGTAAGAAATGAAATACCGCTTTCTTTTAAACATTTTTGTGCTAGAGGCGTTCAAGGCGGGCAAATCTCAGAGGAATTTCAAAAAAAAGATTTAATAAATTTGCTAAGACAAAAATTTTTAAATACAGATATTAAACAAGTGAGAAAAGACATTGCGCCATTTCTAATGGATGTTTTTACCATAGATATTTGGTCACGCGAATATTTTTCTCAACTTTTAGATATGTTTAAAATAGATTGCTGAAAGCAATCT
>CAYPIR010000016.1:0-25809 GCA_964410905.1 uncultured bacterium | reverse complement strand
CGAATATTTTTCTCAACTTTTAGATATGTTTAAAATAGATTGCTGAAAGCAATCTCTATTATGATTTCTTGCATTTTGCCGTTATAATACCCGCAGTTTAACGTTGTTCTTTCATTAGTTAAGCGAGAGGGTCTTTTATGACCAACCCCCAAAGACGAAAACTCGTCGCGAGCGGCGCGATTATCGTTTCGATGAGTTTGATTTTTTATTTGACCGTTTTTGGATTTCAAGCGCTTGACCTTAAAAGCCTGATACTTTTCTTGGGCTTTTTTGGTGTTGCCTCAAAAGTGGCGACAATCAAGCACGGGCGCAATCCGCTTGTTTGAGCGGCTAAAAAACACGTTTAAATTTAGTCGTTCTTTCTTGTAAATCCAACGCCTCTTTTGTAGACTACCGCTCAACTTTTTTAAAAACCTTTATAAATTAAAAAAAGTAAATCTTCCCATAGCGAATGAAAGAAATTATCTCAGACCTAAACGACCGCATAGTGGATCTCAAAGGAAAACTCCAAGAGATAAGGGGGTATCTTTGACCTTGAGGCGAAGGAACGAGAAATAGCGGATATAAATCAGCAAATGACAGCGCCGGATTTTTGGGACAAACAGGAATCGGCGCAAAAAATTGTAGACAGGCTTAAAACCCTCAAAAAAGTTGTCGACCCTTGGCATAAAGCAAATCGCAACTCAGCAGACCTCTTAGAACTCCTCGCGCTTGTCGATGAAAACCAGCCCGACTCCTTAAATGAACTTCAAACTGAAACGGAAAAACTTGTCCGCGAAGTAGAACTTTTGGAGTTTCAAAGACTTTTGTCCGAACCATTTGATCCAAACAACGCGATTGTCAGCATTAATTCCGGGGCGGGCGGAACAGAAGCGTGCGATTGGGCGCAAATGCTTTTTAGGATGTATACCCGTTGGGCGGAACAACATGATTACTCGGTTCAACTTGTTGACCTAACGCAAGGCGAAGAAGCGGGGATGAAAAGCGCTACGCTTATTATTCAAGGGGCATACGCTTATGGATACTTGAAAGCGGAATCCGGCGTTCATCGCTTGGTGAGAATTTCTCCGTTTGACGCGAATAAAAGACGGCATACATCATTCGCGTCAATGGACGTGATTGCTGAAGTTGAAGACGCGCCGGGCGTGGAAATAAAAGAAGCGGATCTTCGTATTGATGCTTACAGGGCGGGCGGAGCGGGCGGTCAGCACGTAAACAAAACTTCAAGCGCGATTCGCATTACGCATATTCCAACGGGTATTGTTACGCAGTGTCAAAACGAGCGGTCGCAATTTCAAAACAAACAAGTCGCTTTAAAGGTTCTGAAAGCGCGTCTCTATGAGAGAGTGATTCGCGAAAAAGAAGAAGCGATGGCGGCGCAATATGGACCGAAGAAGAAAATCGAATGGGGTTCTCAAATCCGTTCTTATGTATTTCATCCTTATACTATGGTAAAAGATCACAGGACGGATTTTGAAACGTCCAATGGCGATGCCGTGATGGACGGCGAGTTGGACGGATTTATAGAGGCTTATTTAAAACAAAACGCGTCAAAAAAATAGATGTGCGCACAGGGGAGATTAAATGCTTAATTATTTTTTGAAAAAAATTTTTGGAACGCAAAACACACGAACGCTAAAGAACATTTGGCCGATTGTAGTGCAAATAAATTCGCTTGAAGCGGATATCGCTAAATTGTCTGATGATGAACTCAAAAGTAAAACAGATGAGTTCAGGACGCGTATAAAAAACGGTGAAACGCTTGATGCGATTTTGCCCGAAGCATTTGCTGTTGTCCGTGAAGCGTCAAAGCGGACGACGAAGATGCGACATTTCGATGTGCAGCTTTTGGGCGGGGTCGCGCTCCATAAAGGGAAAATTGCCGAGATGTCTACGGGTGAAGGAAAAACTCTTGTGGCAACTTTGCCGGTTTATTTAAACGCGCTTGAAGGAAAAGGCGTTCACGTTGTAACGGTTAATGATTATTTGGCAAAGCGCGACAGAAATTGGATGGGGCCTATTTATGAATTTTTAGGGCTGACTGTCGGAGTTATTCAGCACGATATACCGCAAGAAGAACGCCAAGCCGCGTATGCTTCAGATATTACATTTGGAACGAATAATGAATTTGGTTTTGATTACTTAAGAGACAATATGGTAACGAGCATTGATATGCGAGTTCAACGTCCGCTTAATTTTGCTATCGTTGACGAAGTGGATTCTATTTTGATTGACGAAGCTAGGACGCCTTTGATTATTTCTGGTCCCGCCGAGGAATCGACTGATAAATATTATAAAGCCGAACGGGCGGCAAATAATTTGGAAGGGCATAGAATTGTTAAAGAAGAAGTTGATCCGGAATGGAAAGAGAAACTTGAGGAAATAAAAAAGACAGTTGATTATATCGCGGATGAAAAAAACAAAACAATTCGTATGACAGAACAGGGTGAGACGAAAGCGGCGCGGGCAATGGGTGTTGAGAATATGCACGACTCTGACACGGTAGCCGAACGTCATCACGTAATGACTGCTTTGCGCGCTAAAGAGTTTTTTACTCGCGATGTTGATTATGTCGTAAAAGACGGAGAGATTTTAATTGTCGATGAATTTACGGGGCGGCTTATGCCCGGCCGCAGATTTTCTGACGGACTTCATCAGGCTCTCGAAGCAAAAGAACGCGTGGAAATTCGCCGTGAGAATCAAACTCTCGCGACTGTTACATTCCAAAATTATTTCAGAATGTATAAAAAACTTTCGGGGATGACAGGAACCGCGTCAACAGAAGCGGTTGAGTTTGACAAAATTTATAAACTTGATGTCGTGGTTGTTCCACCTAACAGACCTTGTGTTAGAAATGATTTTGCGGATTGTATTTACAGAACAGAACGCGAAAAATTTGATGCTGTAGTCCGTGAAATTGTCGAAGAGCACAAAAAAGGACGCCCAGTTTTAGTCGGCACAATATCAATTGAAAAGTCCGAACTTCTTAGCAAAAAACTTCACGCGATAAATTTGCCGCATGTTGTTTTGAATGCGAAGTATCACGAGAAGGAAGCCGAGATTGTCGCGCACGCGGGGCAGCCCGGAGTAATTACAATTGCCACAAATATGGCGGGACGCGGAACTGATATTGTGCTTGGCGCGGGCGTAGCTGAAGCGGGCGGACTTGCTGTAATTGGAACTGAGCGGCATGAAGCGCGCCGTATTGATAACCAGTTGCGCGGTAGATCAGGTCGTCAAGGCGACCCGGGCTCATCAAAATTTTTTATAGCGCTTGAAGACGATTTGATGAGGCTATTCGGTTCGGACAGAATAAGCGTAATGATGCAGCGGCTTGGTATGCAGGAAGGCGATGAAATTCAGCATCCGCTTGTGAGCCGCGCGCTTGAAACCGCGCAAAAGCGTGTTGAGACGCATAACTTTGAAATCAGAAAACATCTTCTTGAATACGACGATGTAATGAATCGTCAGCGTGAACTTATTTATGGCGAACGCGATTTAGTTTTAAAAGGTTCAGCGGACGAAATCACAAAACACGTGCTGGAGATGGTAAACAACGTTTTGGAAAATGAAATTTTGACCTATATAAATCCTGACGCGAGAGAAGAAGACAAAGACGCTGAGGGGTTGATTGTTTCTTTAACTGAAAAGTTTGGCGCGGGATTCAGAGAAATTGTTGAGCAAAATTTGGATAGCGTTGATGCTTTGTTGGAAGAGTCGGAAGCCAAGGTGAAAGCAATATATGAACAAAGGACGCGGGAGTTTGGCGCGGACAGAATGCAATATCTTGTTCGATTTGTATTACTGCAGGTTATTGACTCTAAATGGAAAGAACATCTTTACGCGCTTGATAGTTTGCGCGAAGGAATAGGCCTTCGCGCTTATGGACAGCGCGATCCGCTTGTTGAATACAAACGCGAGGCATTTGATTTGTTTGAGTCGATGAGCAATACCGTAAAAACCGAAGCGGTAGAGTTTTTGTTTCGCGTCCAACAGGTTAATGAATCAAAGCCGAGGACGGCTGCTGCTGTTGAATCTAAGGCGAAATATTTACACCCTGATTCAACGAAGGCTTCGGCGTTTTCGCCTCGAAACGAATCAGCGGATAACAGCGCGCCTGAGCCTATCAAACGCCATAGTGAAAAAGTCGGCCGCAACGATGCTTGCCCTTGCGGGAGCGGCAAGAAATATAAAAAATGCTGCGGACAAAATAGTTGATTTAAGCGCAGCATTACCGTCTGCCAGGTGTCATCTCCGAATGTTTTTATCGGGAATCTAGTTTCAAAGACATCTGGATTCCCGCCTTCGCGGGAATTGTGCATGTCGACTAATTCGTGGACAGATTTTGATACTCAGTCATCTTGCGCGACCGCTAAAGCGGACGTCGCAGGATCCAAAGGCTTTTGCATTTGGATTCCGCGACGTTAAAAAGCAACGCGCGGAATGACAGCAACCGCAAGGTTGCTGAAAAGACGCTACGGCGAAGCCGAGCGCTTGCCCTGTATTTGCGTATCGACGCAAATGCGGGACTTCCTGTATCGATGCATTGGGCATCGATGCGGAGTTGTGCATGTCGACTAAATCTGTCTATGAAATTATTGACTTTCTTAGGAGTAATAAAAAGGTGCGCTGTGATTTTCCCTAAACAAATATTTTTAAAATTTTGCCCAATCCTGACTGGGATTTTACTCGCCGTTTCATTTCCCAATAGCGATTTGAGTTTTTTTGCGTGGGCGGCGCTCATTCCTCTTCTTCTTTCAATTAGTCGCGCGAATTCCAATTCTCAGGCAATAAAAGCTGGGTTTGTTTCCGGAGTGATTTTTTTTATTCTTTCAATGCACTGGCTGACGCGAATAACTTTTTTCGGCTGGCTTTTTGTATCCGCAGTTGAATCGCTTTATTTTGCGGCGTTTTCATTTTTGTCCTACCGAGTAATAAAATCTCAATTATCCGTAATATTTAAAATTATTTGGCTGGCATCAGTTTGGACGGTTTTGGAATTTATCCGCTCAGAAATTCCCGTTGTCGGACTGGGTTGGAATTTAATCGCATACTCGCAGACGCAATATTTGCCCATTATTCAATCCGCGAATTTATTTGGAGTATATGGACTTGGATTTTTTATTGTTTTAGTAAACGGCTGTCTATTTTTTGCGTTTCAAGATCTGAAGAAAATTCGTCAAAATCTCCGCTATTTCTTATTTGCCGCGGCGATTGTTTTATCACTTGTTTATTACGGCCAAACGGTTTTGTCGGAAAAAGTTTCGCCGAACGAATATTTGCGGGTATCCGTTTTGCAGGGGAATATTCCGCAGGCGGTGAAGTGGCAGG
Organism: uncultured bacterium; assembly: GCA_964410905.1. Taxonomy (GTDB): domain Bacteria; phylum Omnitrophota; class Omnitrophia; order Omnitrophales; family Aquincolibacteriaceae; genus Aquincolibacterium. The sequence continues at coordinate 20,478 of CAYPIR010000016.1, read as the reverse complement.
TGATGGCGAAAGAAAAAATCATAGAAGTTTATGAAAAGTTGTCCCAATTAGCCGCGCTTGACCAAACCGATTTAATTATTTGGCCGGAAGCGTCTTTCCCCGGATATTTTAACCGCGATATGCAAGCCGAAAAAATCTATCGCTTGGCGGAACAAGAAAAAACACCGATGTTAATCGGCGGGCTGCACTGGGAAAGCGAAACGAAACTTTATAATAGCGCATATTTTATAACAAAAAATGGAACGGCTCTTTCAAGGTATGACAAATTGCGGCTTGTCCCATTCGGAGAATATATTCCGTTTAAATTTTTGTTCGGATGGCTTGCGCCCGTGGCGGACGCGTTTGGAATAAGCGATTTTAGCGCTGGGAAGTCTGCTGAAGTTTTTAGATGGGCGAGAGAAGAATGGCCGTTTGGAGTTTTAATTTGTTTTGAAGATGTGTTTCCGGATTTGGCGCGAGACCTCGCGAATAAGGGGGCTAGATTTTTAACCGTAATCACAAATGACGCGTGGTTCGGCGAAACAGGTGCGCCGTTTCAACATTTGCAGGCATCTATTTTTAGAGCAGTGGAGAACGGGCTCCCTGTTGTCCGCGCGGCGAACACAGGCGTTTCGGCTTTCATATCAAAGTATGGACGAGTGATGGGTGCTGTTCAAAACGGAAGCGGCAAAGCCATTTTTGTTGCCGGCAAAAAGACTATGGATTTACCGCTCAATATTGACGCGACATTTTATAGGCGCGGCGGATATTTATTCCCATATTTTGTAATGCTTATTTTAATAATCGGCACAGTTTTCTTGCGGAGACAAGAGTGAGAATAATCTTTTTTTTATTTTCCCTTACGATTTCATTGCCGCTTTACGCTGAAACTTCGCGAATCAATTCCGTGTTTGAAGCGTCTCCCACGATTGTCGATATTCAGAGCGTAAATATTGCTGCCGCTAAAGGACAGAAGCAAGGCGTGTTTGATAAGTCGCGCGGTGTGTTTTTTGTAATGCAGCCCGTCCGCACTCTTGAATATTCCAGAAGCGGCAGCGGCGTTATTGTGGATGAAAGTGGAATAATAGTCACTAGCGCGCACACTTTAAAAGGTGCCAGCGGACTTATAATAAAACTTTTTGATGGAACTAGCGTAAAAGTTAGAGATTTATGGGTTGTCCCAAATTCCGATGTCGCATTTCTTAAAATTGACCCGCCGTTTCCGCTTGCTGCGATTTCTTTTTCCGGCTTAACAACATTGCAAAAAAATGACTCGGCGTATACATATGGACATTCATCCTTTTTAAGAGGAAGTTTGATAGGCGGAAGAGTTTTGAATATTCAGATGGATAAAAATGCGAAAAATCTTGTTAACGCCATTTGGTTTAACTTTGATTTAGAAAAGGGCGACAGCGGCAGCCCTGTATTAAATTCGCGAGGCGAACTTCTAGGTATGGTAGTAGCTGGGACAATAGGAAAAGGGAAAATGACAATGGCTGTTCCAAGCTCCTTTATCAAAGCCGCGCTTGAGACATATAAGAATTTAAAACGATAAAAGAAAATTTGATCTTGTGTCAGAAACATGGAAGCCGGGAAAGATCAAACTAGGGAAAGTCCGCCATCAGCGATGATGGTTTGTCCGACAATCCAAGAAGATTCTGGGGAACATAGAAACGCCACAACTTTTGCGAGGTCGTCAGGTTTCCCGATTCGTCCAGCAGGAGTTCTTGCCAAAACCGTTTCCTTAAATTTTTCAAAAAATGGAAATGCTCTAAGCGCGTCAGTGTCGACCAATCCTCCAGAGACGCAATTGACGCGAATGCCTTTCGGCATAAGTTCAACGCCAAGATAACGGACAGTGGATTCAATAGCTGCTTTAGAGATTCCTATAGCACCATAATTGGGGATAAATTGCTTAGCGCCAAGGCTAGACAACGCGATAATTGCGCCGTCTTTTTTTTGTTCCATAATAGGAACCGCAAGTTGAGAGAGAGACAAAAATGCTTTGGCGTTTATGTCCATGGATAAATCCCAATGATTCATTTTCAAGCGGTGGACGGGCTTGAACGCGCCCAGCGCCGCGTTATGAATCAAAATGTCAATAGTCCCGAACTCAGCCAAAATTTTTTCATAGAGGTCTTTATGGCAGTCGATATCGCCGACATTTGCTTGAAACGCCGCGGCTTTAACGCCTTTTTGTTTTAATTCTTCAACGGTTTTTTTTGCGGCATCTTCGTTTTGCACATAATTAACCGCAATAGAAACACCTTTATCGGCAAGATTGAGAGCTATCGCTCGGCCAATTCCGCGCGAAGCGCCTGTTATAAACGCGACTTTCCCTTTAAGAGAGTTTTCCATAAGGCGAGTAATTTATCTATAATCTCAGATTGACGCAATTAAATTATTAAAAAATAAAAAGTTTTTTTGTGATTAAAGCCTGCTGTGTTAAAATTCACGCCAAATTTATATGGAAATTGCGGCGGATTTTTAAACTTTTAGGAATATAAATGTCTGAAGTTTCTATTGAAAAAATTCTTTCTATAAAAGATGGCGAAGGGGTTGCCGCAGCAGGAAGAATTCCGCAGGATTTAGAACTTTTCAAAGACCATTTTCCCGCGTTTCCTGTTTTGCCGGGCGTCTTGTCGCTGGATATTTTAAAACAGACGGCGGAGGAGTATTTTAAAAAAACAGAACAAAGACAGTGTTTTTTGAAAGAAGTAAAAGCGGTTAAATTTATAAAATATCTAAGACCTGATGATGAATGGGAAAGTAAGCTGCGGCTGGTTAGCATGGATGAAGCGCGAAGTGTTTGGGACGCAAAATTATTTGTAAGAGGGGAAGCGGCGGCTTCCGCGAAATTGATTTTTCAAAATTAGTAAATTTTAAACCATTATAAAAAGGAAAGAAAAATGATCTCTGAAAAAGAACTTTTGGGAAAAGTGCGGCAAACTTTAGCTGGAGCGCTCGGCGTGGATGAAGAGGAAATTGTTCCCGAAGCGTCTCTGAAGCAGGACCTTGGAGCAGAATCTATAGATTTTATTGATATAGTTTTTCGTTTGGAAAAAGCCTTTGGCATCAAAATTTCCGCCAGTGATCTTTTCCCAAATAATCTTCTGAATGATGAGAAATTTTTAAAAGATGGAATAGTTACGGAAGCGGGGATTGCCGAACTCCGTTCAAAACTTAAGTATTTAGACCTAGAAGAATTTGTCCAAGATCCGCAAGTGTCCAAGCTCGCTGACAGTTTTACCGTTAAGATGCTGCTTCGTTATCTGAACGACAGATTGAGCGAACTAAATCCTACAGATTCATGCCGCGGGTAAAGAAAAAATCTCTACCGATAGTCGGACTTGGCATCGATATTGTTTCGCTTTGCCGAATACGCAAGTTTTTTTCTCTGCATCACGATGAAATCACAAAACGTTTCCTGAACTCCTCAGAAAAAAAAACGCCGTTGACTGCCGCCAAGTTTGCCGAGCTCTTTGCCGCTAAAGAGGCGTTTTTCAAAGCCTGCAATGAAGATTTAATGGGGCTTGACGGGTTCCGCGCCATGCGAATAACTGAGCGAGAAGGCGATAATTTCAAAATAGAATGGCGAAACAAAGGGAAGCGGAAAAATATTTATAAGGGAGAAGGATGTTTTTTTAGGTGCGGTGATTTGGTTGGTTCGCGGGTAATTATTTGGAGAAAAAATGCGCTGGCTGCTGCTTGATGAAATAGAATTTATTAAAAAAGGGAAAGAAGCAAAAACTCTTTCGCGTATTCCTGACGCGCCGTATAGCGCGGAAACATTGCTTATTGAGATGATGGCGCAAACAGGCGGGCTTTTAGTCGGCGCTGAAAGCGATTATCAAAAAAACGTAGTATTTGCGAAAATAGAATTTGCTAGTTTTGAGCCCTTGCCGCCTGTTAAAACTCCCATAGAAATTATTGCCAAGGCGGACTCTCTTGGTGAGGACGGCGGTTGGTTTGCCGCGCGTATTCTTCAGAGCGGAAAGGAAATTGCTTCGGCTAAGATTTTTCTCATCGCTGTCGCGGGACTTTCTTCAGAACAAACTTCATCAGTTACTTTCCATGACGCGTTTATGAATCATTTTGAAGTGCGTAAAAAAATCCTTATTGATAAATAATTCTATGAATATCGCGAGACGCGTTGTAATCACAGGATTCGGGGCAATAACTCCATGCGGGATTGGCTGGGAAGTCTATTGGCGCGCGGTTAAAAACGGCGAATCGGTTTTGTCGAACACGAATTCTTTGCCTTTTAGGGCAGAGGGATTTAATCGCGCGGGAATTTTAAAAGACTTTGATCCAAAAGAATTGATAGCCAATAAAAAATCCATAAAAGTAATGTCGCGCGAAATCCAAATGGCAGTGGCTGCCGCGGGGCTCGCGATAAAAGACGCGGACATTTTGCCGGAAAATTATGACGCGGCGCGCATAGGCGTAACTTTTGGAACGGGCGTAATTAATAATGATTTAGATGAAATTGGAGTCGGGTTTTTAAACGGCCGTGAACAAAACGGCGAGTTTTCAATGAAAAAATTTGGGCGAGACGGCGTTCGTTCGCTTTTCCCTTTATGGCTTTTGAAATATCTTCCCAATATGCCCGCGAGTCATATTTCTGTTGCCTATAAATTACAAGGACCGAGCAACACCATAACAACCTCATTCGCGGCTTCAGCTCAAGCTGTAGGCGAGAGTTTCAGAGTGATTGAGCGCGGCGATGCTGATGTTATGCTTTCCGGCGGAACGGATTCAAAAATAAATCCGATAGGAATTTCCCGATACAAATTGCTTGGACTTTTGGCGGATGATAAAAATCAAAGCGGAATGACGGTGGGTGAAGGCGCCGGAGTTTTAATTCTGGAGGAACTAGAAAGTGCTAAAAAACGCGGAGCTAAAATTTATGCTGAAATCGTTGGATACGGCGTTTCGGCAAATGGGGATTTTGAAAAATCTATGTCGCGGGCATTAGAAGATGCTAACGTGACGGCAACCGATGTGAAGCAGGTTGTCGCTAACCGAAGCGGAATTAAAGAAGAAGATGAGCGCGAAGACGCGGCTGTAAGAAAACTTTTTGTCGCGGGGGTAAATAGAGATGAGTTTTGTGTAAAACAAATTATAGGGCATTTGGGATACGCGGCGGGAGCGGCAGAGTCAATTATTGCCGCTTTGATGGTTAATGAAAGTGATAAAGAAGTTGTGCTGTTAAATTCTTCAGGACTTGGCGGGCAAACGGTATCATTGGTGTTTAAAAAATGTTAAGCAGACGCGTTGTTGTTACAGGATTGGGACTTGTTACGCCGCTTGGGAACGATCTTGAAACTTCGTGGCAAGGGCTTCGCGAAGGCAAGTCGGGCATTTCGGCTATCACTAATTTTGACGCTTCGACATTTAAAACGCAAATTGCCGGCGAGGTAAAAAACTTTCCGTTCGATGATATAAAAAATAAAAATCCTGAGCTTGTAAATGCCGGCAGGGCAACCTTGTTTGCCGTTCAAGCGTCTTTGGAAGCGTATAAAGACGCGCGTTTTTGTGAGGCTGAAATTAACCGCGGCCGTTTTGGAATTTATTTCGGCGCGGGGGATAACGGAATTCCGTTTGAAACTTTTGTCGCGTCCATACTGGCATCTTTGTCAGAAGGCTCTGATGAACTTGTAGACAAAACTAAATATGTTGAAGCCGCGCTCAAAAATTTAAATCCGCAGAAGGAACTGGAATGTCAGCCGTTTATGACGCTTTCACATCTGGTCCGAATTTTCAAGATAGAAGGAGCCGCGACTAATTGTCTTACCGCTTGCGCGGCATCATCTCAAGCGATTGGTGAAGCGTTTGAACAAATAAAACGCGGGGACGCCGACATAATGCTCACGGGCGGTTCTCACTCGATGATTTATCCTATGGGCGTTTCGGGATTTAGCCTTTTAACCGCCCTTTCGACTCGTAACAATGAACCGCGAAAGGCATCGCGGCCATTTGATAAAAATCGTGATGGGTTTGTTTTGGCGGAAGGCGCGGGAGCGTTGATACTTGAAGAATTAGAGCATGCTAAGGCAAGAGGCGCGAAAATTTTGGGGGAAGTTGTAGGTTATGGAACTACGGCCGACGCGTATCGAATGACCGATATGGATCCGGAAGGTAAAGGCGCAACTCTTGCGGTTAAAAATGCGATGGCAAAGGCGGGACTTGAGGCAGGGGATATTGATTACATAAATGCTCACGGGACATCGACATCGGTTAATGATTCGCTTGAAACAAAAGTAATAAAAAATGTTTTTGGCGAATACGCGAAAAAAATTCCAATAAGCTCCATAAAATCATCTTTAGGGCATATGATTGCTGCCGCCGGAGCTGTTGACGCAATCGCTTGCCTTCTCGCGATGAGGGATTCTATAATCCCTCCCACTATTAACTATGAAACGCCAGACCCCGTTTGTGATTTGGACTATGTCCCAAATGCCGCGCGGAAAGCGGATGTCAAAATAGCGCTTTCAAATTCATTTGGATTTGGCGGGCAAAATATTTGTTTAGCATTAAGGAGATATGATGAGTAATCTCATTTTTATGACAGGTTCAACCGGGGTTTTGGGTCGCGAACTTCTAAAAGAAATTTTGACTACATCTGACGATTTTATCGCCGTTCTGGTGCGGTCTAAAAATAGATTGTCGCATTCTGAACGAGTCCGAAGAATTCTTGCATCCGTTGGCTGTGGTGGACAATTTGCTAAGCGAATAAAAGTTATTGAAGGCGATGTAACGAAGGAAAATTTTGGAATTAGTGAGACGAATAAAAAATATTTGATAAAACACTGCAATATTTTTTTTCACATCGCGGCGCTTACGGCGTTAAACGGCACCGAGAAAGAGTGCGAACAGATAAATGTCGGCGGAACCAGTAACGCGCTCGCGCTTGCTAAACAATTCCGTTCGGCGGGAAAACTTGAAAGGTTTGTATATTTCAGCACTGCGTTTGTCGCGGGAAGCGTTTGGACTTATCTGTCAAAGGAAGACGAGCTTCCGCAAAATCCGGCTTTTGCGAACTATTATGAGTCTAGCAAATACAAAGCCGAAACAAGTATCCGTCATGCGATGTCGCAAGGGCTGCCGACCACGATTATTCGTCCGAGTATTGTTGTCGGCGATTCTCGGGATGGCGCGGTGAGCGATTTTAACGTGATTTATCCTTTCATCAAACTTTACGCGCATGGCATATTGACGCAAATCCCTACGGATATAAAAAATACATTTAATATAGTGCCTATAGATTTCGTTATAAAAGCTACGACCGAAATTGTTCGAAATCCTAATAGCATTAACAAAACCTTTCACGTTGTCTCTCCCAACCCGCCCGAAATTGGAATGTTTTTAAGTCTCGTAAAAGAATTCTACAAGACTGTTCCGCCAATTACGGTTGTCTCGCCAGAACATTTTAAGAAAGAAACTATGAACGAATCGGCGCAAATGGCATTTTCTATTCTTGAGCCTTATTTAGGATACTTAAACGGACATTTGACTTTCGATATGACAAACACGCGAGAGATTTTGCGGAAAGCAAGAGTTGAATTGCCGAAAACTGATAAGATGTTTCTAAAAGTGCTTATGGATTACGCTATTAAAGTTGGATACTTACTAATTTAACAAAAGGGAATAAAATGAAGAAAATTATTTTTGCCTTGCTTGTATCAAGTTTAATTGGAACGGTTGTTTTTGCCGGAGAAGTTTATAAAGAACTTGATCCAATGCTCTCGCCTTCAGCGGACTTTGAGCAGAAGACGCAAAGTAAAACTAAAACTCAAGAGGCGTCCGCGAGAGCTAAGGAAACAAAAAAGGTTGAAACGAAGAAGAAAGACGATAATAAAAAACTCGAAAAACCCGCCAAGCCTGCCAAAGAAAATAAAAAACCTCAAAAAAATAAATCTTAAAACCGCAATTGACCATATAAAAAGTCTTGAAAAAATATTGCTATAAAAGAGAAAGATGATGTATTTATGAGAGTTCTAAATTTTGAATGAAATTCTAAGAAGAAGAAAATAATTTATATTGATGAGCCGATGGGAGAAGTAGTTCGGGTAGCAAATTTTTTACCTGCACTTGAGGATTTGGTGTTGTGGCGCGACAGATGACGAGGGAAAACAAAAGCCTGGGGAACCAGGATTTGAACCTAGACTAGATGATCCAGAGTCATCTGTGCTACCGTTACACCATTCCCCAACGATTTTAAAAGAACGCGAATTATATCTTCCGCTTTGTTCTCGCTCAAGATAAAATCCGCTACCTGTTAATCTCTTTCATAATTTAACGGAGGACTGCTATGAACCTTCCCGATCACAAAACTAAAATTGTCGCGACCATTGGTCCCTCTTCACAATCAGCAGAAATGTTAGAGCGTTTGATACTTGCCGGACTTAATGTAGCCCGGCTTAATTTTTCGCATGGCGCATTTGACGCGCATCTTGAAGTTATCCGCAACATTCGCAAAGCGGAAAAAAACACAGGTAAAAAAATCGCAATCATGGCAGATTTGTCGGGCCCCAAAATGCGAGTGGGAAAAATTTCACCCGAACCTATTGAACTTAAAGCAGGTGATAATTTTACTTTAACGACAGATGAAATTGTCGGGACAAAAGACAAAGTATCGATGAGCTTTGAACAGTTGCCCCAAGTTGTTAAAAAAGGGGATAAACTTTTTTTGAACGACGGACTTATTCAACTTGAAGTGGAAAAAATTTTTAGAAACGATGTTGTCTGCAAGGTTTTGGTCGGCGGCGAGCTGCGGTCTAAAAAAGGACTTAATTTACCGGGTATAAATCTTAGGGCGACCGCGTTTACTGACTATGATGAAAAGTGTTTGAGATTTGCTTTGGAAAATGGAGTTGACGCAATAAGCCAATCGTTCGTTGAAACGGCGGAAGATATTAAAAAAGTCCGAGATGCCGCGCAAAAAATAGGAAAAAACCCTTTCATTATCGCGAAAATAGAACGACTTGGAGCGCTTAAGCATTTGGATGAGATTATTAAGTCGGCTGACGGCATAATGGTCGCGCGCGGAGATTTGGGCGTGGAAGTTCCAATTGAACAAATCGCGATTATTCAAAAAAAGATGATTGCAAAAGCTAACCTTCTTGGCAGGCCTGTTATTGTCGCGACCCAAATGCTTGAGTCTATGACGGCGAGCAGGCTCCCGACACGCGCCGAAGCGACTGATGTCGCGAACGCGATTATTGACGGCGCGGATGCCGTTATGCTTTCGGCTGAATCGGCAATGGGACTTTTCCCTGAAGAGTCTGTGGCAATGCTTGCTAAAATTGCTAAATTTACCGAAGCAAATCGCCCGCAGGCGACACTTAAAGCAATTTATGAAATGTGCAAGGATGACCCGATAGATTCTCCCGGTGAAGCTGAATCGCTTGTGATAGAACATGCTTTTCAAACAGTCCCGGCGAAAGCGGTTTTTGTTCCGACAGAATCAGGCATCACGGCGAGAATGATTTCAAGGTTCAAACCGGCAGCGTGGATTTTTGCCGTATCAGATAATGAGGCAATTTTAAAATTTTGCCAGTTTTCATACGGCATCTACCCTATATTCGTGAAAAAAAAGACAGAGGATTGGACGAACTTTTCGATGGAAACTGCGCGTGCTGTTTTTAAAAGCGAGGGAAATGCTATTTTAATCTCTGCCGTATTGCCTAAAAAAGAACAAACGCATTATCGAATTGAATTTTTGAAATTTTAACAAAAATACAAATTTTTTGCCGTGGAGTTTGCCCTGTCGGCACTAGATTTAATAAACGTTGAGTTTTTTTTAGGCGTATATATAATGCGAATATATTGCTTTCCTGAGGCGAAGAGGCCGTAAAGGCGTCAGATACTAAGGGAGAAAGAAGAAATTCTTTTAACCCCGCGATGTCTTCTAGGAAAGATGTCGCGGGGTTTTTTATTTCAAACCAAAGGAGGAGATTTTATGGGAAGAAGAGTTGGGTTTATTGGAATTGTAGTTGATGACAGAAAAAAATCGGCAAACGTGGTCAATCAAGTCCTTGCGGAATATGGCGAACACATCGTCGCGCGGGTTGGAATTCCTTATCACGAAAAGAATGTTTCAGTAATTACGCTTGTTGTTGATATGTCGACAGACGAACTTGGCGCGCTTACGGGGAAACTGGGAACAATAGATGGAATTTCAGTAAAGTCGGCGCTTACCAAACAATAAGTAAACATATTATCAATAGTTTTTAAAATTAAATGGATCGGATAAAAACTGTCATTAATTCCAAACCTTGACCGATTCTCAGGCCGCATCGACGCATTGGACATCGATGCGGAATGACAAAAAAACAAAAACTTTTCAATAAATCTGTCTTTGAATTAGCTGACAGGCACAATTAATGACATTTTTATCTGCTAGGGAATGCGGAAGACAATTTATGAGCAATCGCGCGGAAAAATTATCGCAGGAAAATTTAACGAAGCTCGGATATTAAGATGAATCAAACACCTAAATCTCTCAGACTTCAAATCGGAATTTTGGGCAGAGCGAATGTCGGGAAATCAAGTTTTCTTAATTTGATTGCGGGACAAAATGTTTCCATCACATCGGAAGTCGCTGGAACCACTACTGATATTGTTGAGAAAACAATGGAGCTTTTGCCCATAGGTCCAGTGGTGTTTTTGGATACGGGAGGGCTTGACGACAAATCTGTTTTGGCGGAAAAGAGAGTTGAACGGACAAAGAAAAGTTTTGAACGTTCCGATGTCGCTATTCTCGTAACAGAACCAAATGTTTTGGGCGAAACGGAGACGGCAGTTATTAATGAAGCGAAGACGAAAAATTTGCCGCTTATTATTGTGGTGAACAAAATAGACGCGGAAAAACCCTCCGCTGAATTTATTGAAACAATAAAAAACATAACTAACAATATCTTGTTTTGCTCAAGTATTAAACTTGATACGCGCGATGAGGTGTTGAATGAATTTAAAAATATTTTGCTCACGGTTTGTCCCGAAGATTTTTTGCGGCCGCCGACTTTAATAGGAGATTTGCTTCCCGCCGGCGGATTGGCGGTTTTGATTATTCCCATTGATTTAGAAGCTCCAAAAGGCAGGCTTATTTTGCCGCAAGTTCAAACTATTCGGGACGCGCTTGATAATGACGCGGCTGTGGCGGTTGTAAAAGAACGAGAATATGCCGCGTTTTTAGCTCGTTTAAAATCGCCGCCGGATATTGTTGTCTGCGATTCGCAAATGGTTCTAAAAATGGTTGCGAACACGCCAAAAAAAATTAAATGCACGACTTTTTCTATTTTGTTCTCACGGCTCAAAGGCGATTTGGTTGAAATGGCAAAAGGTGCGGCGGAGATTGACGCTTTGAAAGATGGCGACAAAGTTTTAATCGCGGAGGCGTGCAGCCATCACGCCTTAGAAGATGATATTGGGCGAGTGAAAATTCCGCGTTGGCTTAGACAATGTGTTGGTTCAAATATTGTTATAGAACATTGTTCGGGTCGGGATTTTCCAAGCGATTTGGAGGACTATAAACTTGTTATTCACTGCGGGTCGTGTATGTTGACCCGGCGTGAAACTTTGGGACGTATTGAAAAAACGAAGCAAAAAAAGATAGCGATTACAAATTACGGCATGGCGATTGCGTGGACGCAGGGAGTTTTAAAACGAACGCTGGAGCCGTTTCCAAACGCTTGGAACGCGGTCGAAGAGACTTTAAAGAATGCGCGAAATTATGTAAATATAAATAGAGAGGATTAGAGGCAATGTTAATCAAGACAGATAAAACAAGAGAGTGGGTTGAAACGAGGATTAAACAAGATCAAATTGATAAATATCGCGATAATGGACGCGACTATATTGATGACGATAAAATTTGGAACGAAATCAACAACGCCAGCACGCCGAGTCGTGAACGTGTCCGCGAAATTATGGCGAAATCGTTAGAAATAAAGACGCTGACGCCGCCAGAACTCGCGGAACTTATAAAAGTTCGAGACGCGGATATTTTGGAAGAGATGCGCGAGGTCGCGCTTAAGATTAAACTCAAAGTTTATGACAACCGCATTGTTACATTTGCGCCACTGTATATGGGAAATTATTGCGTTAACAATTGCGCGTATTGCGGATTTAAACGCGATAATAAATTGCAAAAACGTCGAGTGCTGTCTATGGAAGAAATCCGCAAAGAGACAGAAATTTTGACGGGAAAAATCGGGCATAAAAGAATTATCGCGGTTTATGGCGAGCACCCTCTTACTGGCGTTGACTACATAACAGAAAGTATGCGGACAATTTATGATGTAAAAATGCCTACCAAACGCGGATATGGAAATATTCGCCGCATTAATGTAAATGCGGCGCCTATGTCGACGGAAGAACTTAAACATCTTCACGAAGTCGGACTTGGAACTTACCAAGTATTTCAAGAAACTTATCATCACGAAACTTATGCCAAGCTGCATCCTAAGGGAACGCTCAAATCTAATTACGGCTGGCGCGCTTATGCGATGCACCGCGCGCTTGAAACTTCCACGGGCATTGACGATGTTGGCATCGGCGCGTTATACGGACTTTATGATTGGCGGTTTGAGACAATGGCGGTTTTGCATCACGCGATTGATCTTGAAACAAAAATGGGGATTGGACCTCATACTGTTTCGTTTCCGCGCCTCGAGCCCGCGCAAGATTCTTCGTATGCTACAGAGTCTCCATATCGTGTAACGGATGAGGATTTTTTGAAAATTCTTACGCTTACGCGTCTTGCTATCCCATACACGGGAATGATTGTTACGGCGCGTGAGAGCGCGGAATCTCGCAAACGTTCTATTTATCACGGCGTTACACAAATGGATGCGTCCACTTGTCTCGGCATCGGAAGTTATAGCGATGAAGTGAAGGAACAGCAAGAAGACAGACAGCAGTTTTTGCTTGGCGACACGAGAAGTCTTGATGAACTTGTTCGTGATTTCGCGTCGCGCGGATTTATTACATCTTTTTGCACGGCGGGATACCGCTGTGGACGCACGGGCAAATGCATTATGGAACTTTTGCGGAGCGGCAAAGAGGGAAAATTCTGCAAACTTAATGCCGTGCTTACATTTCAGGAATGGCTTGATGATTTCGCCGCGCCTGAGACTAGGAAGTTGGGATTAAAAGTTATGGAAAAAGAAGTGGCTGAGATTAAAGAAAAAAATCCGCAAGGTTTTCCGACTTTTAAAAATTTTCTTGACCGCGTTAAAGCAGGTGAACGAGATTTGTTTTTGTAAGTAGAGAGAAGTTTATCATTAAAGACTATTTTCGCTTTTTCCCCTTTGAGAGCGGAAATCTAGGAATTTTATATGAAAAAATCTGAAATGATTAAGTGGCTAGAGGAAACAGATGAGAAAAAACTCGCTGAACTCTTCCGTGAGGCGCGCGCGGCCACAATTAAATACACGGGAGATAAAGTTTATTTTCGCGGGCTGATTGAAGCGAGTAATGTTTGCGTAAAAGACTGCTATTACTGCGGAATTCGTAAAAGCAATATAAACTTGACGCGGTTTTCTATGACGGAGGAAGAAATTTTATATTGCGCTCGGCTAGCCAATGAAATGAATTACGCGTCTATAGTTTTGCAATCGGGTGAACGACAAGATAAAGAATATATTCAATTTGTTGAAGATATTCTTTTAAAAATAAAAAAAATAGGAAATTTGGGCATTACGCTTTCTTTGGGAGAGCAAACTTTTGAAACCTATCAGCGATGGTTTGCCGCGGGCGCGCATCGCTATCTTTTAAGAATAGAAACCTCGTCCCCCGATTTGTATAAAAAACTTCACCCGAGCGACCATCTGTTCAAAACACGACTCGATTGTCTTAGAACGCTAAAGCAAATAGGTTATCAAGTCGGAACGGGTGTAATGATGGGACTGCCTAATCAAACGCTAGAAGATTTGGCTGATGACATTCTTTTTTTTGAAAAAGAAGATATCGCGATGATCGGAATGGGGCCTTATATTCCGCATCAGGACACGCCGCTGGCTAAGCCCGACTATAACGCTAAGGAGCATTTTAGACTTGGGCTTGTTATGATCGCTCTTACAAGACTTCATTTAAAAGATGTTAACATCGCGGCGGCTACAGCTCTTCAAACGTTGGACGCGTCAGGCCGTGAAAAAGGAATTCTGGCTGGAGCAAACGTGATTATGCCCAATATTACTCCGACTCAATATCGCAAGTCATATCGTCTTTATGATAACAAGCCTTGCCTTGACGAAAATGCTAAGCAATGCATGGCGTGTCTTGACAAAAGAATTCTTTGGACGGGCGCGAAAATTGGTTATGGCGAATGGGGAGATTCGAAACATTTGCGAATTAGCAGAGTAATATAAATTAACGAAAGCGAGAAAAAGATCGCCGCAGGATACCTCACGGTAAGTGCACTAGACCTTGGGAAGGCCGCGGAACTTGGTCTGGAGGAAACACTCGGGAATATCCATGAGGTCTTTGGTATTCTTCATGTCGAACTGGAAGAGTTAAAAGAGTTTTTTAACAACTCGGAGATTGTTTTTGGTGACGTGTTTCTTGGGTCGCTTTCTCGAACGGATTAGTTCAGCGCCAGCGCGTTTGTAGGTATGCTTCATAGCGATGACATGGTCTTTGGCAGACTTGGGGGTTCCTCTTGGGGAATGAAGCGTTCCGCGGAATATGGGCACAAGCAGTTTAGACCTCCTTTGGTTTTAGAGAGACTTTAGGAGTTCTATTAAGTGCCTTTTTTCTTTTTCCAGGTTGATATTTTTGGTTGCGGCTAAATCGTTATACCATTTTCTGACTCGCTCCCGGCGGCGTAAGCCGGCATCGTTACAGCGGATAGCGTTTATTGCCTCATAAGGCGTTTGGGGCACAACAGTTTCAGTTTTTTTGCCGTTGGAGGAGATATGTCCTTTTTCGGCTTTTTCCGTGTTGTTGATAGTTTGAGCAACAGCTGAAAAGAAACAAAGCTCTGATAAATCTTGTCTCATACCTTGGGATTAATACATAAAATCTTTAAAATTCGCCCTCACACAGAAGGTAACGGTCTATGGTATCATTCTCAACTGTTGAAGAAAGCGTTGGTGAATTTTGTTCGATGTTCAAGTAATATGAGTTTGTTCGTTTCACGCACTTTGATAAAATAGCGAATTAAAGGACGTTGGATTGGCCAGTATGAGCGTTCTTACCTTGCCTAGCCATCGACCCCATTTTTTGTTTTGAGCATATAAAGCCTCCCAATCTGTAATAGAATCAGTGGCTTGTGCAGGTTCTAACCTGTTGTGAAAGGGAAAGATTTAAGGGCGTCTTGGATTTAAGAGAAACATCTCATTTTTATGGATTGTTGAGAAAATATTATGGCATTTGAAACAATTTTATTATGGGTTGCGGCTTCACTCTTCGCAAGCGTTATCTCCAGCAAGATAACGGACAGATTCGCTGTGCCTGTATTATTGTTGTTTTTAGCGATTGGCATGCTCGCTGGATCAGAAGGGCTGGGAGGGATTTATTTCGATAACGCCAAGTTGGCGAAATCTATCGGTGTAGTGGCTCTAATTTTTATTATCTTTTCCGGAGGGCTTGATACTGACTGGAAAGACACAAAGTCAATTGTTTGGCCGGGGGTGCTTCTTTCGACGTTGGGTGTGTTGCTTACGGCGATTATCACCGGGATCTTTGCCATGTATATATTAAAATTTTCATTCTTACAGGCTATGCTTCTTGGCTCGATTGTTTCCTCAACAGACGCCGCCGCTGTGTTCGCTATTTTAAGATCTAAACGAATAAGTCTCAAAAAACCTCTAAAATCCTTGCTCGAGTTTGAGTCCGGCAGTAATGACCCGATGGCCGTGTTTTTAACTATTGGTTTTATCGGCTTGCTGACAGTCAAAGGATCCAGTATCGCCACGCTGATACCAAAATTTATTTTAGATATGGGAATGGGCGTTTTGGTTGGTTATCTGATGGCGAGAGTTATTGTATTCATCGTTAAGCGACTTAAATTGGATTATGAAGGGCTTTATCCGGCTATCACGATCTCGTTAGTTTTATTTACTTATGTCATCGCCATATTCCTAAAAGGTAACGGGATTCTCGCGGTATACCTTGCTGGTTTGGGACTGAGGCAGGCAGAGTTCGCGAATAAAAAAACAATAATAAAGTTCCATGACGGTTTAGCGTGGATCAGTCAAATCACCATGTTCGTGACATTGGGATTGCTGGTATTCCCATCGCATCTTGTTCCATTAATGGGCGCGGGATTATTGATCACCGTCCTTCTTATGTTTGTCGCTCGGCCAGTCAGTGTATTTCTATGCTTACAACCCTTTAACATGAGTGTGCGCAAAAAGACCATGCTCGCATGGGTGGGCCTTAGGGGATCTGTTCCGATTATATTAGCGACATTCCCATTCACGGCGGGTCTGCCTCAGGCGGATATTTATTTTAATATCGTGTTTTTTATTGTTGTCGTCTCGGTTTTTATTCAAGGCACGTCAATTCCTCTTGTGTCAAAAATGTTGAGGCAGGATGTTCCGTTGGATAATAAGAGAAATTATCCTATAGAATTTGAGAAGGTGAAAGGGATTGACGCAGAATTGACCGATCTGATAGTGTCTTATAACTCGGAAGCCATTGGCAAAACAATTCGAGAGTTAAACGTCCCTGAAAAGTGCTTAATAATGCTTATTTCAAGGAACGATAAATTTGTTATTCCGGCAGGATCTACGGTCATACAAGGCGGGGATGTTTTATTAGTATTGGCTAATGCAAAAGATTATTCGGTTCTTCATAACACAATAACACAGATTAAGAATTAAACTTGTTTACGACAAGGAGACTGTTGATATGATGCCAATTGGGCACTTAATGATTGAACATAGGCTTATTGAACGCATGATCGCCCTTATGGGAAAAGAATTGCAGAGGATCAGTCAAGGCGATGCCCCAGATACGGAATTTATCAGGACAGCTGTTGATTTCATAAAAACGTATGCGGATCGGCTTCATCACGGCAAAGAAGAAAATATTTTATTCAGGGATTTAGCCAAGAAACGGTTATCCGCAGAACATAAACGAATTATGGATGAGCTTATCAAGGAACACGCCCTCGAACGAGAAAACACCAGAAAGCTCAGTGAGGCGCGGGAAAAATATCTTTCTGGTGAAAAGGATTCGATTAAAGTCATTTCTGATAGCATGGGTATTTTCGTGAAATTTTACCCTAAGCACATAGAAAAAGAGGAGAAACGCTTCTTTTTGCCGGCGATGGATTATTTCACTAAAGAGGAACAATCCGCAATGCTGGCGGAATTTAATGATTTTGATCGGCAGTTTATTCACGTTACTTACAAAAATATCATTTCAGAAAAGGAGAAAAAATGACAACGAACAAGCTGATTGGGAAAACGATGAACCTCTCGAATTTGCTGAAGTATCAGATCGACGCAGTTGTTAGCCAAGAGATCGTGAAGAAAGATACCGGCACCGTCACATTGTTTGCTTTCGACAAAGGGCAAGGATTGAGCGAACATACCGCTCCCTTTGATGCTTTGGTTTATGTCGTTGATGGGCGGACTGAAATTACCATCTCCGGCAAGCCATCAATCGTGAAAAAAGGTGAAATCATCATTATGCCTGCTAATAAGCCTCACGCGCTGAAAGCGATACAGAAATTTAAAATGCTTTTAGTTATGATTAAGAAATGAAATGATGATAAAGATAAAAAGAATTTACAACGTCCCAGCTAGAGATGATAACTTCAGAATCCTTGTGGATAGATTATGGCCGCGAGGTATAAGTAAAGATAAGGCGAAGATCGACCTTTGGCTGAAAGATATTGCCCCGAGTGACAGCTTAAGAAAATGGTTTGATCATGACCCGGCAAAATGGGCTGTATTTAAACGAAAGTATTTTAAAGAGCTCGATAATAAAAAGGATCTTATTAAGGAAGAAATCACTAAAAGAACGAAAGGCGGTGTGACACTGTTGTATGCCGCCAAAGATGAGCAGCATAATAATGCACAGACGATAAAAGAATATATAGAGGACATTTCTTAAAATTGTCAGTACCGAGAAACCGGTAAAGTTAACGGAAGTTAATCATGAATAAAAAGACCGGTACAATGTTTTTGGAAATACTATTAACGTTGGAAGTGTTAGGGTTAACACATAAGATCTTTGCGCATTGTGACGAGCGTCTACCCTATTGAAGAGCAACAGAAAATAATGAAAAATGCCGATGATTATTATGATAAAGCCCAAGACGTTGATGTTTTACTTAAAAAAATCAAAAAAGTTGAGCAGCTTCTTAATGCCGATAGCGGGAATTAATTATGTGCCCGTATTTTATATCAGTAGAAAATGAAAAGATTTGTAAAGGATCTTCAAGAAATGTT
Source organism: uncultured bacterium (assembly GCA_964410905.1). Classification (GTDB taxonomy): domain Bacteria; phylum Omnitrophota; class Omnitrophia; order Omnitrophales; family Aquincolibacteriaceae; genus Aquincolibacterium. The sequence goes on along the minus strand of CAYPIR010000016.1, from coordinate 2,089 downwards.
TTTTTCGCAACAAAGGTGGCAAGAGGAGTATTGTCGTGATGGTTTCACAAACTGTGTGTTTTTTTTAATTGATGGCAGGGTGGTTTAAAGGATTAAGAGATTCTGCAACGAACAAATATGTTTTAATTAACCTGAGGTGTTGAATGAATTTTGCTCTGCCAGAAAATCATTTTTTTTCTATTTTAATTCCCGTTTTGATTTTTCTTTCGCGGATGGCCGACGTCAGCATGTCGTCTGTCAGGATTATTTTTGTTAGCCGAGGAATAAGGGCATTAGCCGCTGTTATCGGTTTTTTTGAGATGATTGTTTGGCTTATCGGCATATCGCAAATTATGCAGAATTTAAATAATCCGATCAGCTATATCGCTTTTGCAGGCGGTTTTAGCATGGGGACTTACGTAGGTATTACAATCGAACGAAAGATCGCTATAGGCAATTTAGCTGTTCAGTTTATAACGAATAAAAATCCAGCCAGTTTATTGAGATATTTTCGCGCTAAAGGATACGGTGCGACCACGATTGATGGACATGGAACAGCTGGACCGGTGAAGATTGTTTTTGTTATTGTGCGGCGAAAATTATTAGATCGTGTTTTAAATATAATAAAGAAATTTGATCAGGATGTTTTTTATACCATAGAGGATGTAAGAACTGTGGCGCGGCTTAATCCGATTATTTAAGTGTAGACAGGATTAAAAATTGGAACGAAAACAAACCATTGTGATTGTTCAGAAACACTAAGATCCCGGCAATTGCTTTAGAGAGAATCTGGAAAAATCCGGATGGCATATGGTTTCTTTGTTTGGCATTCAAATGGCGATCGAAAAAAGATAAAAATGAAAAGGACGATAAGTCTTCATGAATCGATGCGCCTCTCCAGTCTCCGTAAAGCATGGATGCCCATTGCTTAATACGATTATTTTAAGGCGCATACCGTAGTTTGAATAATAATTTGGCATAAAATGGATATTACGGTTTGAGCCTTGATTTTAATAAATTTCCAGATTGTGCTAAAACATATCAGATCGGTATATAATCTATTAACTGCAAAAGCAAAATAAGTTAAGGAGTATGAAATTATGAAAAGAAAAAGACTCGGGACGCTTAAACTAATTGTGGCGATTCTTCCGAAAGGGAAAATGAAGACAATTATGCCTGTCCTGAAAGACGCTGGAATTTTTGGCGCTACCGTGCTTTCCGGTAAAGGGCTGTGCACAGAAGAAGGAAGGGGTAAAATTGGCTTGCGGATTGGTTCATCACGAGAAGTCCTGATTCTCTTGACACTAGATGCCAACAGAGAGAAACTCATTAAAATATTGGAAAAACGTGGTAACTTAAAAAAGCCGGGGCAAGGCATTCTTTTTGTAATGGATGTCAACCGGGTCATTGGATAAGGGGGTAAAAATGGCAAACAAAACTATTTATATTACTGATAATGACATGAGAAGATTGCGGGAATTGATAATGGTCGCAAGACAATTTAAAAAGGAAGAAGAAAAATATTTGCAGGAATTAGAAGCAGAGCTGGACAGGGGGAAAATCATTAAATCTCAAGATATTCCTCCGAACGTTATCACGATGAACTCGGAAGTTCATTTGCGAGATTTGAACACAAAAGAAGAAAAAACTTATCAATTGGTTTTCCCCGATCAGGCCGATGCATCTCAGGGGAGGATTTCAATTTTGGCGCCTATAGGTACGGCGTTGCTTGGATACGGCGTTGGGGATATCATCGAGTGGATGGTGCCCGCGGGGGTTGCGAAACTGAAGGTTGAAAAAATCATTTATCAGCCAGAAGCGAACGGTAAAGATCTCTCTTAATGTTATAAATATCATAAAGCAGAAGGAGAGTGAGAACCGATGGGGATAAGGTTGCAAATAAGAAAAAGATTAAAAAGAGAAAGAAGTAATGACTCTTATAAGCTGATTGAGATTAGAGAACGGTCAAGAGATCGTTACCCCCATTTCTGCATAACAGACATTTTCCAGTGAAGCAAGCGGTCTAGATCAACAGGCGGGCTTGTGTGAAGACGTATTGGGACAATTGTTATCGCCACTGTTTTTTATCTTTCGTATGTCGCAAGATTTG
>CAYPIR010000015.1:0-32641 GCA_964410905.1 uncultured bacterium | reverse complement strand
TAGCGCACACGCTTGGGGTGCGTGCGGTCGGAGGTTCAAATCCTCTCGCCCCGATTCTTTTTTTATAATAAATAATCAAAATTTTCATTTTATTGTTTATGATAAATTTTTGTCAGCATTGAAATCACACTTGAAAATAAAAAATATATGGAAGTGTTTTTACGTGCTAGAAATGGATTTTGAAATATATAAATTATAAATTAAGTGACCTTAAGGAAAGCAGGGTGAAAATCCCACACTGGTCCGCAGCCGTTATAGTCGGAATGCTTAATGTCATTCAACTCTCGAGACGGGAGGCAGTATGAGTATTTTAACAAAAAGTTTTGGGTATCCCAATATTGGAGCTAATAGAGAATTAAAACAAACATTGGAAAGTTACTGGGCGGGGAAGATATCCAAGGATGCATTTTACAAACAGAGCGAAGAAATAAATGCTTCAAGATTGCAAAAACAAAAAAGCGTAGGCATTGACTGCATCTCATCCAATGATTTTTCCCTATACGATTTTATTTTAGATTTGTCGGTGATGTTTGGCGTAATACCCGACAGGTTTGCGGATTTGACGGACAGCACAAGTGTTTATTTCTCAATGGCAAGAGGCAACGCCAACGCGCCCGCTTGTGAAATGACTAAGTGGTTTGACACAAATTATCATTATATCGTTCCAGAAATAAGCGGAAATTTTGTCCTGAAAAAAAACAGACCGTTGGAATCATATAAGTGGGCAAAAGAAAAACTTGGTATTGAAACCACTCCCCGCGTTACAGGCCCATTCACGTTCTTAAAAATCGCGAAAGGGTATGATAAAAAAGATTTTGAGACATTGCTCTTTGAATTGGCAAATCTATACAATTCAGTCTTGAAAGAACTGCAGCAAAATGGCGTAAAAACGGTTCAAATCGATGAGCCGTCATTAGTGCTGGATTTGACCGATGCGGAAGTTGAATCTCTCTTAAAAGCTTATGACATATTGACCAATGGCATTGGTTTAGATATTCAACTCCAGACTTATTACGAGAGTTTGTCGCATTACGAAACAATAGTTAATAAACTGCCGGTGAATGCCATAGGACTTGATTTTGTCGTAAATCAAGAAAATTTGCAAAATATTAGGAAGTTTGGATTTCCAAAAAATAAAAAACTTATCGCGGGAGTTGTTTCCGGCCGCGATATTTGGAAAACGGATTATAAAGCCGCCGTAGGATTGATAAAAGAATTGCAGAATTGTACCGGAGATTTGGTCATATCCAACTCCGCGCCGCTTTCGCTTCTTCCCGTGTCATTGGAAAAAGAGAAAGACACAATGGATAAAAATTTAATTAGCCTTTTATCATTTGCCGATGAAAGACTGGCTGAATTAAATTTATTAAAATCAATTATCAATGAAAATTCCGATGTCCCTGTTCAAGATTTTGATGTCGTAAAAGAAAAATTCAAAAATAAATATGTTCAACGTGCTGTCTCGGAAATAGACGAAAAAGACAGGGGCGGACTTGTAGGATTTAAATGCAGGCGCGAAAAACAGCAGGCAAAATTAAATCTGCCGCTGCTGCCTACGACCACTATCGGGAGCTTTCCGCAGACTCCATAAGTAAGAAAGGCAAGAACGGATTATAAAAATGGCAGAATATCTCAAAACGAATACGATGAATTTATTAAAAACGAAATAAAAAATGTCATCGAATTACAAGAAAAAATAGGGCTTGATGTTCTCGTCCATGGCGAATTTGAAAGAGTGGACATGGTTGAATATTTTGGAGAAAAATTGAAAGGTTTTGCTTTCACAAAATATGGATGGGTTCAGTCGTATGGAAGCAGGTGCGTGAAACCGCCTGTTATATATGGCGATGTTTCGCGTCCTGAAAAGATGACCGTGAAGGAAGTCACTTACGCTCAGTCTCTAACCGCAAAGCCTGTAAAAGGAATGTTGACCGGACCTGTTACCATACTGAACTGGTCATTTTTTAGGAATGATATTTCTAAAAAAGAAATTGCGTATCAAATCGCGTTGGCGTTGAAAGACGAAGTCATGGATTTGCAAAACGCGGGGATAAAAATTATTCAAATTGATGAGGCCGCATTTAGAGAAGGTCTTCCGCTGAAGAAAAGTAAGCAGAAAGAATATCTTAAATGGGCGGTTTTTGCATTTAAAATGACTAATGCCGACGTTGAGCCTGAAACGCAAATTCATACTCATATGTGCTATTCTGAATTTAATGAAAGTCTCAGAGATATTTATGAGATGGATTCAGATGTTATTTCAATTGAGGCATCAAGGAGCAAAGGGGAAATAATAGATGCCTTTGAGAAGTCAAACTACGATCACCAAATCGGTCTTGGCGTCTATGACATTCATTCGCCGAGAGTCCCTTCGGAAGAAGAGATTACGTCCATAATAGACCGCTCAATACAGGTTATAGACAAAAGCTTGTTTTGGGTCAACCCGGACTGCGGCTTAAAAACAAGAGGCTATACCGAAACTGTTTTGGCTTTGACCAATATGGTTGCGGCGGCAAGAAAAATAAGAGAGAAATACTCTTAACCTTATCTTGCGTCAGTCTTGAGATTGATTTCAGGACTGACGCAAAGTAGTATCCCGTGGACAGCGGCGTGGACGCTTAATGTTAGCGTGTTAGCCCTCTATCCAAAAATACGATATCACAATAATTGGTTTAGGAATTTACGAGCTAGCTTCTACTAATTTTATAAAAATAAATTTAGCGAAATTATATTAATTTTATAAGGATAAAAATGTCCAAAACAAATATGGAATCTGAAATCGCAAAACGACGGACTTTCGCGATTATCTCTCATCCTGACGCGGGAAAAACTACTCTTACGGAAAAATTTCTTTTATACGGAGGAGCCGTTCAACTAGCGGGTTCTGTTACGGCACGTAAACAGCAGCGCGAAACCGCGTCAGACTGGATGGAACTGGAAAAAAAACGCGGGATTTCCATTAGTTCAACGCTGTTGCAATTTGATTATTTCGATTGGCGCATCAATCTTTTGGACACGCCAGGTCATAAAGATTTCTCTGAAGACACATACCGAGTTTTGATGGCGGTTGACGCGGTTGTTATGGTCATTGATTCTGGAAAGGGCATTGAAGCTCAAACACGAAAGCTTTTTGAAATTTGTCGTCATAGAGGAATTCCTATTTTTACGTTTATGAATAAACTCGATAGGCCTGGTCTTTCGCCGCTCGCGCTTCTCGATGAGCTTGAAAATGTTTTAGGGATTCATGCTTATCCGATAAACTGGCCGCTTGGTATGGGGCGGGATTTTAAAGGCGTATATGACCGTGTAAAAAAAGAAGTGCATTTGTTTGAAAAAGTTCCGGGCGGAGCATATAAAGCACCCGTGTCAATTCATGGTTTTTCTGATGACGCAGTAAAAAAAATGATGGATGAAAGCGCATATGCGCAGACGGCTGAAGAGTTAGAGTTGCTCGATGTCGCTCATGTGGATTTTGATGAAAAATCAGTTTTGGATGGGAAAACTACGCCGGTTTTTTTTGGGAGTGCGTCAAATAATTTTGGCGTGCAGCTTTTGCTAGACGGATTTGTCAAATATTCTGCTTGCCCCGGAGATAGAGTCGCGGGAGAAAAAATAGTTTCTGCCGTCAAAGACGCTTTTTCAGGATTTATTTTTAAAATCCAAACCAATATGAATCCTCTTCATCGCGACCGAATAGGATTTTTAAGAATTTGTTCGGGAAAGTTTGAACGCGATATGAATGTGTTTCATAAACAGTCGGGGAAAAATATCCGCGTGTCCGGAGCACATACGCTTTTAGGGCAAAACCGCGAAACAGTGGACGAAGCGTATCCCGGTGATATTGTAGCGTTTGTCGTGAAGCCGGAGTTTCGTTTGGGCGATACTTTGACGGAGGATTTGTCGATCGAATATAAGGAAATACCGAGATTCGCGCCCGAGAGTTTTGCGTTTATCAGAAATCCTAATCCAGGGAAATACAAGGCGTATCGAAAAGGAATCGAACATCTTTTAGCGGAGGACATTGTTCAGACGTTTACGCTGGTGAAACCTTTCCAGCCGCATGATGTTTTACTCGGAGCCGTAGGCCCGCTTCAATATGAAGTTTTGCAATATCGATTGAAAGAAGAATACGGCGCGGACTCGCAGCTTGAAATGCAACAATGGAAAATTTTAAGATGGGTTGAAACTAATTTGACTGAGAAGGATTTGCTGGATTTGCTTTCGTATGGCGTGGGGCTTGTCCGCGATGATCAGAATAGGCTGGCGCTTCTTTTCCTAAACGATTGGCTTGCCAGCGAGTTTGGAGAAAAACACAAAAACATAACTCTTCTTGAATCTCCTTGTCTTGCAAACAAATCGATTGGTGAAAGCACATGAAATATTTTAAACAAGCACGAAAAATGGTTTTGAGTTTATCGGCGGCGATTTTTCTCTATGCGTTTCTGTCGCATTATTTAATTAATATTCAAAATGATACGCATGATTTTCTAAACCCTTCGAACTATAAAATAATATTTTTTGTTGTCATTGTTTTCTGCGTAGGGGCTTTCGCTTTTGCGATTTCTCGTTCTCGCCGATTGATAATGATAAATGAAAAAACGCTGGAGCTTTCGCTGAATCAAAAAGTTCAAAAGCTGTATCTTTATACAGTTTTTTTGTGCGCCGCTGCGCAACTTTCAGTTTTATCAGGACTTGGAATGGTTTTTTTAGGAAAGAACCCTTTCGATTATTATCCCTTCGCGGCGATTGCCTCTGTTTTATTTTTCTTTGCGTATCCTAGAAAATCTATTTGGATAAAAATAGTTGGTGAAATATTTTAACCTTTATTCTGCGTTTCGCGTAGCCTCTCCTTGAAACACCTTCTCAAGTTTGTTAATATACGCGCTCTTTGTTCCCATGTTTTTGCGCCGGGGTAGCTCAGTTGGCCAGAGCGAGGGACTCATAAGCCCTAGGTCGCCAGTTCAATCCTGGCCCCCGGCATTTTAATCTAAAGTCTTGAGTCAACATCTAAATGAAATCCTTATCGTTCAGACAAAATTATATTCTTCGTAACGTCGTTGAAACGCATATCGAAACTTCTCAGCCGGTAGCCTCGCGTATGCTCGCGGAGCGTTACGCCTTTGATTGCTCTCCGGCAACAATTCGCAGCGAAATGGGTTCGTTAGAGGATTTGGGTTATTTGATGCATCCTCACACGTCTTCGGGACGAATTCCAACCGATAGCGGATACAGATATTATTTGACTCACACATCGTTTTCTTCCAACACGGAGTGGAATGCTGGCGGATGGGATGAAACGGAAATTGAGCAATCAGCCAAAGATGATGAGCCTTTTTTTCTCGAAGAGATTTCACGGTTTTTATCTTTTGTGTCTCAAGAAGTCGGACTTGCGCTCACTGCGGGCGGCGATTTAAACGTTAACAGAAAAAGCACAAAAATTTCCGTGCAGGGACTTCCTTGTATTTTTGAAAAGCCGGAATTTCAAGATATAAAAAAAGCAAGAAACCTCGTTGAAATTCTTGAAGAAAAAGAAGTTTTGAGCAAAATTTTTTTTCAAAATACAGCTACTGAAGCCGTTTCGGTTTCAATAGGGCACGAGCATGAGGAAGCGGCGCTTCGCGATTGCGCGATCGTTCGAGCGCGATATACCACGGGGAGCGGACATGATGCTTTTGTCGCTGTTTTGGGACCTAAAAGAATGTCGTATCAAAAAATTATTCCGCTTGTTTCTTACGCGGCGGATTTAGCTAACCGGTTTTCAAAAAGGATGGAGTTTTAATGATGACGCAGAATCACAACAAAAAAGAACATAGCGAAAACAGTAAGGTCGAAGAGAAAAAAAATCATGTGGTTGATGCGGGTGTGAAAGAGACTGCGAAATCTGAATCTCTAAGATCCGACAAAGTAGAAGTTGCCGCGAGTGAATATGAGGCTTTGAAACAGAAGGTTGCCGAGCTGGAAGGTCTGAGAGAAAAACTGTTTCATAGCGCGGCGGATTACGAAAACGCGAAAAAACGTAATGATCGTGAGAAAGAAGAATTTATTAAATATAGTCAAGAAAGAATATTAAGAGGTATTTTGCCCGTTTTGGATAATTTTGAACGCGCTATAAAACACGCGACTTTAGCGGCGGAAAAAAATCCTGATGAGACGGTTCTCAAACAAAATTTTAAAGCATTTATAGACGGTGTCGCGCAGGTAGAGAAACAACTTTTAGATATTTTAAAACAACACGGACTTAACAAATTAGAAACGGCAGGCAAGTCTTTTGACCCTCATTTTCACGAAGCGGTTATGCAAGTGGCGGAAGACGGCAAAGAAGATCATATCGTGGATGAACTTGAGCCCGGATATATGCTTCATGATCGACTTTTGCGGGCTGCCAAAGTTCGAGTCCGTGTAGCACCGACCAAATAGATCCTCGAAAGAATAACATTCCTTATGAGTAAAAGAGATTATTACGAAGTTTTAAATGTTTCAAGAGATGTTGACGCTGAGACTCTTAAAAAAGTCTATCGCAAATTAGCGCTTCAATATCACCCCGACAGGAATCCCGGAGACAAAGAGGATGAGGAGAAGTTTAAGGAAGTGGCGGAGGCTTATTCTGTTTTGAGTGATTCTGATAAGCGAGCTCGCTATGATCAATTTGGGCATAGCATGGGAGGCGGTGCTGGCGGCTTTTCTGGATTTGAGGGCTTTGAAGGATTTGGAGATGTTTTTAGCGATGTTCTTGAAGGTTTTTTCGGCGGCGGGGCAAGAAACCGAAGGCAAAGCCGTGGCAGACGAGGGGCGGATTTAGAATATAGAGTCGAAATGACTCTTGTTGAGGCATTGGCGGAAAAACAATTTGATTTAGAAATTCCTCGCAAAGAAACCTGCGAAGGCTGCGGCGGCTCGGGCGCGGAAAAAGGCACGAAAAAGAAAACATGTTCTGATTGCGGCGGCACGGGTGAAGTCCGTATTTCTCAAGGTTTTTTTACAATGCGGAACACGTGTTCTCGCTGTCGGGGCGTTGGCGAAATTTTAGAAAAGCCTTGCGGCAAATGCCGTGGCGAAGGGCGAGTAAAAAAAACACGAAAACTGCAAGTTAAAATTCCTCCCGGGATTGAGCACGGCGCGCGGCTTAGAGTAGCAGGCGAAGGTGAAGCCGGGACAGGCGAAGGAGGAAGAGGGGATTTGTATATTCAAATTTTTATAAAGGAGCACCCTAAGTTTGAAAGACAAGGACAAGACCTTTATTGCAAAGTTTTTATACCGTTTACGGTAGCGACATTGGGTGGAGAGGTGGAGATTGAAACTATTACGGGAAAAACAAAATTAGAAATTCCGAGCGGAACCGCCGCGGGGAAAATATTGAAAGTAAAAAACGAAGGAATGACGATATTTGGCACAAAGGAACATAGAGGTGACTTGTACGTAAAAACAGATATAGAAGTTTTGACTAAAGTGAGTAAAGAAGAACGGGATTTGCTGGAAAAATTGGCTGCCGAACGCGGCGAAAAAATCCGCATAAAAAAAGGATTTTTCTAAATGAAATATTTTGATTATCACTATCGTGTTATTTATGCCGACACCGACCAAATGGGTGTTGTGTATTATGGAAACTACTTCAGATTTTTTGAGGCGGCTCGTAACGAATATTTTCGGGCGCTGAATCTCCCATACACGGATTGCGAAAAAAAAGGATTGTTTTTGCCTGTCGGCGAGGCTCGGGCAAAGTATCTCGCGCCGTCTACATATGATGACGAACTTATTATCCGAGTTAGTGTTTGCCGGATTGGCGCCAGCAGTCTTCAATTTCAGTATCAAGTCATAAAAGAAGAAACGGGCAAGGTAATTACAACAGGCGACACTCTGCATGTGTTTGTCGATAAAACTATGCGTCCATGCAGAATTCCTGAAAATATAAAACAAAAAGTTGCCGAGCATACGCTGTTAAGAAACGAAAGAAGCCGCGCAATTTGACATGAGGATAATATGAAAAATAAAATTAGAGTAAGTGTTTTGGGCGATGGCGGCTGGGGAACGGCTCTCGCGCTTGTGAATTTGCGCAGAGGTAACGATGTTATGTTGTGGTCGGCATTTCCTGATTACGCAAAAATTATTGAGAAAAAACACGAAAATATAAAATATCTTCCTGGGATTAAACTTCCTACGAAATTAAAAATCACATCAGATTTAAAACAAGCGGTTGAATTCGCGGACATCCTAATTCTCTCAATACCAACGCAGTTTTTACGTGGCGTTGTTGTGAGGTTGAAAAATCTTTCGTATCAAAAAAAGATTTTAGTCAGCACGGCGAAAGGAATTGAACTCGGGACATGTCTTAGGCCGACTCAAATTATCAGAGAGGTTTTGGGCCGCAAAGTCTCCATCGTCGCGTTGTCAGGACCTTCGCATGCCGAAGAGGTCGCGCTAAATATACCAACTCTTGTTGTCGCGGCGAGCGAATCTCAAAAGGCGGCGGAAACGGTTCAGCATTATTTTAGAGACGCAAGATTTAGGATTTACATACAAAAAGATTTGATAGGCGTGGAGCTTGGCGGAGCGATTAAAAATGTTATTGCAGTCGCAGCTGGAGTTTGCGATGGATTTGGGTTTGGCGATAATACCAAGTCGGGACTTGTAACGCGTAGTATTTGCGAGATGATTAGACTTGGCGTGAAACTAGGCGCTAAAGAGGAAACTTTTTTCGGATTATCGGGTTTGGGGGATTTAATCACCACGAGCTTTTCAAAACATGGACGAAATCTTTTTGTCGGGCGCGAAATAGGCAAAGGACGCAAAGTAAAAGATATTTTGGCGGGTATGGCGACGGTCGCGGAAGGCGTCGCGACAGTCGAAAGTGTTCATCAAATTTGCGTTAGAGAAAATGTGGATATGCCGATACTTCGCGAGGTTTACGAAATGCTATTCAAGAATAAAAAACCTTCCAAGTCTATTGAAACGCTTCTCTCCAGAACGCCCGGCAGTGAATGGAAACTGAAAAAGATAAAGTAAGTTTTATTAAATAAAAAACATCATTTGTGACAAGCCCGCGTGTTCTCAGCGGCAGCGCCTGTTATAAATGATGTTTTTATTTTTAATGCTAAAAATAATTTGATGTGCTGATGGATGGCGCTTCAAACGCTTTTTCTGCTTTGTAAGCGCGAGGGAAAATATTGTCCCAGTGGAATGTTAAACTGAAAGTTGCCGAATTTAAGAGAGAAGTGTATTTCCCATCCCATTCGTTTCCTGTGCTGATTTTTCTTTCAAAATACCACGATAGATAATAAGAAAGGTCGAAGGTTATATTTTCCGTTAGTTTGTAACCGATACCAAGACTCAAAGCGGCACGGCTCGCGTCAGGCACATTGGGTGAAAAATTTCGTTCTTGAATTGGAGTCCAAAAAAAGAATGAACCGCCGCGAAGCGTGAGTTTTTCCGTCAGCTGATGGCTTACCCCAAACTCAATCCCGTAACCATTCTTCCAACGAGCTATTTCCGTTGCTCCTTGTAGCCCAAAATCATCAAGCCGTCCAGTAGGGGCAAGGCTAGCATTGAATCCTTTGAAGGATTTCCAGCGGCTCCATGTAAAATCAAGTTCATAATAAGTTTTTTTGGTGGGTTGGTAGGCGTATCCAAAAGTCAAATTCATTGGAAGATTGACTTTTGTAGTAGCGCCTGTTTCAAAGTTTGGTCCCGATGCTGGAAGACCATAAAGTGGTCCAAGCGCGCCAAATGCTGAGCCTTCCACCTTTAGTTTTCCTTTGGTTTTTACGGTAACGGGACTGCGAAAATAAAAACCCAAGCGATGATGTTCATTAAATTTGTAAAGAGTTCCGAGTTGCCAGCCGAAACGGTTTCCATTGGCATTGAGTCTCATTTGTCCATCTGGAGCAATTTGTGCGCCCCCATTATAATTTGGATAACCGGCGATCATGCCAAAATCATAAATGCGATACCAAACAGGACCCGCACCGATTGACCATTTGTCCGTAACTTTCGCGGCAACAACGGGCTTGATAGAAAACATCTTAAGAAAGTTTTTGCGACCAGTATAGTTGACGGCGGGATCGTCTCCAGGATATTTGTTCATCATTCCAAAAGGGGAGTCGATGCCAACGCCAAACGCTAGTCTGTCGCAAAAAATCTGACCTGGATTAACGGTTATGTAGCCAGTGGGAATTATGTTTATCGTCCCCGAACTTCTCATATCAGTGTATTGCGAACTTTCTTTCCATGTAAAAATGCTTGTGAAAGTTGAACTGCCTTGAACTTGAACGCCCGGTAAATCAACAATGCCCGCGGGGTTGTATGAAATGGCGGCGGGTTCGTCAGGAGTTGCTGTAACGGCGTCTGATAAAGCAAGAGATTTTGCGCTAAATTGAGCATTTTCAAATCCACCTGAACCAACGGCGAAGGCTGAAGGCGCGGCCAAAACTGTTGCTAAAATAAATGCTAAGAACTTTCTCATACAATCTCCTTTAAAGTTGATGATGCAAATATATAAAAAAAGCATAAGACACAAGAGATTTTTCGGCTATTTTATTAATCTACTTAATGTTTATTTAGCAATGATTGACTTTACGGCTTCTGATGCCGCGATAAGTCCGACAACGGCTGGAACGTATGCGATTGTTCCCGGTATGTCATGCCGAGCGTGACTTTTTCGACTGCTGCTTTTGGGGCATATGCAAGATTCGCTGCAGGATGAGTTGGAAGCCGTGAATTGCTTGGCAACGGCTTCACGTGAATAAATGACTTTGAGTTTTTTTAGTCCACGGCGTTTTAATTCGTATCGCATCACACGGCATAACGGGCAAATTTCGGTTTTGAAAATATCAGTTACTTCAAATCTTGTGGGATCTAATTTTTTGCCGGCTCCCATGCAACTTATCATGGGAATTTTAAGCGCGGCGGCACGGACGGCAATATCGATTTTGGCGGTTACCGTATCAAGCGCGTCTACGATGAAATCGTAATCGGTTCGTATCATTTCTTTGCCTGTTTCCGGAAGATAAAATTTTTGAAATGTTTCAACAACGGCATCGGGATTAATCTCTAAAATACGATTTTTCATTATCTCAACTTTTGATTTTCCAAGAGTTTTTCGCGTAGCGTGAAGCTGACGGTTAATATTAGTTAGACAAATCAAATCATCATCGATTAAAATTAGGCGACCGACACCTGAACGCGCAAGCGCCTCTGCCGTATAAGAGCCTACACCGCCGATACCGAATATGGCGACAGTCGCGCGGCGCAGTTTTTGCAGGGATTCTTTTCCGATTAAAAGTTCTGTGCGAGAAAATGCGTGTTGCATAGGGGCGGGATTATAGCAGAAACGAACTTAAGAATAGATGATAAAATGCCGTTTTAACGGGTAGAATTTGAAGTAAGTGTTTATGTGAAAAGGAAAAAGAAATTTTGTGGAAAGTTTGACCTTGCTCAGAGATTTAGCGGTGGTAATGACCATTGCCGCGTCTATTACTATTTTGTGTCATAGGTTTCATCTTCCCGTCGTGCTTGGCTACATCATCGCTGGCGTTTTGATCGGTCCTAACTTTTTTTCAATGCCTCTTATAAAAAATCCGCATAGTATTGAAATTTTGTCAGAACTTGGTGTGGTGTTTTTGCTCTTTGCCATTGGCTTGGAGTTTAGTTTTTCCAAGCTTATGAAAGTCGGAATTGTGGCATTTGTAGGCGCCACCATGGAAATAATTTTGATGACGACAATAGGTTATTGGCTTGGCCGCAAGTTTGGCTGGTCGAATATGGATAGTATTTTCTTGGGCGCGATTTTATCGGTTTCGTCCACGACTATTATTGCCAAAGTCCTGATGGAAAACAAAAAACTGAACGAAAAGTTCGCGCAAATTATACTTGGTATTTTGATTATAGAAGATTTGATGGCGATTGTGATTATCGCTGTCCTGTCGGGGCTTGCCATGTCAGGAACAGTTTCTCTTAATGTTGTCGGAATTTCAGCGTTAAGAGTAGTTGTGTTTTTTATAATCTCACTTTTTATCGGATTTTTGGTTATCCCACGGCTATTAAGATTCGCCGCAAAGTCAAATGTTTCGGAAACTTTGGTAGTAAGCGTTTTGGGACTTTGTTTTGCCGGAGCTCTCGCGGCGGAGAAGGCGGGTTTCTCGACCGCTCTTGGCGCGTTTTTGGTCGGAGCGATTATTGCCGAGACAAAGCAAATTAAAAAAGTTATGCATCAGATTGAGCCTATACGCGATATGTTTACCGCAATATTTTTTGTCGCCGTGGGGATGTTGATTAAACCGGCTGTCATAGCACAGTTTTGGCTGTCTATTTTAATTATTACTATCGTGACTATTTTGGGAAAAGTCGTCAGCTGTTCGTCTGGAACATTTCTCTCCGGCTATAAACCTGACACGGCAATGATGGTCGGACTTGGGCTTTCGCAGATAGGAGAATTTTCATTCATTATTGCTAATGTGGGTGAAACTACAAAAGTTACAAGCGGGTTTCTGTATCCGATCGCCGTATCTGTTTCGGCTGTAACTACTCTTACCACGCCGCTTCTGATGCGTAGTTCGCCGTCAATAGTGACTTTTTGCGAACGGTTGATCCCCAGTAAAATCAGCGCGTTTTTCAGCTTCTACACAATATGGATTCAAAGCTTATCTAAAAAGAATGACGCTCCCAAGAGGCCGTCGCTGTGGCAATTTATAGGCGCGAATAAAATACACGCCAGAATAGAAAAGATGATTAACGATAGCCTTGCTGGCCCGGATGAGAAAAAAACAAAAAGTGTTCACGACGAGTTGATGAAATTTATTCGCGAGGAGTATCCGTGGGAAGTTGAAATGCTGGAATATCTTGTTCCATTCAATGAATCCGCGCTTAATCAACGCTTGAGCGAGCTTCGGCTTAGAAGCGAAACCGGCGCGTCAATCGTAAGTATTTGCAGAGGCGAGGAGACATTCCCCAATCCGTCTGCCGATATGCGGATTTTACCCGGCGATGTTGTTTTGATACTGGGGAACAAAGATCAGGTAAAAACGGCAGTGGACTACTTGCAAAATAAAGCGCGTGAACCTATGCCTCAAACGGATGAAAATGAAAAAATGTTAAAAACAAAATCCTTTCAAGTTCTTCTTTCCATGGATTGCGTCGGTAAAACGGTAGCGGAGCTTCGCTTGAAAAGAAAAACAGGCGTAACAATTCTTGGTATCAAAAAGGAAGATCGCATAATCAATAATCCGCCCGCCGAGACAGTTATTGAAACCGGTGATAGGACAATTTTGTTTGGCTGGCCTGGTCAACTTCAAGCTGCGGAAAATTTTCTTTCTAAACGTAAAAACGAAGGAGCTGTGTAGCTGCTATGGATGTCATCTTTTTTTTGATTCTTGCCCTGGCAATAGTTTTTTTGATTTATAAGGCGATAGAGGTTCGCCGAAAAAAACAAGTTGTTGAAGCTGGCGTGTCCCTCGCTGAAGATGCTCACCTTAGACACGCTATTGAAAGCGAAATTAAAAACCAATTTTCTGGCGAGGTTAAAAATGTAGG
This sequence comes from uncultured bacterium, assembly GCA_964410905.1. GTDB lineage: Bacteria > Omnitrophota > Omnitrophia > Omnitrophales > Aquincolibacteriaceae > Aquincolibacterium. Next base: position 19,120 of record CAYPIR010000015.1, on the reverse strand, counting down.
TGAGTTCACCAAAACAGTTACTGATTATGTTCAACAGGCGGCGTATAAACACGCGGCAGAAAAAACTAAAGAGTTGCGCGCCGAGTTTAATAAAGCGATGTTCGAGAAAAATAAAGAGGTAGAAGAGAAAACAAAATCTCTTGATATCGCGATGAAAGAAGTGAAAGTGATAGGCGCTAAATACGATGAGTTGGATACTTCATTCAAAGAGCTGGGCGAGGAGAAAAAACAGACTGAGGAAATTATTCACTCGATGGCGGAAGGCGTAATCATGGTGAATAAAAAAGGCGAAATTATGCTGATGAATCCCGCCGCTGAAAAATTGCTTGGTGTCAAAAAAGGTGAAGGCGTAGGGAAATCCGTTTTAAATGATTTAAAAGAAGAACAGGTTGTTAGCATGGCTTTGCAATCTGACGCGGATGCGAAAAATAAAGAAATTGTCATTGAAAGTCAAAATGCCTCTGCTAAAAAAATATTGATGGCTTCTAACGCTGTTATTGAATCTGAAGATGGGAAAACAGTTGGTTTTGTTTCGGTTTTGTCAGATGTTACTAAACAGAAAGAAGTCGAGAAATTAAAAAATGAATTTTTGGCAAATGTTTCCCATGATTTAAGGACGCCGCTTACTTGTGTTAAAGGGACATTACAACTTTTAGCCGATCCAAATTTTAATACTTTGACAGAGTGGCAGGGCAAGCAAATTGATACAGCGCTTCGCAACATTGATCGTTTATCAAGGCTCGTGAATGACTTGCTTGACTTGTCAAAATTAGAAGCCCAGAAATTTGTGTTGCGCCATGCTCTTTTCCCCGTAGAAGATTTAATAGACGCTGTTGTTCGAGATTTTGAAGCCTGGAGCAAGGAAAAAGGAATTGCGCTGCGAACCGATGTTGAGTCTAAACTCGATCTTGTGGCGGACCCGGACAGAATAACGCAAGTTTTAAATAACTTGATGGGAAACGCTTTTAAATTCACGCCAAAAGGCGGAATGGTTACTATTTCCGCTAAGCGTTCGGCAGATTTAACCAAAATAGAATTCGCTGTTCAAGACACAGGTCTTGGAATTGCAAAAAATGATTTTATTAAACTTTTCGAAAAGTTTTCTAGGATTGAGTCAAAAGCGATGCAAGGGGTTAGCGGAACAGGGCTTGGGCTTACTATCGCGAAGGAAATTGTAGAGCTTCATCAGGGACGAATTTGGATTGAATCTGAAGAAGGGAAAGGAAGCCGATTTGTTTTTGAAGTTCCGACTAGGCAGAATAATTAAGTTGAATATAATGTGCACCAATTGAATAAATTAACTCAGGAGAAAAAATGAGAAAAATCAGTTTTGTTATGGCGATTTTTTTGACGGCTCTTTTTACATTTGGTGGCTGCTCAAACAAAGTTGACGATAAGCACCCGCTAGAAAAAATCAAAGAAGAGGCCGCCGCTATGTCGCTTGAAAAACTGGAGGCTCGTGCGAACGATTATGCTAAGGCTATTAAGGCTAAGCGCGGTGAAATATCCAAAATTCAAGAGAAAATTAAAAAAATGCCAGTTGAGAAAATCTTTAAGAATAAATCGCTAACGCAAAAAATTACTAAGATTGGGCGAGAAGCGATGCCTCTCTTTGAGCGTTATCAGATTTATGCGGGTGAGTTCGTAAAAAAAGGCGGAGAAGTAGCGAAAGTTCAATTGAAGTAATAATGACAAATGATAGCATCCTGCGTTTGCGGGATATGGCAAAATTCAATAAAAAGGAGAAATGAATGAAAATAATGGATGAATTTAAAACATTTATCATGCGCGGCAATGTTATTGACATGGCGGTTGGTGTTATTATCGGCGCGGCGTTTGGCAAAATTGTAAACTCAATGGTCAACGATGTTTTGATGCCACCTATTGGGCTTTTGCTCGGGAAAGTTGATTTTAGCAATCTTTATTTTAACCTTTCAGATAAAGTTTACGCGACGCTTTCTGAGGCTCAAACCGCCGGAGCTCCAGTTATTTCTTACGGTATATTTTTAAATAATGTTGTTAATTTTTTAATTATCGCGTTTGTGATTTTTATGTTGATTCAGCAGATTAATCGCCTTCAACGCAAACCAAAAGAAGCGCCAGTTGCGGCGGCGACTACAAAAAGCTGTCCGTATTGCTTTTCAACTATTTCATTGCAAGCTACGCGTTGTCCCAATTGCACGTCTGATTTAAAAGCGTAAGTTGGAATTTTTTTATCCAACGATTTGGGTTTGGCATAGCTCGTGAAAGAGTTACGTATCAAACTTCGGTCATGAACATTCTCCATCTTACAACTCATCTGAACACAGGCGGCGTAACAAATTACGTCAAAACCTTAGCCGGTGAGCAGCTCAAATCAGGCGAGAAGGTTTTTGTATGGGCATCAAGAGGAATAGTTTCTGATGATTTAAAAGCATTAGGTGTAACTGTTATTGATGACGTCCCCCGTCTTAAGAGCGAACTCTCTCCGCATCTTTGGCTGCAACTTCCACACCTTATTCGTTTTATCAAAAAAAACAAAATTGATATTGTCCATACTCACACTCGAGTCGCGCAAGTTTTGGCTGCGGCATCGAAATTGTGGACAAAAGTTCCGTTTGTTTCAACTATTCATATGTTTTACAAAAGACGGCTGGGCAGACGGCTTTTTCCGTGTCTGGGAAACGGGATTATTGCGATTTCTGACGTGATACGTGAATATATTGTGTCTGAATTTAAAGCGGATAATAAAAACGTTGTTTTAAAAGTTGTTCCTAATGGAATGGATGTCGAAGCATTCATAAAAAAAATAAACGAACTGAACCGCGAACAAATTCGTTCAGAATATGGATATAAAAAATCTGATATTGTGGTTTTGTCATTATCTCGACTTATTGCTGACAAAGGCGTGGGTTTGTCCATAGAAGCATTCTTTCAAGCGAAATCGCAAATTCCAAATTTGAAATTGCTTATTGTAGGCGCTGGGAAAAAAGAATATGTTGATAACCTAAAACGACAGGTTGAAGGATTAGGTGTTTCCCAAGATGTGGTGTTTTATGGAAATGAACCTGATGTTCAAAAAGCTTTTCGGGCGGCGGATATTTTTGTTGCTCCATATTATCGCGACGCCTTTGGTTTTACGGTTTTGGAGGCGATGGCGGCGGAACTTCCCATAATCGCAAATAAGTCAGGAGGTCTGCCGGAGCTTTTAGAAGAAGAAAATAATGGATTGCTTTTTAAGGAAGGCGATGTTGTGGAATTTAGTGAGAAGATTGTCAGATTTGCGAAAGATAAAGTTCTGCGTGAAGAGAAAAAAACAAACGCGCGGCGCGCGTCTTTTAAATATACAGTTAAGCATCAGGCGAACGAAATAAAAGAAGTTTATAAACAGGTCTTGCTATGAAATATACTCCAGTATTGATGTATCACAGCGTCACAAGAAAGCCTGTCAAAAATGATAAATACGTGGTTTCGAGATTTGTATTCAGAAAGCAAATGAACTGTCTAAAAGAATGGGGTTTTTCCACTGTCGCTTTAAAACAAATCGCGAATGCTAAATGGAAAGAAAAACTTTTAGCAAAACAAATCTCTATTACATTCGACGATGGTGTCCTTGATTGTTGGGAAAATGCTTACCCACTTTTGACAGAGTTGGGTTTTGGAGGAGTGTTTTTTATAAATCCTGATTCGATTGGTAAGCCTAACGCCATGACTTGGGAAATGATAAAAGAAATTGCATCTACGCCAAAAATGGAAATCGCTTCACACGCGCTGATGCATCATGATTTAGTAAAACTTTCCGAAAGTGACGCATTGCGTTCGCTTGTTTCATCAAAACAAATTTTGGAAGATAAACTTGGGCGCGCGGTTGAAGGCATCTCGTATCCGTTTGGTTTATTTAATGAAAAAGTGTTGGAATTAGCAAAAAAATCCGGATATTTATGGGGCTGCGCTGCAACTCATGTTCATAATAAAAAATTGGTAGGCGATCCTTATTGCGTCCGAAGAATAAAAATATCTAATAGCTCCAGAAAAAAAGAACAGTTTCTTTGGAGGGTTTCTGGATTTTATCATTTGGGAAAAACATAATTTATGGTCAAGAAAGATCTCCAAAAACAAATAGTGGTGGGGATGTCGGGCGGAGTAGATTCGTCTATGGCGCTTGTTCTTTTAAAGGAGCAGGGATGGTCGCCTATTGGAGTCTCTCTTAAATATCCCGTTTGGAAAGATGCCGCGAATTGCCTGAAAGAAAATGTGTGCTGCAGCGAGGAATCGTTTGCGATTGCGCGTGAGGTGTGCGAGAAATTGGATGTCCCATATCACATTTATGATGTGTCGCGTGATTTCCGAAAAAAAGTAATTGATTATTTTACAAGCAGTTTGCGTAATCATAAAACGCCAAATCCATGCGTTATATGTAACAGATTGTTGAAGTTTAAAAAACTTATTGAATGGGCAAAAGCTCATAAAATTGATTTTGTTGCTTCAGGGCATTACGCGAGGACGAGGATTGATAAAAAGACGGGGAAAACTTTGCTTTTGCGTGGGCGAGACTCAGAGAAAGATCAAACGTATTCATTGAGTTTTTTAACGCAAGAACAGTTGCGGAAGATTGTTCTCCCTATAGGATGCTATACAAAATCTGAAATTTATAAAATGGCTGCGTGGCAAGATTTTAAGATTTTTTTGAAATGCAAGCAAAGTCAAGATTTTTGCTTTGTATCGGGGAGCGCGATGGACGCATTCTTATCAAAAGAAATTGGAGAACGTGCTGGGGAGGTTCGCGACGAAAAAAAATGTGTTATAGGTCGCCATCGCGGACTGCATTTTTATACGATTGGGCAGAGAAAAGGGCTTGGGTTTTCTGGAGGACCGTTTTTTGTTCGCGGCTCCGATGTCGCTCGTAATGTTTTGTCAGTAACCCGGAACGAAAAGGATTTATTCACAAAAGAAATTTATTTGAAGAATTGTAATTTTAATTTTTATGCACCTCAAAAAAAATTGCGACTACGTGCTAAAATTCGTTATCGTCAGGAGATGGATTTGGCTACGCTTTTTCCTTCAAAAAATGGACGGGCAAAACTTGTTTTTGATAAACCTCAGCGCGCCGTAACGCCAGGTCAAATTGCAGTTTTTTATAAACGGAATGTTTGTCTTGGAGGCGGTGAGATAATTTCTTAGTTCATTTTGTTTATTATTTTATGTTCTGTTAATTAAATATATGCTTAATATATATAATTGGTGCATCCGAGAACACGATGTATAACGAGGCTATTGACGCATATCAAAAAAACTCGACGCTGCATATGCGTATAAATCAGATTGTCCTAGATAAATTAAAGGGAAAGGCAAAAAAGGCAGGGCTTAAATACCAAACATTTATCGCGGAAATTCTTAGGTGCGCGGCTCAATAAAGATTTTGATTTTTCTTGACAATTGTAAAAAAATGTATATCCTTTGTGGGATTTTTAACCTGAATCCTTTTAAGACGGTGCGAGACACCGACAAAGGCGATAAAGATGAAGAACTTAAAATCTGTGCCCAAATGTTGCCCTGCCAAGAAGGCGGGGTTTTTTTATGCCCAAAAACGAAGCGAATGCGATGTCTGCCAATAAAGTATTTCTTGATGAAGGCGGCATTGAACGCGTAATTGCTCGTATTGCTCATGAGATTCTGGAGCGGAATCAAGGTGCGAGTAATCTTGTTTTAATAGGCATTAGAACGCGCGGAGTATTTTTAGCCCAACGTCTTCATAAAAAACTCTTAGAACTTGAAGCAAAAGAAATCCCCGTAGGCATTCTCGATATTACTCTTTATCGCGATGATTTGAGTGAGATCGGTCCAAACCCGCAAGTCCGTGAAACATTAATTCCGTTTGATTTAAAAGGTAAGGTTGTAATTCTTGTAGACGATGTGCTTTTTACGGGCAGAACAATCCGCGCCGCGCTTAACGCTTTAACTGATTTGGGCAAACCAAAGGTTATCCGTCTCGCCGCGCTTGTCGACAGAGGACATCGCGAACTCCCAATCAAAGCCGACTTTGTCGGCAAAAATATTCCAACCAATTTTCAAGATCGCATAACGATTAAATTAAAAGAGGTTGACGATAGAGATGAAGCGGTAATTTCCGAAGGGGGTAACAAGTGAACGAAGACGCTAAAAAACAATGGAAGCGGAAAGATTTGCTTGGGCTTAGAGATTTGTCAGCGGATGAGATAGGGCTTATTCTTGATACGGCGAAATCTTTTAGCGAAGTGTCGCAGCGGGAAGTGAAAAAGGTTCCTGTGTTGCGCGGGAAAACGGTAGTTAATCTGTTCCTTGAGCCGAGTACAAGAACACGCGTGTCGTTTGAACTAGCGGAAAAGCGACTTAGCGCGGATACAATCAGTATGGCGAGCGGCGGATCCAGTATGACAAAAGGCGAATCGCTTTGGGATACTATTGCCAATATAGAAGCCTTAAAGGTTGATTTGATAGTTATACGGCATACTTCCTCAGGCGCATCTCATCGTATTTCAAACTATACGCATTGCGGAATCGTAAACGCGGGCGACGGGATAAATGAGCACCCGACTCAAGGACTTCTCGATATGTTCACGCTGCGCGAAATAAAAGGAAAAATCAAAGGACTGAAGGTCGTTTTTGTGGGAGATATTTTGCACTCGCGAGTCGCGCGGTCTAACATTTGGGGACTTACCAAACTTGGCGCTGAGGTTGTGGTATGCGGACCGAAAACCTTGATTCCTTGGGGCATAAAAGATTTGGGCGTCAAAGTTGTTCATGATGTAAAAAAAGCCATTGATGACGCGGACGCTGTAACGCTGCTTCGCATACAAATGGAGAGACAAAATGAAACATTGTTTCCAAGCATACGGGAATATGCTCATACATTTGGACTTAACACGGAACTTTTTAAACGGGCAAAGCCGGACGCGATTTTAATGCATCCCGGACCGATCAATCGCGGCGTGGAAATCGAGTCCGCTCTAGCGGATAGCTCGCAGTCTTATATTCTCAAACAGGTTACAAATGGAATCGCGGTTCGTATGGCGGTTTTGTATCTTTTAAGCGGAGCGATAAAAGATGAAAAATAAATTAGATGGACTTTCAGTTAAAAACCTTGTGATTAAAAACGCGCATATCGTTGACCCCGCCAACAAAATTGACGAAGTAATGGATTTGCATATAAAAAGCCACAGAATTGTGAAATGGGGAAAAAATCTAGAGACGGAAGACGCGGAAACGCTTGACGCGACAAAGTATCATCTTTTGCCCGGATTGGTTGATTTGCATGTCCATTTTCGCGAACCAGGCTATGAACATAAAGAAACGATTGAAACCGGCGCTGAAGCGGCAATAGCGGGCGGGTTTGTCGCTTGCGTTACAATGCCGAATACAAAGCCTCCATGCGATAACGCGCAGGTAGTAAAGTATCAAATTGAACGCGCCAATATTTTAAACTTTAATATTTTCCCGTCGGGAACTTTGACGCAAGGAAGAGAAGGTAAAAAAATATCGGAAATGGCAGAGATGAAATTCGCGGGAGCTGTGGCGGTCACGGATGACGGCAGTTGGGTAGCGGACTCAGGCGTGGCTCGCCGGGTTTATGAATACGCGGCGACCTATGGACTTCCGATAATGTCGCATGCCGAGGATTCCGCGATCAGCCATAACGGTGTAATGAATGAAGGGATTGTGTCCGCAAAACTTGGGCTCCGGGGCGTGCCGCCCGCCGCTGAAGACATTGCGGTTGCTCGCGATATAGAACTTGTAAAACTTATTAAATGTCACTTGCACTTTCAGCACGTTTCAACGTTCGGTGCAGTGGAGATGATCCGCCGCGCGAAGTCGGAAGGTTTGCCGATTACCGCCGAAGCCACGCCGCATCATATCTCTCTAATCGATGAAGCGTTCGTTAAATACGATACTTTTTATAAAATGAATCCGCCGCTTAGAACGGAAAAAGACAGACAAGCGATTTTGTCAGGACTCGAAGATGGCACAATAGACGTGATAGCAACGGATCACGCGCCGCACGCGCTTGAGGAAAAAGATCGCGATATTGAGGCTGCGCCATTTGGAACAATTGGTCTTGAGTCTGCGTTCGGCGTAGTTATGACAGAACTTTTTCATGGGCGAAATTGGTCGCTTACTGAAGTTGTAAGAAAGATGAGTTATATACCGTCCGAGATTATCAAAAAACCAAACTTTGGACGGCTTAAATCAGGTGAGCAGGCAAATCTTATTTTGGTTGATACGGAAAAGGAATGGAGTTTTTCTGAGAAGAATGTTCATTCCAAATCCTATAATTCGTGTTTTTACGGAAAAAAATTAAAAGGTAAAGTTCTGCATACATTTGTCAAAGGCTATCATTACGCGCTGTAATGCGTCTTATGTTTGATTCGTCTCAGTTGACCCTGCAGAAATTTATAAAATTTACGGAGAGGACTATATATGGCAAAAGCAATATTAGCATTGGAAGATGGCGTATATTTTGAAGGCGAAAGTTTTGGTGCGACAGGCACGGCGTTTGGCGAGGTCGTGTTTAATACGGGCCTTAGCGGCTATCAAGAAATTTTGACCGACCCGTCATGCAAAGGGCAAATGGTTTGCATGACATATCCGCATATTGGAAATTACGGAATTAATTTTGAGGACGGTGAATCGCAAAAAACTTGGGTCGAAGGATTTATAGTAAAAGAAGCGAGTCCGATTGTCAGCAACTACCGTTCCAAATTGTCGCTTGCCGAATATTTGGCTCAAAATAACATTCTTGGCATACAAGGAATTGATACGCGAAGACTTGTAAAGCATCTGCGCACGGCTGGCGCGAAAAAAGGAGTTATTTCAACCGTTGAACTTGACCCTAAGAAACTTGTGAAGGCCGCCAAAAAGTCTCGGTCAATTGTTGGCGTTGATTTAGTCCGCGAAGTAACTTGTCTTAACAAACACGTTTACGATGAAACAATAGCGGCTGAGTTCGCGTGGGGCGGAGATAGAAAAAAGAAATACAAAATCGTGGCAATTGATTTGGGCGTAAAGTTAAACATTTTAAGAAAACTCAACCAGCACGGATTTAATGTTCAGGTTGTTCCCGCGTCCACGAAAGCTGAAGAAATTTTATCTTACAAGCCTGATGGGCTTTTTTTATCAAATGGACCGGGCGACCCAAGCGCAGTGAAATATCTTGTTGAGACTGTGCGAAAATTAATAGGAAAGATGCCGATCTTCGGGATTTGTCTCGGGCTTCAAATGATCGGGCAAGCGCTCGGCGGGAAGACTTCAAAATTGAAGTTTGGACATCACGGAAGTAATCATCCCGTTATGGATCTTAAGACGAGAAAAATTGAAATCACTTCTCAAAATCATAACTTTGTGGTCGATCTGGAATCACTCTCGGATGAAGTGGAAGCAACGCATATCAATCTTAACGATAAAACGTTAGAAGGATTTCAGCATAAGAAATACCCAATTTTTTGTGTGCAATATCATCCCGAAAACGCCCCGGGACCTCACGACAGCGATTATCTTTTCACGCGTTTTTATGAACTAATTGAAGCGAGCAAACAAAATGCCTAAACAAACTGATATTAAAAAAATTCTCATTATCGGATCCGGACCAATCATCATTGGACAAGCCTGCGAGTTTGACTATTCTGGAGCGCAAGCCATAAAAGCTTTAAAAGAAGAAGGCTATCAAGTTGTTCTCATAAACTCTAATCCCGCGACAATTATGACCGATCCGGAACTTGCGGACGCGACTTATATTGAGCCGCTCACGGTTGAATTTCTGGAAAAAATTATTATTAAGGAAAAACCCGACGCGGTACTTCCTACCATGGGCGGACAAACCGGACTTAACTTGGCGGTCGAGGCGTATGAAAAAGGAGTTTTTAAACGACATAATGTTCAAATGATTGGCGCGAAATACGAGGCTATTAAAAAAGCGGAAAATCGCGAAGAGTTTAAACAGGCTATGCAGAAAATTGGTCTTGATTTGCCCAAAAGTGATTTTGCGTATTCTATAGAACAAGCTGAAACTGTTGCCGCGAAAATTGGTTATCCCGTAATTGTCCGCCCTAGTTTTACGCTCGGCGGGTCGGGAAGCGGCGTTTGTCATAATGTAGAAGAGCTTCGCGCGGTTGCGAGAACAGGGCTTGATTACAGCCGCGTTCACGAGATTTTGATAGAAGAGTCGATAGTTGGCTGGAAGGAATATGAACTCGAAGTTATGCGCGATGTGAAAGATAACTTTGTTGTAATTTGCTCGATTGAAAATCTTGATCCTATGGGAGTTCATACGGGCGATTCAATAACTGTGGCGCCGGCGCAGACTTTAACTGATCGTGAGTATCAAAGAATGCGTGACGCGGCGCGTAAAATAATGTCTGTAATTGGAATTGAGACTGGCGGCTCAAATGTTCAGTTTGCTGTCGATCCTAAAACTGGCAGAATGGTTATCATTGAAATGAATCCGCGCGTGTCGAGATCTTCCGCGCTTGCGTCAAAGGCGACTGGGTTTTCTATAGCAAAGATCGCGGCTAAACTTGCAGTAGGTCTTACGCTTGATGAAATCCCTAACGATATTACCAAATATACGCCGGCATCTTTTGAACCGTCGATTGATTACTGTGTAATAAAAATTCCTCGATTCGCATTTGAAAAATTTGAGGGGGTAAACAATTGCTTGTCTTCGCAGATGAAATCTGTCGGAGAAGTGATGGCTATCGGCAGAACATTTAAAGAAGCGTTGCAAAAAGGCTTACGCTCTCTTGAAACGAAACGGTTTGGACTTGGCGGCGACGGGAAGGATAAAGTCTTTGATATCGAGCTGAAGACACGAGAAGATTATATGAAATTCTTAGAGAGCGCTCCGTCCAGTAAAGAATTGCGCGAGAAAATTTTAGCCTACGCAAAAGTTCCGCGCGAAGACAGGATTTTCTATCTCAAATACGCGCTTTTGTCGGGATATTCAATCGAAGAACTTTACAAAGAAACCGGCGTTGACCCTTGGTTTTTGGCGCAGTTCATGCAGATTATTTCGCTCGAAAAAAACTTGCTTGCCGCGGCGGGGAAACCAAAAGAACAAGCGACCCTTATGCGTAAGGCTAAGCAATATGGATTTTCAGACCATCAGCTGGCGTTTTATTGGAATATGACAGAAAAAGATGTCCGCCGTTCACGTAAAAAACTTGGAATTATTCCTACTTACAAACTTGTTGATACCTGTGCTGCTGAGTTTAAGGCGTATACGCCGTATTTTTATTCAACATATGAAGATGAAGACGAGGCAAATCCGAGCAAGAAAAAAAAGGTAATGATTCTTGGCGGCGGACCAAACAGAATTGGGCAAGGAATAGAGTTTGATTATTGCTGCGTCCACGCCGTGCTGGCTCTTAAGAAAATGGGTTACGAAACAATTATGGTTAACTCGAATCCCGAAACGGTTAGCACTGACTATGACACATCGGATAAACTTTTTTTTGAGCCGCTAACGCTTGAAGATGTTTTGAATATCTATGAAAATGAAAAACCCGTAGGCGTGATTTTGCAGCTGGGCGGACAGACTCCGTTGAATCTCGCGAAAAAACTTAAAACAAACGGAGTAAAAATTCTTGGGACTTCAGTTGACGCGATTGACCGCGCTGAAGACCGCGATCGCTTTAAAAAGCTTTTGCAAAAAATCGGGCTTCGTCAGCCCGCCAATGGTATTGCTACAAGCATCGAAGAAGCGAGCCAAATTGCAAAAGATATCGGTTATCCCGTTGTGATCCGACCTTCTTATGTTCTTGGCGGCCGTGCTATGGAAATTGTTTACGACCTCGCTTCTCTTAAAAAATATATGAAAACCGCTGTCGAAGCTAGTGATGATCAGCCGGTTTTGATTGATAAGTTTTTGGAGGACGCCACAGAGGTCGATGTGGATTTAATATCCGATGGAAAAATTTCTGTCGTAGGTTCTGTAATGGAACACATTGAAGAGGCGGGAATTCATTCTGGAGACAGTGCGTCAGTAATACCTCCGTTTTCTCTTGGGCGAGATATTACGGAAGAAATTATCTCTAAGACTAAAGCCATCGCAAAGGAGCTGAAAATTGTCGGGCTTATGAATATGCAATACGCGTTGCAGCGGAACGCCGTTTATTGTCTTGAGGTAAATCCCCGCGCGTCTCGAACTGTTCCGTTTGTCAGCAAAACAATAGGTGTTCCTCTCGCGAAACTTGCGGCTCAGACTATGATGGGGAAATCGCTTTCCGAGCTGAAATTCACGAAAGAAATTGTTCCTCCGTACGTTGCTGTCAAAGAATCGGTTTTGCCATTCGTAAAGTTTCCCGGTGTCGATATTATTTTGTCGCCCGAGATGAAATCTACAGGTGAAGTGATGGGAATTGATAAAGACTTTGGGCGAGCTTTTTATAAATCGCAAGAAGCGGCTATGAGTCGTATCCCGCGGAAGGGAACAGTTTTTATTAGCGTTAAGGATGCGGACAAAATTCTTATTACAGACATAGCTCGAGAGTTTCACCAGCTGAAGTATAAAATTTTCTCGACTAAGGGAACGGCTAAAATTTTAAAAGACTCGGGTATCCCGGCCGAGGAAGTTTTAAAATTAAAAGAAGGCAGTCCCAACATTTCAAATTTGATTAAAGAAAAGAAAATCGATTTGATTGTGAATACGCCTAGCGGTAAAGGCCCCATGGTTGACGAGGGCAAAATTCGATCGCTCGCGGTGTCGTTCAATATTCCTTGTATTACAACTTTGCGCGCAGCTCGCGCGGCGGTTCGCGGACTCGCGACTATTAAGGATGAAGAATTGGATGTTCAATCTATGCAAGACTATTATTCTTCAAAGAAGAAAGCTTGAAGCTCATGTCCTCTCGGAAAGGAATAGACGAAATAGTTGAGATTGCCGAAAATAAAAAAATAAACGGCAAATATTTTAAACTTTCATTTTCGTCTGATAATCTTTCCAAAAACGTGCTGCCGGGTCAGTTTCTTTATATAAAAATTTCCTCTCAAACAGAACCTCTTTTTCGCCGACCGCTGAGTTACTACCGCGTCAACGGAAAACGAGTTGAGCTTCTTTATGAAGTTTTGGGTAAAGGGACGGAAGTTTTATCGCAAACAACAAAGGGTAAAACAATAAAAATAATGGGAGCGCTTGGCAACAGTTTTAAACAGAAAATCGGGCAGCGAAAGAGAGTGCTTGTTGCCGGCGGAGTCGGCGTCCCTCCAATGGTTTTTTTAGCCGAACGCTGTAAGACGGATTATTTGCTGATTGGGACAAAGTCGAAAGCGGAAGTTTTGCCTAAGACGGAACTTAAAAAAATAAAAGCAAAAATTTTGCATACAACAGAAGACGGTTCTTATGGAAAAAAAGGTTTTGTTTCGCTTGTTTTAGAAAAAATTATTCAAAATGAAAATCCTAAAAATCTTTTTATTCAGACCTGCGGACCAAAACCGATGATGCGCGCTGTGATTTCAATGGCAAAAAAACACGGCATAAGCGGCGAGGCTTCGTGGGATGAGGCAATGGCTTGCGGCGTGGGCGCGTGTCTTGGCTGCATGGTTGAAACTGTTAATGGGTTAAAGCGGGCTTGCGCGGACGGGCCGGTGTTTTCTTTCAAGGATTTAATTTCATGAAAATAAATTTGCGGACGAAAATAAAAAGTTTGATTTTTAAAAATCCCGTTACGGTTGCTTCCGGGACTTTTGGTACAAAAGACGAGTATTCCCGATATGTCGATTTTAAAAAACTTGGCGCCGTGATTACAAAAACAATAACGGTTAATCCTAGGACGGGAAATCCGATGCCGAGACTTTGCGAGACATCATCCGGAATGTTGAACGCGATTGGACTTCAAAATAGCGGCTTAAAAGATTTTGTAGAAAACAAAATTCCGTATTTTGCGAAACTTGGCGTTCCCTTGATTGTTAGCGTAGCTGGAGAAACCACAGACGAGTTTGCACGTCTTGCTAAAACTTTTGATAAATATAAAAAGGTTGTAACGGCTCTTGAAATAAATTTATCGTGTCCCAATGTCGAGGCGGCTGGAGTGTGCGGGATGCGGAAAATCGACCGTATTTTAGATGCCGTTAAAGCTGTCCGTTCGCAAACCAGTTTGTTTGCTTTTGCAAAGCTCTCGCCGGAGCTCGGCGACCTTTTGGATATTGGCGATAAGGTTATGCATAGCGGAGCCGACGGGTTGAGCGTTATCAACACTTTGCGCGGAATGTCTGTTGATGTTTATAAGCGAACATCAAGACTTGCCCGAGAGTTTGGAGGCTTAAGTGGTCCCGCGATAAAACCCATAGCGCTTCGTTATGTTTATCAAGTTAAAAAAGAAATTGGATGCCCTGTTATAGCGTCTGGCGGGATAGCAACTTGGCGCGACGCGATAGAGTTTTTGATTGTCGGCGCGGATTTGCTCGCGGTTGGAACCGCAAATTTTTTTGCACCTAAAGCAACAGAAGAAATTTTGAACGGTATTGAGGCCTTTTGTAAGGAGCAAAAGATTAAATCGCTTGATGAATTGCGAGGGAGTTATAAATCTAAATGAAAAAAATTAATCTCGATGAACGTTTAATAGTCGCGCTTGACGCGCCGGATTTGAAAACCGCTGGCGCGTGGATTTCGGAATTAAAAGGCGTGGTGAGATATTATAAGGTAGGCTTAGAGCTTTTTACGGCGCATGGCTGGAAGGCCGTTGAACTTGTGAAAAAACATGGCGGAAAAGTTTTTCTTGATTTAAAACTTCACGATATTCCTAACACCGTCAGTCGAACATTGAAATCTGTATGCGAGCATGAGGTTGATATTGTGAATGTTCACGCGCTTGGCGGATTTGAGATGATGAAGCGCGCTCGCGAGGCTGTTCAAGAATATTCCAAAAGATATCGAAGCTGCCCAAAGTTAATTGCCGTAACTATTTTGACCAGCCATGACCAGAAGTCTGTTACAAATGATTTGCGTATTCGTGGGACAGTAAAACAAGAAGTTTTGCATTTGGCAACGCTTGCGAAAAAAGCTGGTCTTGATGGCGTAGTTTGCAGTCCGGAGGAAACTGCTTGGGTTCGGTCGAAATTCAAAAACGATTTTCTTATAATAACACCGGGTATTCGACCAGCGGGTGCTGAAAAAGGCGACCAGAAACGCATTTTTACGCCTAAAAAGGCGATAAAAGCCGGTTCCGACTGTATTGTTATTGGACGGCCGATTACGCAATCTTCAAATTTACGCGACTCCGCGATGGGGATTATTGAAGAGATATTCCAATGCTAAGTTCTTGGAAATAAAAGGCTTATATACAAATTTTGCGGGTTGCTTTATTGACAAAACCAAAACTAAATCTATAATAAAACCTTTTATTGACGGAGGCGGATAGTGCCAAAATCAAAAGTGCGTCACAAAAAAGGTTTGTTGGTGATTTTGTCGGCGCCATCAGGATGCGGGAAAACTACAATAGTTGAATGGATTTTAAAGCGTCATTCTGATTGGCTGCGGTCAATTTCCGCTACTACAAGAAAACCTCGAACTGACGAGAAAGACGGAGTAAATTATTTTTTTGTTTCTCGCGAAGCATTTCAAGAATGTGTGGATAAAGGCGAAATGCTTGAATGTGCTGAAATTTACGGAAACTTTTACGGAACGCCTAAAAAATTTGTAGAAGAAAAAGTCGGTGAAGGAAAAATTGTTATTCTCACGATAGATGTGCAAGGAACAAAACAAGTTCTTTCGCGTCTCGGGAAAACCGATTCGTTTTTAAGCGTTTTTATCCTTCCGCCTTCCATAAAAGTTTTGAGAGAACGCCTTGTTGGGCGCAATACAGAAACAACAGAAGAAATAGAAAGACGGGTTTCTGTAGCTCAAGATGAAATTAAAGCCGCAAAAATGTATCAACGCACCGTGCTGAATCAGAATTTAGAACAGGCCGTGCAAGAAGTTGAAGAAAGTATTCTGAACGCATTAAAACTTAAGGAGAGCTAACCTGTTATGAGCTATATCGCACTTGAAAAAATTTTACCTGAAAAAAATAAAAGTCTTTATAAAACAGTCCTTATAGCGGCTGCTCGCGCTAATGAATTGGCTGCAGGGGCGCAACCGCTTGTCAAAATCGATTCTAAGAAAGTTTCAACTATAGCTCTTACGGAGTTGTTTGAAAAAAAAGTTAAATATGCCGAATCAAAAACAAAAAGCAAAAAATCTCTCGATTAATCCAACAGTTCTTCTCGTTGTAACGGGAAGCATTGCGGCGTACAAATCCCCGATGCTTGTTAAAAAATTAAAGGCATTGGGGATTCGTGTTATTTGTGTAATGACAAAAAACGCAAAGGAATTCGTGACGGAAACTGCTTTGCGCGTTACAAGCGGTGAGAGAGTTTATTCTGATATGTTTCCGAAAGAAACGGAGTTTGGAGTTCTGCATACTTCGCTTTCGGATCTTGCTGATCTTGTTTTGGTCGCGCCTGCTTCCGCAAATTTTATCGCCAAAATGTCCACGGGGATTGCCGATAATCTGCCTGCGTGCCTTGTTCTTGCTACGAAAAGTCCTGTGGTTGTCGCGCCTGCCATGAATGACAATATGCTGACGCATGCGATAACGCAAAAAAATATCGCGCAGCTGAAAGCTATTGGATATGAATTTGCAGATCCTATCTGCGGGGCGCTTGCTTGCGGCAGAAATTCTGCGGGGCATATCGCATCGGATGAGGCTATTTTGTCTTTAGTACGAAAAAAATTAAAAAACTCATCACTTCATAAAAACTAGATGTCATTTCCAAAAAACAAACCGTTTAAACTTTTGATTACGGCGGGACCAACGCGTGAGCATATTGATCCCGTTAGATTTATCTCCAATTTATCTACGGGAGAAATGGGATATTCGCTCGCAGATGCCGCGATTAAAAAAGGATTTGAAGTATATCTGGTAAGCGGACAAGTTAGTTTAAAGCCTCCTAAAAACGTCAAATTTTATTCCGTTACTTCAGCCCAAGAAATGCTTGAAACGTGCGCGGAACTTTTTCCCAAATGCGACGGTCTTATTATGACGGCGGCGGTTTGTGATTTTACTCCCGTAAAAAACGCGGTTCATAAAATACCAAGCGGAGATGGTTTGGTTTTAAAACTTAAACGAACCACAGACATTTTGGCCGCGCTTGCAAAGAAAAAACAAAACCGATTTGTAGTTGGCTTTTGTCTTGAGACCAAAGACTTAGTAAGGAGCGCTAAGAAAAAAATTGAACGAAAAAATTTGGATGGCATTGTTGCTAATTTTTATAAGCCCCAAAAGCAGATTCCGTTCGGCAAAAACAACGTAACGGTGTCGCTGATTGATAAAAGCGGAAAAATTAAAGTGTTAAACAAATCCGCGAAAGCAAAAATAGCACACGGTATTTTGAGTTGGATTTTAGAAGAAATATCTTTTGAAAAATAAAAAACCGAATAGAATTAGCGCGCTTTATGGCGTTATTTCTGTAGTCTAAAAAAAAGGAGATGCTTATGAAACCTATCTTGAAACTTTTTTCCAGTTTTTTAATCATTGCGATGCTTTTTGCTGGTTGCGCGACTGATAGCGGATTGGACGAGCGCGGCACAGGCGGGTTAGCGGGCGCTGCTCTCGGCGCGGGAATTGGCGCACTTGCTGGTTCCGCGACCGGACACGCCGGAGTTGGAACAGCTATTGGCGCAGGTGCGGGCCTTTTGACAGGTGCGGTTGCGGGAGAAATGGCACGCCGCCAAAAAGAGCAAACTAAAAAAGAAATTCGTGAAGAAATGCTTCAGCAGCAATATCAGCAAACGCAATATGTTGCTAAACCTGTTCAGGCATACACAACAGCTCCTGTCACCACGTCAACGACTATTCCGCAAGAACTAAATACGAAATATAATCCAAGAACGGGACAAACATTTCCATCTAATTACACTTATGATCCCAATACCGGAGAAGAACTTAAATATTTGCGGTAATAAAACATATGAAAAAAAGCGCGATTAAAAAAATAGGAATTTTAACAGGCGGAGGAGATTGTCCGGGGCTCAATGCCGTTATCCGTGCCGTAACCAAGTCCGCAATTGCAAATTATGGCTGGGAAGTTTTTGGCATTGAAGATGGATTCGCGGGACTGATTGAAAAACGCGGACATGAGCTGACAAACGCGCATGTCTCGGGTATTTTGACGCTTGGCGGGACAATTCTCGGCACATCGAATCGGGCGAATCCGTTTAGAGTTCCTGTAGAAAAAGATAAAAAGATTGTCTTTGCCGACCGCTCCGATCAAGCGATTGAACATTTAAAGCAATGGGGAATAGATGTTTTGGTGGCGATTGGCGGAGATGGAACGCTTAGCATTGCGAATCAGCTTTGCAAAAAAGGAGTCCCCGTAGTTGGAATTCCTAAAACTATTGATAATGATTTAATGGAAACGGATTTTACGTTTGGATTTCACACGGCGGTCAGCATCGCGACAGATGCATTAGACAGACTTCATACAACGGCTGCCGCTCATCATCGCGTTATGATTTTAGAGGTGATGGGAAGAAACGCCGGATGGATTGCTTTGCATTCTGGTTCCGCGAGCGGTGCGGATGTTATTTTGATACCAGAAATTCCATATTCAATGGCGGAAGTTTGCAAGACCGTTAAAAATCGCGCGAAACACGGAAAAAAATTCAGTTTGATTGTTGTCGCCGAAGGCGCTAAGGAAAAAGGCGGAAAGATGATTGTAAAAGGGATTGATCCCAAAAATCCCTATCCCGTAAAATTGGGCGGTGTCGGAGAATATTTAGAAGCGCGAATCGCAGAGTTGACGGAGCTTGAGACTCGCTGCGCGGTTCTCGGACATATTCAACGCGGCGGTTCTCCTGTTCCAGAAGATAGAAATCTTGGAACGCTTTTTGGAACTCACGCCGCTGAACTTATCGCTCACAAGAAATGGTCGCATATGGTCTGCGTTCAAGGTACAGCGATAAAATCTGTTTCAATTGAACAAGCAGTGAATAAACTCAAATTAGTTACTTCTGACAACGCAATAGTCAAAGCCAGCGAAGCTATCGGTATTAGCTTCGGTCGGTAATCGCTTTTCTTAGGGCGCGGTAGCAAAGTGGTAATGCATCGGTCTGCAAAACCGATATGCGGCGGTT
>CAYPIR010000014.1:0-34851 GCA_964410905.1 uncultured bacterium | reverse complement strand
ACGTTGCCGCGACAGTAGACCAAATAAAACGTCTTGAGGACGCGGGCTGCGAAATTATTCGTGTGGCGTGCCCTGAAGAAAAAGATGTCAGAGCGCTTGGCAAAATTAA
The DNA here is from genome assembly GCA_964410905.1 of uncultured bacterium. Lineage (GTDB taxonomy): Bacteria > Omnitrophota > Omnitrophia > Omnitrophales > Aquincolibacteriaceae > Aquincolibacterium. The sequence goes on along the minus strand of CAYPIR010000014.1, from coordinate 34,742 downwards.
GTCTGAAATTTCTATTCCGCTTGTCGCCGACATTCATTTTGATTATCGGTTTGCGCTTGCCGCGATTGATGAAGGCGTGGATAAACTTCGGCTCAATCCGGGAAATATCGGAGACAAGTCCCGCGTTGCCGAGGTTGTTGAAAAAGCCAAACGTCATAAAATTTCAATCCGTATTGGCGTGAATTCCGGATCGCTTGAGAAGGATTTAATGGAAAAGTTTGGGCCTACGTCTGAGGCGCTAGTTGAAAGCGCTTCTCGACATATAAAAATCTTAGAAGAGTTGGGTTTTTTTGACACGGTGATTTCGCTTAAAACCACGAATGTCTCCACGATGATTGAAGCGTATAGGCTCGCGAGTGAGAAGTTTGATTATCCGCTTCATCTGGGCGTAACTGAAGCGGGAACGCTTTTGTGCGGGAGCGTTTATAACGCGATTGGAGTCGGAACTCTTTTGCAAGAGGGGATTGGAGACACTGTGAGGGTTTCTCTTACCGCTGACCCTGTCGAAGAAGTAAAAATTGCGAAAATGATTTTGGAATCTCTGGAATTAAGGAAAGGAGTTCGCGTGGTTTCTTGCCCCACTTGCGGCAGAACGCAAATTGATACGGTTCGCCTCGCGCAAGAAGTTGAAGCGCGGGCAATGAAACTTAAAAAATCTTTGACTATCGCCGTGATGGGTTGCGTGGTAAATGGCCCCGGAGAAGCAAAAGGCGCTGATTTTGCCATTACGGGAGGCAAGGGCAAAGGTGTTATTTATGCGGCGGGTTTGGCAGTTAAAACGGTAGACGAAAATATGCTTGTCGATGAACTTTTTAGAGAAATTGATAAAAGACTTAATTGATATTCTTCCGCATTTAAAATGAAACGTAATGCATTCTATGACTTCTGCGGCTCTTAAAAAAATCTCCAAAAAAATCGATGACGAGATAAGGCTGTCATTTTATGATGCGATGACATTGTTTAAAACTAACGATATTCTCGCGATCGGTGAAATGGCAAACCGCGTCCGGCGTAAAAAGCATGGAAAAAAAACTTTTTACTCCGCTAATTTTCATTTAAATCCCACTAATATCTGTGTTACTCAATGCGGTTTTTGCGCTTTTTCCAGGAAAAAGAACGATGTTGGTGCTTATGTTCTTAGCATAGAAGAAATAAAAAAAACTGTCGCAAAAGCGATTAGGAAATCTTCAATTAATGAAGTTCATATTGTCGGCGGACATAATCCCGATTTGACATTTGATTATTATCTTGAAATGTTAAGGAGCATAAAAAAACTTGGACGAGACAAAAATGTTTTTATAAAAGCGTTCAGCGCTCCCGAAATAGATTTTATGGCGAATAGAGCGGAAATTTCCATATCTCAAACTCTTACGGAATTAAAAGAAGCAGGATTGGACAGTATGCCGGGCGGCGGCGCGGAAATATTTGATGAAGCGGTTCGCGAAAAAATCTGCCCTAAAAAAATATCGGCGAGCCGTTGGCTCAATATTCATAGAACGGCGCATAAGTTAGGAATTGGAACAAACGCGACAATTCTTTATGGACATATAGAAACGAATGAACATCGGGCGAGACATCTCTTGGAGCTTCGCGATTTACAGGATGAAACGAAAGGTTTTTTGGCGTTTGTTCCGCTGGCGTTTAATCCTGAGCGAAACGCGATTAAAGAGGTTTTTGAAACTAGCGGATTTTTAGATTTAAAAATGCTTTCTATTTCGCGACTTATCTTGGATAATATCGCGCACATTAAGGCTCACGGCGCCGCGACAAATTTCAAGTTTCTTTCTGTCGCGATTTCGTTTGGGGCCGATGATGTCGGTGGAATTAATCTTAATGAAAAAGTAATGAAAGAAGCGGGAAGCCAGTCCGGCGCTATTTTGGATCAAAATGGAATTAGACGATTTATTGAAGATGCCGGGTTTGAGCCACTGCTTGTAACTAGTGATTATTAATAAAAGAATTAAAGGAGCGAAAAAGAAATGTCGGATGTTGTTGTTTTAACTCAGGCGGGATACGATAAACTTTTTGAAGAGCTTAATTTTTTAAAAACGAAGAAGCGCCGCGAAGTAGCCGACCAACTTGAAAAAGCGCGCTCTCTCGGCGATTTGAGCGAAAATGCCGAGTGGGAAACCGCCAAAGAAACAAAACATCAACTCGAAATTCGCATTGCGCAATTGGAAGCCCGGCTTGGACACGCGAAAATTGTCGATACTCGTGATATAGCGCAAGACAAAGTGTATTTGAGCGCGCGAGTGAAAGTGAAAAATTTAAAATCCGGAGATGAGTTTAACTATACTCTTGTCTCTCAAGATGAAGCAAATTTTGATGAAGGGAAAATTTCAATAACATCACCGCTTGGCAAAGGTCTTCTTGGTAAGGCTTTAAATGAAGAAACAGAAATACAAGTTCCGGCAGGCAAAATCCACCTCAAAGTATTGGAGATCGCATATGACTAAGATTCAAACTTTTTTTACGGCTCCCATAACCGCGTTTTTCAAAAAAGAAGTTTATCAAGACGCTTCGCAAAGTTCTGTTAAGCGAGGAGTTTTATATAATCTTTATCTGGCGGCGATCGGCGCGATTGTTTTAGGCGGTCTTATTGTCACCCAATTTGTTCCGCAAGTTAATACATTTATTGATTGGACTAAGTCCAATTGGCCGACACTGGTTTGGACAAAACAAGGCGTAAGCCTTGAATCGGGTAAAACCAAAGACGCTCTTGTATCTCCGGAATATGGACCGATAGCTATTTTTGATATGACAAAGCGAACGGCTACAGTTCAAGACTTGGGCGAGGCGTATGTCCTTATTACATCACAAAAACTTTTTTATAAACGTGGCGCGACTCAAATTGAAGAGCAGGATTTAATTGAGCCGGTGTTTCAAACCGGGCAAACTCCGCCGGAACGAGTTCTTATCACGGGAGATGTTGTAGCGAAACTTTATCAAAATCTTAAGGGCGGGATTGTCGCAATTATTGTGGTGGTTGGATTTTTGTTTGCTTTTGGCGCGTTGCTTTTGGGGACGCTTGTTTATTCGTTAATAGCTCTACTGATTGCCTCGATTATAAAATTGGATGAAAAATACGGGGCATTATTTAACATAACGGCGTTTGTCGGCGGGATTACATTTGTGCTTACGCTCGTTAGACTTTTTGCGCCGTTTAACGCGATTACTTGGATTCCGGGCATTAATTTTGTCATCAATGTTGTGGTTCTTTTCTTTGTCTTAAAAGCATTGAAGGGGAAGTCGGAAACTATAGCTGAAAAAAGTAATATTTAAAAATCAGATAATTTAGTTTAAATAAAAACCCCTCTCGTTGACAATAGAGGGGTTTTTTATATAAAATACGACCTCTTTTGACTAAGAAAACGGTATTAACCGCCCTTCCCACAAAATCGGAGGCTTAATGAAAAAGTACTACTGGAGCATTTTGGCTTTGAGTAGCTTGTTTTTTTCTATTTCGCAAGGCGTTTTGTTTTGTGCTGAGTCGGTGGTTGAGCAGGCAAAGGCGGAGAGGAATGCTGATGAGAAAGTTTTAACGTCGGATGACGATTTTATTAACGAAGAATTTTCTTCCTCCGAAGCGAGTGGCAATAAAATTTATGGTCTTGTAGAAGTTAGCGGTTATAAATATCCCGTGTATTTGTTTGTGCCGCGTGGATATAGCAGCGACAAGAAATATCCGTTGGTGCTTTTTGCTCCATCTGAAACTATGAAGGCAGAAGAACAGATTGAATATTTGACAACGCTTGCTGAACGCAAAGGCGTTTTTGTTTTGTCGCCCTATGTGTTGTGGCCGAAGGCGGGTGATACGCCGTATCAACTTGACCAATGGCTGATTACGGTAAAAAAAGACATCATGGAGCGGTTTCCTATAGCAAAGAATAGAGTTTATTTATTGGGGAAAGGTTCCGGCGGGCATTACGCGGCTTATATGGGGACAAATTATCCGGATGAATTTTCCGGCGTTATTTTGTTGGAAGAAGCGTGGAATGGACAATTCTCACAATTGATTCGTCCGCAATCCAGCCGTTCAAAACAGAAGTCTTTTTATGTCGCGTTGAAAGCCGGCAGCGATACACTTGCCCGCAATCAAGAATGGCTTGAGAAATATCAAAAATTGGGATATTCGCTGCAGCTTAATGAATATCAAGGCGATGAAGCGATAACAAATATTGATTTTAAAAAATCCGCGTTTGATTGGGTTGAGGAAACGGGGAAATCCGCTCGCGTTCAAGAAACGAAAAGCGGAAAAACTTGGAAAGAAAAAATTTCAAAAGGCATAAACGATTTTTTTAAAGTTTAAGCAATACGTGATAATTAAAAGGAGAGTATGGAACTTACTGGAGCGCAGATTTTAATTAAGAGTTTGGAGCTTGAAGGCGTCGAACATGTTTTTGGTTTGCCGGGGGGAGTAATTCTTCCGACATACGATGTTCTCTATGACTCAAAAATAAAATTAATTTTAACCAAGCACGAACAAGGCGCTACGCACATGGCGGACGGTTACGCGCGCGCTTCAGGAAGACCCGGAGTTTGTCTTGTTACATCCGGACCCGCGGCGACAAATACTGTAACTGGTCTCGCTACCGCGTATATGGATTCTGTTCCAATGGTTTGCATTACGGGACAAGTTATGACATCGGCAATCGGCAGTGACGCGTTTCAAGAAGTCGACATTGTCGGGATTACGCGTCCTGTAACAAAACATAATTTTTTGATAAAAGATGTTCGTGATATCGCGAGAGTTGTCCGTGAGGCGTTTTATATCGCGACAACGGGAAAACCCGGACCTGTTTTGATTGATTTCCCCGTGGATGTCAGCCGCGCCAAGACGGAATTTGTTTGGCCAAAAGATGTTTTTATTCGCGGTTATCAGCCCGAAGCGGTATCGGCTGATTTTGGCGAGCAAATAAAAGCGGCGGCCGACATTATCCGCAAATCCGAACGTCCTGTTCTTTATGTCGGCGGCGGAGTGATTATTTCTAAAGCCGAAAAAGAATTAAAGACGCTTGTCGAGAAAACAGGAATCCCAGTTACGACTACGCTGCTTGGGCTTGGCGCTTTTCCTGAATCTCATGAATCATCTCTTAGAATGCTCGGTATGCACGGCACGCATTTCGCGAATTATGCTGTCCAAAATTCCGATGTCTTGATCGCGGTCGGAGCAAGATTCGATGACCGCGTTACGGGAAATGTTTCTAAGTTTGCTCCACGCGCGAAAATTATTCATATCGATGTTGACCCTTCATCGATTTCAAAGACGGTTCGCGTGGATGTGCCGATCGTAAGTGAGGCGAAGTCCGCTCTCGCGAAACTCACGAATTTGCTTGAGGATAAACGCAAGGAAATGAAAGCGTGGCTTGAGCAAATTAAAGTTTGGAAAGAGAAGCATCCGCTCAAATACGTTTCTAAAGGGGATGAGATACATCCGTCGTATTTAATAGAGCAAATCGGCGAGCTTACGAAACATCGCGCGATAACTGTTACTGGCGTCGGACAACATCAAATGTGGACGGCGCAATGGTATCACTTTGATAAATCGAGAACGATGCTTTCGTCAGGCGGGTTGGGAACTATGGGCTATGGACTTCCCGCGGCGATTGGCGCGCAAATTAGCAAGCCGAAAGAAACCGTTGTTTGCGTGGAAGGCGACGGTTCGTTTCAAATGACTATGACGGAACTCGCGACAGCGGCTTTTAACAAAGTCCCTATCAAAGTTTTTATTTTGGATAATGGCTATTATGGAATGGTTAGACAGTGGCAGCATCTTTTTTATAACAAACGCTATTCCGGTTCCGTGATTGGTCCAAGTAATCCTGACTTTGTTAAATTGGTAGAGGCTTACGGCATTTTTGCGATACAAATCAGTAAAAAGGACGAAGTTATTCCTGCCATTAAAAAAGCTTTGGCGCACAAAGGACCGGTCGTTGTGCATTCTTGTATTTCCAGAGAAGAAAATGTTTATCCGATGGTACCGGCGGGAAACGCGTTAGATCAAATTTTGGATATGGCATAAGATTTTTGAGGAGTTGTTTTTTTAAAAGTTTCTCACTAAAAAAGGAGCCTAGCATGCAGCACACGATATCGGTATTAGTGGAAAATCAATTTGGAGTTTTGACAAGAGTTGCAGGTCTCTTTTCGGCGCGCGGGTTTAACATCGACAGCCTCGCGGTAGGCGAAACCCAAGACCCGGAAGTGTCGCGGATGACAGTTGTCGCCAATGGTGATGCCCACGTGGTTGAGCAAATTATGAAGCAGCTGAATAAATTGATAGATGTCATTCACGTTGAAAATTTGTCATCAGACGAAGTTATCGCCCGCGAACTTGTGTTAATTAAAATTGGGGCATCGGCGGCTACGCGAAACGACATTATGCATGTTGTGAATACCTTCCGCGCGAAAATTGTTGATGTTAGTCCCGGCTCATTGACCATAGAAGTAACGGGCAGTGAAGGAAAAATTGACGCGATGCTTGAGCTTTTGCGTCCGTTTGATTTGCGCGAAGTTGTTCGGACAGGGCAAATAGCTCTTTCCAGACGAGGGGAACTTAAGGCTCCTAAAAAATCGAAAGTTGTAAAAAGTAAGATTTCAAAAATAAAGAAGAAAGCAGCAAAAAAATAATTTCTCACACAGCAAGCACAACGAAAGGAAACAAAAATGGCAGTTAAGATTTATTATGATAAAGATGCAAACCTCAAATATCTAAAGGACAAAAAAGTAGCTATTATTGGTTATGGAATTCAGGGACGTGGGCAAGGTCTTAATCTTCGCGATTCTGGAATCAATGTAATTGTCTCTGAAGTGAAAGGAACTCCCAATTACGAGCAAGCGATTAAGGACGGATTTAAGCCAGTAACAGCGGATGTCGCAGCAAAAGAAGGAGACATTATTCAGATTCTTACGCAGGACCATGTTCAAGCTGATATTTACGCGAAGTTCATCGCGCCATATCTTAAAAAAGGCAAAGCACTTTGTTTTTCACACGGTTTTAACATCCATTTTGGATACATTAAGCCGCCAAAAGATGTTGATGTTTTTATGGTAGCTCCAAAAGGACCGGGTTCTCTTGTCCGCTCTCAGTTTGTCGAAGGCGGCGGCGTTCCTTGTCTTGTTGCCGTGAAGCAAAATCCGAGCAAACAAGCGCTGCAGCTTGGTCTTGCTTACGCGAAAGCTATTGGTGGAGCTCGCGCGGGCGTAATCGAAACCACATTTAAAGAAGAAACCGAGACAGACCTTTTTGGCGAGCAAGCCGTTCTTTGCGGCGGTTTAAGTGATCTGATTATCGCTGGATTTGATACGCTTGTCGAAGCCGGTTATCAGCCTGAGATGGCGTATTTTGAATGTTTGCACGAAGTAAAGCTTATCGTTGACGCGATGTTTGTTCACGGGATTTCCGGGATGTATCGCCGCGTGTCTGACACGGCGGAATACGGGGGATATAGCCGCGGCAAACGTGTTATCACAAAAGCGACTCGTCAAGCGATGAAAAAAATGCTTGAGGAAATTGTTTCCGGCAAATTCGCGAAAGAATGGATTGCCGAAAACAAAAAAGGCCGACCAAATTTTAAGAAACAGCGCGCGGCTGTTGAAAAGCACGGTATCGAAAAAGTCGGCGCGAAATTGCGCGGGATGATGGAGTTTATTCGCGAAAAATAAAGTAAGGATTTATGAGGCAGCCAAGAAAAATTCATATTTTTGACACAACGCTCCGTGACGGTGAACAAGCCCCCGGAGCGTCGCTCACTCCGGATGAAAAGATAAAGATTGCTCGTCAAATGGAGCGGTTGAATGTGGATGCCATTGAAGCCGGCTTTCCCGCCTCATCGCCCGGAGAATTGAAGTCGGTTTCCATGATCGCGGAAGAGGTCAGGAAACCGATTATTTGTGGTCTGTCTCGTATTGTTCCAAAGGATATTGACGCTTGCCGGATTGCTCTCGAAAAAGCCGTCAAGAAAAGATTGCATCTTTTTCTTGCCACATCGCAAATCCATCGCGAGTTTAAACTCAAAAAAGATAAAAGCGAAATATTGGAAATGATTTCGAGGGGAGTTAAGTCCGCGACAAAAGATTTTAAACAAATCGAATTTTCGCCCGAAGACGCGACCAGAACAGAACGCGATTTTCTTTCCGAAGTGGTTCGCGCGGCGATTTCAGCGGGCGCGACATCCATAAATATTCCGGATACAGTCGGTTACACCGTTCCTCAAGAGTTCACGGATTTGATTAGATTTCTTATCAAAAAAAATCCAAGCTTGGGGAAGGATACTATTCTCTCCGTCCATTGCCATAACGACCTTGGGCTTGCCGCGGCGAACTCGCTGGCGGCTATTTTGGCTGGGGCTAATCAAGTTGAATGCACTATAAACGGCGTGGGCGAACGTGGCGGGAACGCGGCGATGGAAGAAATTGTAATGACAATCGATACGCGCAAAGATTTTATGCATTGTTATACGGACATAAAACTTTCAGAAATTGCGAAAACATCCAAGCTTGTCGCGAATTTTACGGGAATGCCGGTGCAGAATCACAAGGCTATTGTCGGGCGCAACGCGTTTTGGCACGCGTCCGGCATACATCAAGACGGGATTTTGAAAAAACGTCAAACTTATGAAATTATGGACCCCAAAAAAATCGGGCTTTCCGGAAGTCAATTGATGCTTGGAAAATTGTCCGGTAAACATGCTTTTGCAGAACGAGTTAAAAAATTAGGATTTCATTTAAACGAAAATGATTTAGAACGGGCTTTTGTAAAATTCAAAGTTTTGGCGGATAAAAAGAAATATATTTTCGATGACGACTTGGAAGCGATTTTGCAAAGTGAAATCGTGAAAGTCCCTGAGACTTGGAAACTTGTTTCGATGAAGGTTGTCGCGCAGACGAACAAAAACTCTCACGCGAAAATTTCTCTTTCTTATAAAGGTAAGACGAAGTCCGCGGAGTCTTTTGGAGATGGGCCGGTGGACGCTTGCTATAAGGCGATAGAGAAAATTGCTAAAACCAAAGCATTGCTTTTTAATTACGGGATTCAATCGGTAACTCAAGGCAAAGACGCGCAGGGCGAAGTGGTGGTGAAGCTGCAAAAAAACGGCAGGGAAGTAATAGGCCGCGGAACAAGTACTGATATTTTAGAGGCGAGTGTCGGCGCGTATCTTTTCGCGATAAATAAAATTTCGGAGATTTTCCCCAACGCAAAACGAGTTCAAAAAAAATAAATAATGAAAAAAGATACCGATTTTAATTTGTTTGGACTTTTCGGATATCCGCTTGCTCATACTTTTTCTCCCTCGATACATGAAGCCGCATTTAAAAACCTCGGACTTAACGCTAATTACATTGTTTTAGAACTTTCTCTTTCCGAATTTAAAAAAACAATGCGTCGGGCGGACAAACTTACGCTTTCAGGATTTAACGTTACTGTTCCTTATAAAGAAGTTGTTATTCCATATCTTTCTAAAGTTTTGCCCGAAGCGAAAGCGATCGGAGCCGTTAACACGGTTTTCAGAAAAAGAGGACGCTGGATTGGAACAAATACCGATATGGAAGGATTTGTTCTTTCTCTAAAAAAAGACAACAAGTTTTTTCCTAAAAACAAACGTGTTGTGCTGCTTGGCGCTGGAGGAGCGGCACGCGCGGTTGCTTACGGGTTGTCAAAAGAAGGCGTGAAAGAAATTTTAATCGCGGAATGCTTTTTGCCAAAAGCGGGAAAGATTAAAAATGACTTCAAAAAATATTTTCCCAAAGTCAAATACGGAGTAGAGCTTTCCGGCACTGATAAAGTAAAAGAGGCGATTCAAAACGCCGATTTACTCATAAACGCCACGCCGCTTGGATTAAAACCGCAAGATCCAAAAGTTGTCGCGAAAGATTGGATTCCTTCGGCGAAGCGTAAAAAAGTTTTTTGTATGGATCTTATTTATAATCCAGCCCAGACGCCGTTTTTAAAAGACGCGAAATCCCGCGGACAGAAAACATTAAATGGTCTTGGGATGCTGCTATATCAAGGCGCGCGCGCTTTTGAAAGATGGACAGACCGCGCGGCTCCTGTCGCCGTTATGAAGGCCGCGCTCTCTCAAGCATTAAAAGCAAGTGAGAAAAAATAAATGGAGTGGACAACGCTTGGAATCGTTTTTTGGTTCGGGGCGATTTTGGGTAGTTTTTTTAATGTTTGTATTTATCGCCTTCCGCGAGATTTATCGATAGTTTATCCGGGTTCTGCTTGCCCTCACTGCAATGCTAAAATTGCTTGGTTTGACAATATCCCGTTGTTAAGTTTTTTATTTCTTCGCGCTAAGTGCCGTTCTTGCCATAAACCTATATCAATGAGATATTTTTTTATAGAGTTCGCGGCAGGTTTTATCGCTGCTTTGTTGTATCTTAAATACGGAATGTCTTTAGCGTTTATCGTGGCGAGCGTTTTTTTCTCTTTGCTTCTTGTCGCGACGATGACGGATTTTGAAACGGGGCTTATTCCCGACGCGATAACTTTGCTGGGTATGATCGCGGGAGTTCTTTTAAGTCTCATAAATGGACAGCATTTTGTTCAAAGTATTTGGTATCAAAAAATATTATTTTCATGTTTAGGGCTTTTGACAGGCGGCGGAGTGCTGCTGGCCGTGGGATTTTTAGGGAAACTTTTATTTAAAAAAGAAAGCATGGGCGGCGGCGACGTAAAACTTTTGGCGATGATCGGGGCGTTTTTGGGCGCGCCAAAAGTTTTGCTTGTGTTTTTGCTTTCGCCGTTTCCGGCGCTGCCATTCGCGCTTTGGCAAAAATTTGTTAAAAAAGAACAGACTATTCCGTTCGGGCCTTTTTTGGCGCTGACCGGAGCTTTGATGTTTTTATTTGACGAGAAGATTTTTGATTTAGTGTCGCGCATTTACGGATTTAATTAAACTAGGAGGCGTTATGCTTCAATATATTACGACAGGCGAGTCTCATGGTCATTACCTCGCCGCGATTTTGGAAGGTCTTCCAAGCGGATTTGAACTCGACTTAGGTTCGGTGAATGCCGAACTTCGCCGCCGCCAAGGAGGATATGGCCGCGGAGCGCGTCAAGCGATAGAAACCGACAAAGTGGAAATTATAGGCGGAGTTGTTAAGAACAAGACAACGGGAGCGCCGCTTGGACTTCTTTTGACAAATAAAGATTTTAAAATTGATTCTATGCCCGAACTTTTCCGTCCGCGTCCCGGTCATGCGGATTTGGCGGGATCGATTAAATACAATCAAGGAATTCGTCCCGTGCTTGAACGCTCAAGCGCGCGCGAAACAAGTATGCGGGTCGCCGCGGGCGCGGTTTGCAAACAATTCTTGAAAGTTTTTGGAATAGAAATTGCCGCGTATGTAACACAAATCGGGAAGGTGAAAATCCCTGACATGGATTTAACTGTTAAGGAGATTAGAAAAAAATCGGGAAACTCGCCTGTCCGCTCAATATGCCCAAAGGGCGAGAAGCGAATGATTGCGGAAATAAATCAAGCAATCAAAAAAGGAGATTCTCTTGGCGGAAAATATATAGTGCGCGTAACGGGGCTTCCCATCGGGCTTGGCTCTTATGTTCATTTTGAGAGAAAACTCGACGCGCGTCTCGCGGCTATTTTGATGGGACAGCAATCTGTCAAAGCCGTAGAGATTGGCGAGGGCGTAAGCGTTGCGGAAAAGTTTGGTTCAGAGGCTCATGATGAAATTTTCTATAACGCTAAAAAAGGGTATTATCACAAAACCAATCGCGCGGGCGGAATAGAAGGCGGGATGACAAACGGCGAGGATATTGTCGCGCGTGTTTCAATGAAGCCCATAGCGACTCTAGCCAAACCGCTCGCGTCCGTGAATACAAAAACAAAAAAAACAGAAAAGGCGGATTTTGAAAGAAGCGATGTTTGCGCCGTTCCGGCCGGAGCCGTGATTGGCGAAGCCCTTGTCGCGTATGTTATTTTAGGCGCGTTTTTAGAAAAGTTTGGCGGAGATTCTCTGGTGGAAATAAGCCGCAACTATGAAAATTATCTTCAGCAAAGTCTTAAGTAATTATCGCGATGAAAAATATTTATCTCATTGGAATGATGGGGGCGGGAAAAACTTCGACAGGAAGAAAACTTGCCGAATCATTGCGCTTCGCGTTTGTGGACTTGGATGCTGAAATTGTCCGAAAAGACGGGCGGGATATACCGAAAATTTTTGCCGAGTCGGGCGAGCCTTTTTTTCGTGATCTTGAAGCGTCTGTTTTAAAAACGATTTCGCGAAAGGAAGACCGGGTTGTCGCGACGGGCGGCGGAATTGTTTTGCGGGAAGAAAATGTTTCGGAAATGCAAAGCTCAGGCACGGTGGTTTTGCTTAAAGCGGCGCCTGAAACTTTGTGGCAGCGCGTCAAACTCTCTAAGGATAGGCCTCTTCTTAATCAGCCGCAGCCGTTTGAGACTTTAAAAAAAATATTGAATTCGAGAGAAGACGCCTATGAAAAATCTGCTAATATAAAAATCAGAACGGATGAAAAAAAAACGGAACAAGTGGTCGAGGAAATTCTCGCTCTTTTAAAGAGGAAAAAATGAAAACAATACGAGTGAAAAGTTTAAGAGGCGAATACAAAGTTGTTTTGGGACAAAACTTAATCCCTAAAACAGGAAGTCTTGTTTCGCCTATATTTGAAAAGTCATCGAAGATTTTGATTGTCTCTCAAAAAAAAATCTCTGAACACATCAAGATTGCCGAAAAATCCCTCAGACAAAAAGGTTACTCAGTTTGGACGCATATTATTCCCGATGGAGAAATAGCCAAGTCCAAAGAGGAGCTTTTTCGTATTTTGAAAATACTTCTTAAAAATGGGTTTGAACGACGCGATGGAATAGCCGCGATCGGCGGCGGTGTTGTTGGCGATTTGTCAGGGTTTGCCGCCTCGATTTATCTTAGAGGAATTCGTTATGTGAATATCGCGACAACACTTCTCGCGCAGGTGGACAGCGCGATCGGCGGCAAGACAGCAATTGATCTTGAAGAAGGAAAAAATTTGGTTGGCGCGTTTTATCCGCCTTCGCTGGTGATTTCTGACGCGGGCTCTCTGAAAACCTTGCCCGTGAAACAGTTCAAAGCGGGGCTTGGTGAAGTAGTAAAATATGCGGTAATAAAGGACAAAGGACTTTTTGAATTTCTGAAGCGCAATAGCGAAAAAATTTCGAGAAGAGATGAAGCGGTTGTTCCCCAAGCGGTTTCTGTTTGCGCGAAAATCAAAGCCGATATTGTTTCGCGTGATGAGTTTGAGACAAAGGGAGAACGCGCGATTCTGAATTATGGGCATACTTTCGCGCATGGAATAGAAGGGGCTCTTAAATATGGCGGGCTGGTTCATGGCGAAGCGGTCGCCGTGGGCATGATAGCAGCTTCGCGGCTTTCTAACGCTTTGGGGTTTTGTTCCAATGATTTTGTAAAGGAACAATCAGCTCTTATCAAAAACTTGGGTTTGCCTACGGATATAAAAAAATTTGGGCTCAAAGCTGAAACGATTTTCAAGATAATGGCAACGGATAAAAAGAAATCACAAGGCTCTTTGCGGTTCATTCTGCCTAAGCGCGCCGGTGATGTCTTTATTGCGCGGGATATTCCTAAAGAAAAACTTTTTAAGTCCCTGCGTCTTGCGGGCGCGGCATAAACGCCGGAGCAAATAAGAGTTGCTATGAATTTGATTATCAATGGAAACAAAGAGTTGATTGATTCGGTAAATACGCTGGAAGATTTTATTAAGGCGCGGCGTTTGAGGCCTGAAAGAATCGTGTTGGAGCATAACGGCGAAATTGTGAGGCGTGAGGCGTGGGCGGCTGTCGCGTTAAAAGATAATGATAAAATTGAAATCATAAGTTTTGTGGGAGGCGGGTAAGATGGCAAGCGATGAATTGGTTTTAGGCGGGATGCAAATTAAAAACAGATTGCTTTTTGGAACGGGGAAATTCTCAAGTTATTCTTTGATGAGGGAAGCGATTGAGGCGATTCGTCCCGATATTGTAACTGTCGCGCTTCGCCGTGTTGATGAAGGCCGTGATACAGATAATATTCTTGAGTTTATCCCTCGCGATATAAAGATAATGGTTAATACGTCCGGCGCGAGAACGGCGGAAGAGGCGGCTAGAATTGCCCGCCTTGCCCGTGAAAGCGGCGGGGGAGAATGGATAAAAGTAGAAGTTATTCAGGATAACAAATATCTTTTGCCCGATAATCTTGAAACGTTAAAAGCCGTTGAGATTCTTGTAAAAGATGGATTTGTTGTTTTGCCGTATATGAGTCCGGATTTGTCTATGGCGCGAAGAATGGCTGATGCCGGGGCGTCGGCAATTATGCCGCTAGGTTCTCCGATTGGTTCTAACCGCGGGGTTAAAACCCGCGAACTTGTAAAAATTCTTGTTAATGAAATTAAAATACCTGTGATTGTTGACGCTGGTCTAGGAAGACCGTCTGATGCTTGCGAATGTATGGAACTTGGCTGCGCGGCTGTGCTTGTTAATACGGCAATTGCTATTGCCAAAGATCCAATAGCGATGTCGAAGGCGTTTAGTGAGGCTGTGTCGGCGGGAAGAAAGGCGTATCTTTCCGGTATCGCTGAACCCAATTTTGGGGCGGGCGACGCGTCTTCTCCTTTGACTGGATTTTTACGGTAAGTTTAAAATGAGTTTTTATGCTGAACTTTTAAAGTATAAAGATTTTCAGCCCGCGGATTTTTTTAAAAGTTTAACTGATGAAAAAATAGCGCGAGCGATTTATTCAGAATCACAAAATCCTGAACGTCTTCTCGCACTTCTCTCTCCTCAGGCGGAAAAATTTCTTGAACCGATGGCTCTTCGTGCCCGCAATATTACGCTGCGGCATTTTGGAAGCACGGTTCAACTTTTTACGCCGATGTATTTGTCTAACTTTTGTGAAAACCAATGCGCGTATTGCGGATTCAACGCGCGAAATCCTCTGAAACGAAAAGCCTTGACCGTAGAAGAAGTAGAAAAAGAGGCCGCGAGAATCGCGGATACGGGACTTGAGCATATTTTGATATTAACGGGAGAATCGAGGCTTAGAAGCTCGCCGGCTTACATAAAAGAATGTGTTAATGTTTTGAAGAAATATTTCAGTTCGGTTTGCGTGGAGATTTATCCGCTTGATGAAAAAGAGTATGTTGAATTAGTGGATGCGGGGGTAGACGGGCTGACTCTTTTTCAAGAAACTTATGATGAAGCAGTTTATGACCGCGTTCATCTTGGCGGAGCAAAGAAAAATTATCATTACAGGCTTGACGCTCCGGAGCGCGCGGCTTGCAGCAATATGAGGCAGGTTAATCTTGGCGCGCTGCTTGGGCTAAATGATTGGAGAAAAGAGGCGTTTTGGCTCGGGCTTCACGCGAAATATCTGCAAAACAATTATCCGAGCGGTGAAGTTGGAATTTCGCTTCCGCGCATACGCCCGCACGAGGGAACATTTAAAGACATTGTGGAAGTGAATGATAAAAATATCGCGCAAATACTTGTCGCGATGAGGCTTTTTTTGAACCGGCTTGGGGTAGTGATTTCCACGCGCGAAACGGCGGATTTCAGAGATAATCTCTTGCCGCTTGGCGTAACGCGGATGTCCGCGGGAGTTTCTACCAGAGTCGGCGGACACGCGATTTATTTAGAAGAAAATAATTCTCCGCAATTTGAAATATCTGATTCGCGAAGCGTGGACGAGATTTGCGCAATGCTGGCTCGCAAAGGTTATCAACCAGTTTTAAAAGATTGGACGCCTCTAAGGTAGAAAGTTTTTGCCGTGGAAATGCAACAGTTTTTAGAAGCGAAACCGTTTAAAAGTTTTCCGATTTGGAAAACTATCAATTATGTAAAAGACGCAGCGCCTAAAATTTTGAAATTTGAAGTTTTTGACGGCGAAAAATCGCAAAATCTTTATCTCTCCTCAATTGTCTCTCGTGATGAAAAAACCGCGTGGCAATCGTTTCAAGATACCATTGAAAATTTAATAAAAATCTCAAGCGGCTCTGTCCGAGGATTTTTTGGACTGCAAATTCTTTGCGTGGATATTTATGAAGGGATGCGGAACTTTAATCCGAGCGACTTCTCGAAACTTATTATAAATCACTCCAAAACTATTCCCGCCGGCGAAAGAACGCTTGTCCGTTACGGACAACTTTACGCGCTGCTCCATTATCGCGCTCCGGCGGAATGGGGGAAGATTGAACTTAAAACATACGTTGATTTTTGCGACTTGCCGAAATCTCTTGGCGATGCGTGGAACGAAGAAAGTGTCCGCGCTGCTCTTTTGGGTAAGAGAGCGCCAGCGAGTAAAAAATCTGACAGCGAAGGAATTTTCCCATGCGTCAAAAATATTATTAAAGAGGCAAGAGGGAACGCTGAAGATATAGCGATTATATGCGATATGAGCAAAGAGCCGCTTTGGGATTTGTCCAATAAAGACGCGCGCGAAAAAGTGTTTTTGTGGCTTGATAAAGAAAAAGCGAAATCGGCAGAACCTTTGCCTAAGCTTTATTATTTTCATTCGGATAAACTTATAATGATTGGTCGCGAATAATGTTTTTATTCTTTGATACTGAAACCACAGGTCTTCCTAAAAATTGGAAAACGCCGGTTTTTGAAACTGAAAATTGGCCGCATATAGTTCAACTGGCATGGGCGGTTTTCGACGTGCGCGGCAAACGCGTTAAATTTAATGATTTTTTGATTTATCCCGATGGGTTTCAAATTCCCGAAGCGGCGACAAAAGTTCACGGCATTAGCGATGAGCGGGCGAGACAAGAAGGAAAGCCTATAAAAGAAATTTTGAATTTGTTTTTAGAAGACGCGAAGCCTTCCAAGTGGCTGATAGGGCATAATTTAGATTTTGATGACAAGATGATACAAGTGGAATCTTTCCGGCTGGGACTGGGAGAAGTTTTGAACGGCGTCGCGAAGATTTGCACTATGAAAAGCGCGGCGGACTACTGTCAGCTGCCGGGCAAATACGGTTATAAATGGCCAACATTGTCAGAACTTCATATTAAACTTTTCGGCACGGATTTTGAGGGACAGCATAACGCGGCATCCGATATGCTTTGCTCCGCGAAATGTTTCTTTGAACTCGTTAAGCGCGGCGTAATTCTCTAATTGTTAGACTGTAAACTGTTATAAGGTTTATTGTTAACAAGTTGACATAGTTGAAATTGTCTGCTACCATTCTTTTCGTAAGAGAGAAGTTTTAAAATTGGAGGATAAAAGTGGACATAAAAACGGATTATTACTGGAATCAAGTTCGTAAAAACGGGGCGCGATACGAGGGTTTTAATTGGGCGCTTATTGAGTTTGTGTTCAGTTTTATCTACGCGAACAATTCGCTGGCGACTTTTTTCCAGAAAATCTTTAGTCAATTTGGAATTTCTCCCGCGGCATCAAATGCTATGGCTATTTTAAAGCACGCGGAGCAAGGCTGCACTCAGCAGCGTTTGAGCCAGCTTCTTTTGTCAAGCCGCGCGAATGTTACAAAAATTCTAGATGGATTAGAAAAAAAAGGACTTGTTAAAAGAACTTCGACAGAAAATGATAGACGGGCGCATATTGTTAAACTGACGGAGAAAGGCGACTCGTTAATGAATGTCGTTATTCCGCATCATCATAAATCTTTGGCTAATTTGATGGCGGGGTTCAGTAAAAAAGAAATCGAAATATTTAAAAATTTACTTCAAAAATTCAGAACGGCTATATTGGAAAATGGAAAATAAAATGAAGACACTTTCTCGGACGCGATTTATATCTCTTTTTGTTCTTCTAACGATTTTAATAGCGGCGCCGTTGGCGCTTTATGGATGCGGGAAAAGATCCGGTAATGGCGGGCAGCAATATCCCGAAGTTGTTGTCGAGACTCTCAAGACTGAAAAGATTACGCTTTCTTCTGAATTGCCGGGCAGAACCTCGGCGTATTTAGTTTCCGAAATAAGACCGCAAGTAAACGGACTTATTCAAAAAAGGTTGTTTGTGGAAGGCTCGGATGTGAAGGCGGGCGATGACCTTTATCAAATTGATCCGGCGCCGTTTCAAGCGGCTGTCGATAGAATAGAGGCGGCGATTCCGGCGCTTAGGTTTCGCGCCAATAGATATAAAGAAGCGTTAGCGGATAAAGCCGTAAGCCAGCAGGCGTTTGATGACGCGGACGCGTCTTTGAAGCAGGCTGAAGCGGAATTGCGGTCGGCTAAAATTCAACTTGGTTACACAAAAATCACAGCGCCAATCAGCGGAAGAATCGGCGCGTCATCGGTAACAGACGGCGCGATTGTAACCGCGTATCAAACGCAGTCGCTCGCATCAGTTCAACAACTAGATCCAATTTATGTGGACATTCCCGAATCGGCATCGGCGCTTTTGCGGCTGAAAAGAAATTTTAAATCCGGAGCGCTTGAATTTGATGAAGTTAATCAAAATAAAGTAAAATTAACTCTAGAAGACGGCACGCCTTATTCCGAAGACGGCACGCTTCAATTTGAAGATGTAACAGTTGAGCAGAGCACGGGTTCTGTTATTTTGCGCGCGGTATTTCCAAATCCTGAAGGAGTTTTGCTCCCCGGTATGTTTGTTCGGGCGACCATAACCGAAGGAGTTAATGATAAAGCGGTTCTTGTTTCGCAGCAGTCCGTGGCGCGCAATCCCAAAGGGGAACCTTACGCGTTTGTTGTAAATAAAGAAGGCGTTGTTGAGATGCGCCAGCTTGTTTTGGATCGTGCGATAAAAAACAAATGGGTTGTTATTTCCGGCGCGGCGGAGGGAGAACAGGTTATTTTGGAAGGTATCCAAAATGTTAAACCGGGAATGCAAGTCAAAACCGTAGCCTTTGAAACGGCCAGTAAATAACGGAAAGGTTTTAAATAGATTTTATGCTGTCTAAATTTTTCTTAGATAGACCTGTTTTTGCTTGGGTCATCGCCATCATTATAATGGTGCTTGGCGTTTTGGCTATTACGCAGCTTCCAATATCGCAATATCCTCCAATCGCGCCGCCGTCAATTGCCATTAGTTGTATGTATCCCGGCGCGTCTGCTGAAACCGTGGAAAATACAATCACGCAAATTATCGAGCAAAAAATGACGGGTTTTGACGACCTCATTTATATGTCTGCCACAAGCGATTCTTCCGGTTCATCGCGTTTGGAACTTACCTTTAAGGCCGGAACAGACCCCGATTTCGCGTGGGCGAAAGTGCAAAATAAATTGCAGCTTGCCATGTCCAGTCTTCCCGATGTTGTGCAGCGTTCCGGCGTTTCAGTCAGTAAGTCGACGCGCAACTATCTAATTATTGTCGGGCTTGTTTCGCAAGACCAGAGTCTTGAGGCTATGGACCTCCGCGATTATGCGCAATCAAATCTTGAAAAAGTTCTAGCGCGTATTCCGGGAGTCGGAGAAGTTCAAGTGTTCGGCTCGCAATACGCGATGCGTATTTGGCTTAATCCGGATAAACTTAATAATTATAGTTTGACGGTAGAAGATATTTTGACTGCTCTTCGCGCCTATAACGTGGAAGTTTCGTCGGGACAATTCGGCGCGCTGCCCGCCGTTGACGGACAACGGCTTAACTCTTCCATCGTAATTCAAAATCTTCTGCAAACGCCGGAAGAATTTGCCAATATTCCAATTAGGACAAATCCTGACGGCTCTGTTATAAAAATCAAAGACATAGGCAGAACAGAGCTGGGAACGGAAGTTTACGATATAGACTCCGCTTATAACGGAATGCCCTCGGCGGGTATTGCTATTCGCCAAGCGCCGGGCGCGAACGCGCTTGATACGGCCGCCGCCATTAGAACTAAAATGGACGAATTAAGTCATTATTTCCCTCACGGAATGAAAGTTGTTTATCCGTATGACACAACGCCGTTTGTCCGCGTGGCAATCGATGAAGTTGTGAAAACTCTTTTTGAGGCAATTCTTTTGGTGTTCCTTGTAATGTTTCTTTTTATGGGAAATTTTCGCGCGACACTTATTCCCACAATCGCTGTTCCCGTAGTATTGCTTGGGACTTTTGCGGCGCTTGGTTTTTTTGGATTTTCTATAAATATGCTTACAATGTTTGCCATGGTTTTGGCAATAGGACTTTTAGTCGATGACGCGATCGTTGTTGTGGAAAACGTAGAACGTCTTATGAGTGAAGAAGGCCTCTCGCCGCGTGAGGCAACCGCTAAATCAATGGAGCAAATTACAAGCGCGCTTGTCGGTATTGGGCTAGTGCTTTCCGCAGTGTTTGGTCCTATGGCGTTTTTCCCGGGTTCAACGGGTGTTATCTATCGTCAATTTTCAGTAACAATTATTACCTCGATGCTGCTTTCCGTATTGGTGGCTGTTGTATTGACGCCTGTTTTGTGCGCCTCGCTTCTCAAACCTGTGGAAAAAGGACACGAGGCTGCCGAAACGGGATTTAAATTTTTGCGGCCGTTCTTTTTGTGGTTTGATAAAGTGTTTTTCCGCCTTCGCGACAAATACACCGGCGTTGTCAGTCATTCTCTCGCCAACAAAAAAAAATATATATTGATTTATCTAGGTATTTTGGCGGTTGTGTATCTTATTTTCGCCAAACTGCCTACGGGATATTTGCCCGATGAAGATCAGGGGATTTTATTGGCGCAGGTTTTGGGTCCGACAGGCTCGACTCTTGAACAAACTAAAGGCGTAACGGAAAAAATCCGCGAATACTTTTTGACGAATGAAACCAAATGGGTTGAGTCTTGCATGACTATCGAAGGCATTGGTTTTTCCGGGCGCGCGCAAAACAACGGTATGGTATTTATCAAATTAAAAGATTGGGAAAAACGTCATTCTGAAAAAGGGAAGACTAAGGCGATTGCCGCGCGGGCTATGAGATATTTTTCAAAGGTCAAAGAAGCGCGCGTGTTTGTGTTTGCGCCGCCCGCGGTTAGCGAACTCGGCAACGCGCAAGGAGTGGATTTTCAATTTCTTGACCGCGGAGGAATTGGGCATCAAGAATTAATGAACGCGCGGAATCAACTGCTTGGAATGGCGGCGAAAGATACGCGACTCGCGAGCGTTCGCCCTAACGGCATGGAAGATGTTCCGGAATTTAGAGTGGATGTGGATTGGGAAAGAGCGGGAGTTATGGGAGTCTCTATCACATCAATTCATAACACAATTTCAGCGGCGTTTGGGAGCTCTTATGTAAACGATTTTATTCAATCAGGCCGCGTGAAACGCGTTTATGTTCAAGCTGATGCTCAATACAGAATGCTGCCGTCTGATATGGAGAGGTTATATGTTCGTAATGGGCAGGGGAAAATGGTCCCGTTTGATTCTTTCGCGACTACCCGCTGGTCATCGGGCTCGCCTCGGCTTGAGCGTTTCAACGGTTTTCCTTCCATGAATATTTGGGCGGAGCCGGCCGCAAATCGCAGTTCTGGCGAAGCTATGCAGGCAATGGAAGATATTTGCAAAAAACTTCCCGCGGGCGTCGGCTTTGATTGGTCGGGACTTTCTTATCAAGAAAGAATGGCGACATCGCAAGGCCCTATCCTTTACGCGTTTTCAATACTTGTTATTTTCTTATGCGTTGCCGCTCTTTATGAAAGCTGGAGCATTCCGTTCGTAAATCTTTTGATGCTGCCGCTAGGTGTTTTTGGCGCGCTCATGGCTACATATTTTAGAGGACTTCCCAATGACGTTTATTTTCAAATAGGATTTTTGACAACAATGGGACTTTCCACCAAAAATGCCATTTTGATTATCCAATTTATTAAAGAACAAATGACGGGAGGGCTTGGGCTTGTCGAAGCCACTCTTGCGGCCGTCAAAATCCGTTTTCGGCCTGTTATTATGACTTCGCTAGCGTTTTTCTTCGGGACTTTACCGCTGGCTACGGCTAACGGCGCTGGAGCTGGCGCCATGACGGCGATCGGAACGGCTGTAACCGGCGGCATGGTTTCGGCGACTTTCATTGACCTGATTTTTATTCCGCTGTTTTTCGTCGTCGTATCACAATTTTTTGGAAAGAAAAAAAATGTTGCGCACGCAATCAAAAATGCTGAGGGAGAAAACGCGTAATGAAAAATAAATTTGTTTTTCTTCTGACAGCGAGTCTGATGCTTAGCGGCTGCGCGATGATTCCTAAATATTCAAAACCTGAAACGACAGTTCCAAGCGAATGGCCGAGCGGGGAAGCGTATCTGGCGATTGTAAATAGCGATACTGCCGCGGATATAACACATCTAAAATGGCGCGATTTTTTTAAAGATGAAAAACTTCAAAAGGTCATAGCGGTGGCTCTTAATAAAAATGCGGACCTTCGCATCGCGGCGGAAAACACAGAACGCGCTCAAGGTCTTTACGGCGTCAGGCGCGCGGAACTTTTTCCTGTCATAAACGCTTACGGTTCCGGCGGTGAGCAGCAAAAAGGCGTGGACTTTATTTCTAAAGGAGCAGAAAGAACGTCTAAATCCTATGAGGTGAATCTTGGAATTACATCGTGGGAACTGGATTTTTGGGGACGCATTAGAAGTCTTAAAAAACAGGCGTTGGAAGATTACTTGGCAACCGAGCAAGCTGGGGCAGCGGCGCGGTTATCTTTAATTTCCGCCGTGGCAAACGCTTATTTTTCTCTTGCCGCGGACAGTGAGAACCTTGAACTCGCGAAAAATACTCTTCAAAGTCAAACGTCCGCCTATGAACTTGTCAAAAAACAATTTGATTTGGGCGTTGTAACGGCAATAGATCTTTACCGGGCAAAAACACCGGTTGATGTCGCCAAGCGTGATGTGGCGTTTTACACGCAGCTTGCGGCGCGAAGCCGTAACGCGTTAAATTATCTTGTTGGAGCAGTTGTGCCCAATGATTTAATTTCTACCGACCTAGAAATGTTAACGCCGCCCAGTGATATTTCCATCGGGCTTTCTTCTGACGCGCTTTTGAAACGCCCCGATGTTTTATCCGCGGAACATCAATTAAAATCCGCTTATGCAAATGTTGGAGCGGCGCGCGCCGCGTTTTTTCCGCAAATTTCTTTAACAACGGCGCTTGGTTCCGCGACAAGCGACTTGTCGGGACTTTTTAAATCGGGAACTGAGACATGGATTTATGCCGCGCAGTTTGCCTTGCCTATTTTTGACGCGCGGACATGGTCGGCGTATCGAGTCAGCAAAGCGGATCAAAAACTTGCCATAACGCAATACAAGAAATCCATTCAATCAGCTTTTCGCGAGGTCGCGGATACATTGGCAATAAAAGGAACTATTGAAGCGCAGCTCTCGGCGCAAGAAGATTTGGTAAATACGGTTTCTGAAACATATAAACTCGCGAATTCACGATACTCCGCGGGAATTGATGATTACTTAAGTGTGTTGGACGCGCAGCAGACTTTGTTTCAGGCGCGCCAGGCGTTAGTCGATTTGCGCGAACAAAAACTTGTTAATCAAGTCGCACTCTACACCGTTTTGGGCGGCGGCTCAGAAACGGGCGAAGAAATCACGCCTGAAGAATTTACCGCTACGCAAAACCCTTCCTGAAAATCACAGTAAATTAAATTCCACGCTTACCTCGAGGCATTGGCAGTAAAAAGTTTCTTCAATTGCTAAACCATTCCTCTGAAATGCCGAAAATTATCGTAGCCCGTTTTGGCTTTACGCGCGAAACTTAAAAAGCAAGGATAAGTTTATGAGTTATTACAGAATTCTCGGATTTGAAAAAGAGCCGTTTTCGACAAGCCCCGACCCTGAGTTTTTGTATCTGTCTCAAGGGCATCAAGCGACAATGACAAATGTTTTGATTGAACTTAGACTCAGACGCGGACTTTCGGTTGTGTTGGGCGATGTGGGAACGGGGAAAACTACGCTTTCAAGAAAGCTTATACAGGCGCTTCGCGCACGCGGCGATTTTATTGTGCATTATGTGTTAGACCCTTGTTTTGATAATGAATATGAGTTTTTGTATTCGCTGGTCCGCAATTTCGGCATTTCAGTTGAGCCGTCAGCTAGAGCTTCAGAACGAGTGAGCGTTCTTGATTTAAAAGAAGCAATTGAAAAATTTCTCTACGAAAAAACAGTTATCGGCAACAAAACCGTGGTGTTGATTGTGGACGAAGCGCAAAAATTAAGCGATTCCGCGATGGAGATGCTTCGCGTGATTTTGAATTATGAGACCAACGACACAAAACTTTTGCAGCTTGTGCTGTTTGGACAACTTGAGCTTCATTCCAAAATAGTGAAAATTCCAAACTTTTTGGACAGAATAAGTTTTAAATACGCTCTTAATCCGCTTAATTTGCAAGAGACGCGCGAGATGATTAATTTTCGCATTAAGCGCGCTAATTATTGCTCTAACGCGCAACTTTTTAAAGATGATGCTATTGAGGCTGTGCATAAAATTTCTCAAGGGTATCCGCGGAAAATTACTATGTTTTGCCATCGCGCTTTGAAACAACTTGTTATGCGGCGTAAATGGGTGGTCGATGAAGAGATTATTGATGAAATTGTCTCAGAGGATATGCGTGCGGGATGGCTGACACAGTCGACAATTCATCAATAACGCCGGAAAAGCGCCTGCTCGATTTGATAGAGGAGCCTTCCGCGCACGCGGACGAACCGACCATTACGACAAAGAAAAAAAAGTTTTTTTCTCTTGATGACATAAAGGCCAAGTTTTCCGAGCTTGGGCGAAAAAACAGAAATGTCATTGAAAAATATCAGAAGTCCTTTGGTATCAAAGAGATAAATAAGGTTCTCGGCGGCGTTGTTTGGGTGATGATTTTCATTTTCGCGGTTGTTTTTATTCACGATTTTTTAGAGCTTCGCGAAGATTTTTCTATTTCGGTAAATCCGCCCGACGTGCGGACATTTGACACGGACACGCAAGTTTCAGCAGCATCAAAAAATGATTCCGTGTCTGAATGGGACTTGGGCAAGATATTTATGCCGTATGGGAAACGGCAGGAAGAAGCCGAGAGACAGCAAAAGGCGCATTCCGACCGCTTAGCGGAAATGACGCAAAAGTTGAAATTGACAGGTATTTCATACAATCCGGCGGATCCTTCAAAAGCGTTTTGTATGATTGAAGATTTAGAGAAAGGCATTACGATTTTTTTACGAGAAGCGGACCCGATAGGGTTGCTCAGAGTGTCAAAAATATATGAGGACAGAGTAGTTTTGGAGCAAGGAAATGAAACAGTTGAACTTAGATAAAAAAATAGAATGCGGCTCTTTCGCGCCGTCCTGTCATTCTGCGACGTTAAAAAATAACGAGCGAAATGACGAGACCCTCGAAAGGCTTCGAGAACATACAGCCGCGTCGAAATTTACCGTATTTCTCGCGGTAACATTTTTTTTATTATTTTCTACCGTTTCTTCTTTGTTTATTCCCACGACCGTCCGCGCTGAAGTTGTTAAAACAAAACTTGAAGGCATTTCCTCCACATTTGAAGCGGGAATGAACAAGTCTATTTTTTTAGACCTCAGAGACATAAACGTAATAGATGTGTTCAAGTTTTTAGCGATTCAAGGACAGCTGAACATCGTAACAAGCAAAAATGTTCAGGGCCGCTCGACTCTTCTTTTGCGTGATGTAAAAATAAAAGACGCGCTTGATATTTTGATGATTTCCAATCAACTTGCCTATGAAACGCGTAACGACATTCTCTACATCATGACGGAAGAAGAATACGCGATGACGCACGGAAAAAATTTCAATGACAAAAAGAAAATCGCGATTCGCAATCTAAAAACAGCGAAGCCCAGTTATGTTCTCGCGGCTCTTCAAGGCGTTCAAAGCGCGGTTGGAAAAGTTATCATAGATGAGGAAACCGGAACAGTTGTGATGATGGATACGCCGGAAAAACTTTTGCAAATGAGCGGGATATTGGACGAGGTTGAGCGAAATATCGCTTCAAAAGTTATAAAACTTCAATTCGCCAAAGCCGAAGATGTCGCCGCGCAGCTTAAGCCTCAGCTCGAGGGAAAAGGCGTCGGCTCAGTGCTCGCGGACGCTCGCTCAAACCAAGTTGTATTGACGGCTTATCCCGATAGACTTGAAGAAGCCGCAAACCTTGTCAAAGCGCTTGATAAGCAAACAAAAGCGGTTTTGGTCGAGGCCAGAATTTTGCAGCTTACACTTAATCCCAAATTTGAATTCGGCATTAACTGGAGCAAAACTTTTCCGCGAAATGATAAAAACTTCAAAATCTCCAACATTTTTAATAATAGCGATTTCTCTTCGGCTATCACAAACCCAAATTACGGAGAATTAACAATAGGCAATGACACGGAAAGTTTCTTGGCGACTGTTCGCGCGATGAAAGAAGTTGAAAACGCGAAAACGCTTGCCAACCCGCGGCTTATGATTTTGGACAGAGAAGAAGCGAAAATTAACATAGGCGACCGCATTCCTTACATTATCTCAACAACCACCGCTAATTCCGGCGGAGGATACGGTATTAGTTCTGATGTGCGGTTTATTGATGTCGGAGTTGTTCTCGCGGTTACTCCCACCATAAACGATGACGGGTTTGTTACGATGAAAATTCGCCCTGAAATATCAAGCCAAACAGGCGTGGTTGACGCGCCCGCTTCTGTGGATAATCCGGAAATAAAAAATGAAATCCCTAAAGTTAATACAACTTATATTGAATCGACAGTTATTTTGCGAGATGGAGTATCGGCAATTTTGGGCGGTCTCATTCGCGATGACCAAATCGAAGCTAATAACGGGGTTCCGTATTTAATGGATATTCCTCTTGTGGGAAATCTTTTTAAAATGCGCAGCGAATCGATAAAGAAAACAGAAATTGTAATTATCATTACGCCTCGCATCGTAACTGGCGAAGGCGATGTTCTAGACAAACCAATTCAGATAAAAGGCAACAGCGTTGGTAATATTAGGGACGCGAGTTTTCATGAAAGCAAGCTGGACTTTTTCTCAGTTGAAAATTCTGATGAGGAAAAAAAGTAGGTTGGCATTGTGTTTTGCTGACTCGTGCAAGAATGATGGGAGAAAAGCTGGTCATTCTGCATCGATACAGGAAGTACCGCAACTTTACGGTTGGCTGCGCCAATCCTCAATGGATTGGCACGAAACGGCGAAGCACCTTCGGCACTTGTCCGTTACGTCATTCCGCGATGTTAAAAAGCAATACGCGGAAAAAAATAAAAACCTCTCAACAAATTTGTCCATGAATTAGCGGACATGCGCGGGGATTACAAAAAGAGGAATAAATGAAAAAACGAAAAGAAATAATAATTTTAGTGGGAATAATTTTTTCGCTCTCGTTTGCTCAAAATATTTTTGCCGCCGTGGAAAAAAAAGCCGCACCCGTAAAAGCGCAAACTTCTACGCTGCAAACACCGCTGGTAGTTTCCAATACAGCGACAACGGGCGGACAAAATGTCGAGCAGATCTTAGCGACGCTAAATGAAACTCTCACCGAAAACAGAAAAATCAGACAAAGCATGCGCGATCTCCAAGCCGCGTTTGAAAAAGTTACGATAGAAAAAAGCGATTTGACGGAACAAATGCGGCGGACGCAGCAAGCCGCTACGCAATCGACAAAAGACAGCAAACAACGACTTGATGACTTGACCGCGCAGCTTAATGCTTCAAAAAAAGAGATTGCCGATGCCGAGACGAAAGCAAAAATTTCAATCGAAGAAAAAGAATCCGTGGCAAAAAACTTGTCGGAAATTGAAAGTGAAAACGCGGTCCTGCGCGAGACTTTAAGCAAAGCGATTTTGGAAGAAGAACGCGAAGAAATTCTGTCGCGAATTAAAGAAAATGACGCGGCCGTGGAGAACGCCATAGGGAAAACGGCTGAAGTTGACAGCACGAATTTAGAACTTAGAGCGCAACTTATAAAATCGTCATTTGAACTTGGAAATATGTTTTACGATTTAGGACGATTCAAAGACGCGGCGCGGCAATATTTGCAAGTGCTGGATTGGGATAAATATAACGCTTGGGCGCATCATAACTTGGCGGTGATTTATGACTATCACTTTCATAAATTGAAAAAGGCAATATATCACTATCAACAATATCTTAACCTGAAACTCGCGAGCGATGAGGCGCACGAAGTCAGACTTAGACTTTGGGATTTAGAGCAGCTTGGCAACTTAAAACCAACCGAGCCCCTGGCGCAGGATTACAAACGCCTTCGCAAATTAGACACAGATTTTAGCGCGAGTTAACAAATCGATGTCCAACGCATCGATGCAAAATGACAGGGGGCAAGCTAGTTGTTCTGTGCGTTTCACGTCGCAAAATCTGGGTCCTGCGACGTTAAAAAGCAACGCGCAGAATGACGAGACGGGCGTGAACTCGCGAGACGCCTTGTCCTAATGAGATTAAGTGTGTTATAATATCAATTGCCGGTTAATAAAATTAGTATTTTTTAACAAAGTTAAAATTTTATAAACCCAGTTCACTCCACCCTTGTCGGGTAGGATTTTTAAGTTACGTAAACTTCTGCCCAGTTGGTTACGTCAGCTTAAAAGAAAGTTTGTTGATGTCCAAAATCTGCCCTTTGGCGTCAAAAAGTTGCGACGTATTTGTTAGTATTGACTTACGTGCCGGTAAGTCATGTCTTTTTTTATGTCTTTTTCTGCTTTTTTCTTTTGTTTTTTTCCTACCTCAAGCCGCAGCAAACAACCTTCAAATTACCAACGCAAAACTTGTCGAACAGGACACAAACGCGGACACAGGCAAACTGCGGTTTAATATTTCTTGGGAAAACTCGTGGCGGGACGCGACAAATTATGACGCTGTTTGGGTTTTCGCGAAATATTGTCTTAGCGCTTGCGACACGACGGGAGAATGGAAGCACGCGAAACTCAAAACCGCGGGAACAAATCCCACTGGAACAACGGGCGGAACGGGAACAAGTCTTGATGTGGTAGTTTCTCAAGACAAACTGGGCGCGTTTCTGCAACGCTCTGCCAACGGAACGGGAACGATTACAAATACAAGCGCGAAACTTGTTTGGGACTATGCCGCAAGCTCGGTAACTGACGCACAGGCGTTTGGCTCCAATACCAGAATACGTATTTTCGGCATTGAAATGGTTTATATCCCTCAAGGCGCGTTTTATGCCGGAGATGCGACTAGTAACTATTATGGTGAATTTACAAATTCTGATTATAATCTTACGTCCACCACTCAGCCTTGGTATATCGGCTCTGAAAACGCGATTACGACTACGGATGGATATAATTATGGCGCCGCGGGCTATTTTTATACCAATCCTTCGGATGATTATTACAATATGGGTGCTTTGACAGGAATGTCACCAGTATCGGATATGGGGGATCGAAATAGTGGTGAAATATTCACCATACCAGCAGCGTTCCCCAAGGGGTCCCAAGCGTTTTATATGATGAAGTATGAAATTTCACAGGGGCAATTTAGAGATTTTTTGAACTCCTTAACACTGGGGCAACAAAATGATGCCGGGTTAACCATTACCGGACCGAATAACTATATCAAAAGCCGCTCGCAAACAGGAGGAGCGCGTTCAATTGTAGGCTGCGATTATAACAATAATGATATTTATGATGAGGCAGATGACGGGGAATGGACTCCTTTTGAAACTACGCAGTTTTTGCAAATATTTAGATATTTATGCTGGGCAGGTTTGCGGCCAATGACTGAATTGGAATATGAAAAGGCAGCGAGAGGGACAGTGTCAGCTGTCGCTGGAGAATACGCCTGGGGCTCTTCCAGCTATACAGCGAACGCGGGTTTTTCAAATTTTAGGACAAAAGATGAGACATCCAATAATAGCGCAAATATAAATATATGGTTAGATAATTATATTTTATGCTGTGCCTCTCGTGTTGGGATGTTTGCTACCTCGTCAACAAACCGGCAATCCTCTGGCGCAAGTTATTACGGGGTATTAGATTTATCAGGAAATGCTATGGAAATTGTATATCCTGTTGGACAATACTTTGCCGAAGGCTTTGCTGGGAATCATGGAACTGGATATAGTTCGGCTTATGAGTGGCCATCGTCTGGCGATGCTGGGGTTGGAACTCGCGGCGGCTCTTGGTGGTTGCCGAATATACAGTGTTCTAGCGGAACTATGTTTGAGCAGCCGGTCTCAGGCAGATTTTTTGCTGTAGCGAGCCCAACTATTTGGGCGTATCAACAAAATAATAGTGGCTATTGTTTTGGTAATCTGCCTCCATTTTATTGGGGCGGGCGCGGCGTCAGGACGGCGAGCGCGTGATGTTTACCTCAATTTTTCATTCAAAAAAAACAGCGTTTCGCGTAACGGCTAATTTTACCGCTTTTTTCTTTTTATGCTTTACTGTTTTTAGCCCCGTTGGATTTGGCGCGATTTTTACTGGAGGATCCGGCGGCGGTTCTTCTATGGCGCAAGGTTTTTCGCCAGCTCCCACGGCGCTGAAATTTTTGACGCAGCCTGTAAACATTTCTGCTTTCAAAGTTTTTAATCCTACAATACAGGTGCAGATCGTGGATGCGGATGGCGACCTTTTTGATACGGCTACAAACACAGTTACTCTTACGCTTTTAAATAATTCTACAGGCGCTACTTTGTTTGGAACAACGTCTGTCGCGGCTGTTGACGGCATCGCGACATTTCCTGGTCTTAACATTGATAAAACAGGCGACCTTTTTACTCTTCAAGCGGCGGCTGCTGGACTGACCTCTGCAACTTCAAACGCGTTTAGCGTTCTTGGAGCGGCTTATAGCGTTAAATCCGAACTTACTTATGATTCCGGGACAGACGCGTATTTGATTAACAGCTGGCTTGAAAGCGAAGGCGCGATTATTCAAGGCGCGACATATATTTCAAGCAATGTGTCCGTAACAATTTACAATAAAAACGGCGTGGCGCTTACATCTCCTAACGCGCCTGGGGCAGCGACAATTTTAAACGATAGCGTATTTCGTCAATCGTGGCTTCCGCCTAACGAACGAGATGCGTATATTGCTAAAATTGAAATTACTTACAAAGGCGGAATTTATTCTTCAACAGTCGCCTACAATCCTTCAGTGCACGGAACGCTTTCTTTAATTGCCTCGGGAGTAACAAATTTAGAGGAGGACATTAGCGATATCGCGGGCGATGTGTCTGATATTAAGTCTGACACGGCAGACATAAAAACAGATTTGACAAGTGTTAAGTCTGATGCCGCGAGCATATTGTCCACGACTTCAACAATATCTGGAAATGTTAGCAGCATTAGCAGCATTGTGGATACTATTCAGGGGAATATGTCGGGAGTGAATTGGACGGCGTTAAACGCTATGACTAATCAAGGCGTGGACTGGGGTTCCATTGTTTTTCAACTTGGGGATTTGAATTGGAACAGTTTGAATCAAATGACAAAGTCGGGAATAAATTGGCTGGACATTGGGCAAATGTCGGCAATTGGCGTGAATTGGCTTGATGTCCGCGGCTTGTTTAACGCGGGTGTTAATTGGCAAGATTTAAGCGCGATGGCGCAAAAACAAATTAACTGGGCGGCTATTGATGTGATGAGTAAGGCTGGTGTGAATTGGCTGGATGTGGCAAAGATGTCGGGTGTCGGAGTGAATTGGAATGAGAGAATTAACTGGGATAGTTTGGCGGCGCTTACCACAGCAAATGTCAACTGGGATAACTTGCAGGATATGACAGAAGTCGGCGTGAATTGGCAAGGTATAGATGTGTTGAGCAGATCAAATATCAATTGGCAAGACATACAGGTGATGTCTAGCCGAGGAGTTAACTGGCAAGATATACAAGTAATGTCCAGCCAAGGGGTGAACTGGCAAGATATACAAGTTTTGTCGGAGGCGGGAATAGATTGGGCGGATATAGAAAATATGAGCAAGAGAGGAATAAATTGGCAGGATTTTCAAGTTATGACGGATGCTGGAATAAACTGGGAGCAGATGGCATGGCTGTCTACATCAAGGACGCAGTGGGATAGTGTATTTGCGATGGCGCAAGCGGGGGTGAATTGGCAAGCGATAAGCAATATGGCGCAGAACGCGGATTGGGGAGCGATAGCGAGCATAGCAAGTCTAGGAGTTGATTGGGGAAGTTTAGCAACTATGGCGAATGTAGATTGGGGAGCTATACAAGGCATGTCGAGTTCAGGGGTGCAGTGGGATTCATTGAATTATTTAGCAAGTTCTTTAGCTAGCGCGGGCGTTGACTGGTATGGGATAGCAAATTTAGCAAGTGCGGGCTATGTTGATTGGAACGCGATAGCAAGCATAGCGAACTCTGGTGTAAGTTGGGAAAATCTTGCGGCTATGACGCAGGCGGGGCTGCAGTGGAGTGCGCTAAATCAGATAGTTTATTCTGGAGTGAATTGGCAGGGGCTGACGGCTTTGTCTATTGCCGGGGTAAACTGGGCGGATATTACGGAAATGTCAAGGAAGGGAGTTAATTGGCAAGGTATAGATGTGCTAAGCAGATCAAATATCAATTGGCAAGACATACAGAATATGTCGGCAAAGGGAATAAATTGGGCGGATATAGAGGTTTTGAGCGAATCGAAAATTAATTGGAATGATATACAGGAAATGTCTGATTCAAATATCAATTGGGCGGATATAGAAGGTATGAGCAAGAGAGGAATAAATTGGCAGGATTTTCAAGTTATGACGGATGCTGGAATAAACTGGGAGCAGATGGCATGGCTGTCTACATCAAGGACGCAGTGGGATAGTGTATTTGCGATGGCGCAAGCGGGGGTGAATTGGCAAGCGATAAGCAATATGGCGCAGAACGCGGATTGGGGAGCGATAGCGAGCATAGCAAGTCTAGGAGTTGATTGGGGAAGTTTAGCAACTATGGCGAATGTAGATTGGGGAGCTATACAAGGCATGTCGAGTTCAGGGGTGCAGTGGGATTCATTGAATTATTTAGCAAGTTCTTTAGCTAGCGCGGGCGTTGACTGGTATGGGATAGCAAATTTAGCAAGTGCGGGCTATGTTGATTGGAACGCGATAGCAAGCATAGCGAACTCTGGTGTAAGTTGGGAAAATCTTGCGGCTATGACGCAGGCGGGGCTGCAGTGGAGTGCGCTAAATCAGATAGTTTATTCTGGAGTGAATTGGCAGGGGCTGACGGCTTTGTCTATTGCCGGGGTAAACTGGGCGGATATTACGGAAATGTCAAGGAAGGGAGTTAATTGGCAAGGTATAGATGTGCTAAGCAGATCAAATATCAATTGGCAAGACATACAGAATATGTCGGCAAAGGGAATAAATTGGGCGGATATAGAGGTTTTGAGCGAATCGAAAATTAATTGGAATGATATACAGGAAATGTCTGATTCAAATATCAATTGGGCGGATATTCAGATTGCTAGCGAGACGGGCGTGAACTGGAGCGATATTGGTAGGATGAGTAATGCTGAAATTAATTGGACGGATATTTCTGTTATTGCGGGAACTGGAATTCAATGGAATGAGGTGCGGAATTTGTTTGACGCGGGAGTGAACTGGGGGTCGCTTGCTGCAATGACGGATTCTGGAATTGATTGGACGGATTTTGCAACTATGACTAATGCTGGGGTGGATTGGGGACAGCTGAATGATATGACGGCGGCCGATTGGGCGGCTATTAGTGATTTGGCGTCAATTGGAATAAATTGGAATGATATTGCTAATTTGACGGATGACATAAATGCGGCGGGAATTGATTGGACGGGCTTGGCAAATTTTGCAAATGCTGGTTATGTTAATTGGGATTCGATAGCGACTATAGCAAATGTGGGAATTAACTGGAGCGGGCTTGCGGCGCTTGCTGATGCTGGAGTTCAGTGGGGTGCGCTTGTTCATTTGGCTGAGTTGGGCGGGAATTGGGAAGGGCTTGAAGTTTTGACACATGCCAATGTTAACTGGGCGGATTTGGAAGTGATGAGTAATCGCGGGGTGAATTGGGCGGATTTGGGCAAGTTGAATGATGCTCAGATTAATTGGGCGGGGATTGAGACTATGAGTCAGGCAAGAGTTAATTGGGCGGATATTCAGGTCATGTCCAACTCGAATATGAATTGGCAAGCTATTCATGTTTTGTCAGAGGCGGGGGTGAACTGGGATGACATTAACCGTATGAGCGCGCTTGGTATTGATTGGGTGGATTTGGCTGATATGTCATCACAAGCATATGGCGGAGGAATAGCGAATTTGGCGAACGCGTCAACCGCGTTGTCATATTTGAGCAAGGCGGGGGTGAACTGGGATGATGTGAATAGGATGACTAATTTGGGAATAACTTGGTCAGATTTGGAACAAATGAGTAAGGCGGATATAAATTGGGCGGATTTGGACGAGATGAGTTATGTAAATTGGGTCGGGGTAAGAGATATGTCAAAGGCAGGGGTTAATTGGTATGACATAGATTCGATGAGCAAGTTAGGGGTGAATTGGTCAGATATAAACACTCTTTCTCGCGCTGAAATCAACTGGGCTGGGATTGAAGCAATGACATTAGCTGGAGTTAACTGGGATGATATGCAAGTGCTATCAGATTCCGAGGTAAATTGGTCAGGGATAAAAGCGATGAGTGACGGAGGAGTAAATTGGGCAGATATACAAGTCATGTCAGAAGCTGGAGTGAACTGGCTAGATATAAATGAGATGAGTAATCGTGGAGTGAACTGGGCTGATATAAACACTCTTTCCCGAGCAGAGATTAACTGGGCTGGGATTGAAGCAATGACACTTGCTGGAGTTAACTGGGCTGACATGCAAGTGTTATCAGATTCTGAAGTTAACTGGAGCGGCATAA
>CAYPIR010000013.1:0-50924 GCA_964410905.1 uncultured bacterium | reverse complement strand
GTCTGGGATAAAAGCTATGTCGGATGGAGGCGTGAACTGGAGCGATTTACAAGTGATGTCAGAGGCTGGAGTGAACTGGGCGGATATAAATGTGATGAGTGATATTGGCGTGAACTGGTCAGACATCAACACACTGTCCCGGGCTGAGATCAACTGGACTGGGATTGAAGCGATGACGCTTGCCGGGGTGAACTGGGATGATATGCAAGTCCTCTCTAACGCTAAAGTAAACTGGTCTGGGATAAAAGCCATGAGCGACGGAGGCGTGAACTGGAGCGATTTACAAGTGCTGTCAGAGGCGGGAGTGAACTGGGCGGATATAAATGTGATGAGTGATATTGGAGTAAATTGGGCGGATATAAATACTCTGTCGAGAGCAGAAATTAATTGGACCGGGATTGAAGCAATGTCGCTTGCTGGAGTGAACTGGGCTGATATGCAAGTGTTGTCAGATTCTGAAGTTAACTGGAGCGGCATAAAAGCAATGAGCGATGGCGGAGTAAATTGGGCGGATATTGGGAGACTGAGCTTATCAGAAGTGAATTGGTTGAGTATTGAGGATATGACAACTTCTGGCGTAAATTGGCATGATCTGAAAACATTGAGCGATGCGGGTATTAGCTGGGAAAATTTAAGTCTGATGACTGCCGCTGGAATTGATTGGGCTGATTTTGAGGAACTTAGTTCAGCCGATATAAACTGGAGCGGAATTAAAGAGATGACAGAAATCGGTGTTAACTGGAACGATTTCCAAGCAATGTCCAACGCGGGTGTAAATTGGGCAGATATAGAAAAAATGAGTTCTAGTGGAACTAACTGGTTGGATTTACAAGCATTAAGTGATGCGTCCATAAACTGGGATAGTTTTGATTTAATGACGAATGCTGGGGTAAATTGGTTGGATTTGCAAACACTCAGTGAAGCTGGCATAAACTGGGACGGAATGACTGTTATGTCAGAATCGGGTGTTGATTGGACGAAGATTGGCGATATGTCAGAGGCAGGAGTGAACTGGATTAACATTGGAAATATGTCTGTTGCCGGAGTGAATTGGAGCAACTTAAGCACCATGGCGGGAGCAGGTGTTAATTGGGACAACATTAGCAATATGGCAGCGGCAGGCGTCAACTGGGATAACATTAGTAGCATGACAGCGGCAGGAGTGAATTGGGATAATTTAGGCACTATGGCAGCGGCAGGCGTCAACTGGGAAAATCTTAGTAATCTAGCATCGGCGGGAGTTAATTGGGACAACATTAGCAATATGGCGGCAGCGGGAGTTAATTGGGACAATTTAAGTGTCATGGCAGGCGCAGGAGTGAATTGGGATAACATCAGTAATATGGCGGGAGCCGGAGTTAACTGGGACAACATTAGTAATATGGCAGGCGCGGGAGTTAATTGGGATAATTTAAGTAGTATGGCAGCGGCAGGAGTTGACTGGACGCATATTGGCAGCATGTCAAGTGCGGGAGTTAATTGGGATAACATTAGTAATATGGCGTCAGCAGGAGTTAATTGGGAAAACCTCGGCGTATTAAGCTCTGCGGGAATAAACTGGGAGAATTTCAGCTCAATGTCCATGGCAAGCATAAATTGGAATGATATAGAAACTTTAAGTAATACAGAAGTGAATTGGGAAGGAATGAAGCACATTACGGAGGCAGGCGTTAACTGGGCAGACTTAGGAGCGTTGAGCGATGCTGGAATAAATTGGTTAGATATTAATCAAATGAGCATTGCCGGAGTGAACTGGGTGGATTTGGCATCATTAAGTGAGAGTGAAATAAATTGGGATGGAATAGAGACGTTGGCGTCAGCTGGAATTAACTGGTTGGACATAAATGCAATGAGTGAAGCGGGAATAAATTGGGGAGATCTAGCTGCGATGAGCGCCGCGGGAGTGAACTGGAATGACATTAATAGGCTAAGTGTTGCAGGAGTAAATTGGCAGGATATAGAGGGATTGAGTAATGCTGGAATAAATTGGTTAGACATAAATCAGATGAGTATATCTGGGATCAATTGGAGCGATATACAGGTGTTGAGTGTATCAGGAATCAACTGGGACGATATAGAGGCGTTGTCGCGATCGGGTATAAATTGGAGCGATATAAATGCGCTAAGCGAAGCTGGGGTAAACTGGCTAGATATAAATGCGCTAAGCGAAGCTGGGATTAACTGGCTAGATATGAATGCAATGAGTGAAGCGGGCGTAAATTGGTTAGATATAAATAATATGAGTGAAGCGGGAGTTAACTGGAGCGCGATGAGTTTGATGAGCGAGGCAGGAGTTAACTGGCAAGACATAGAAGCGTTGTCGGTCGCCCGAGTGAATTGGGCAGGGATAAAGGCTATGAGTGATGAAGGAATCAACTGGGCAGATATAGAGACGATGACAAGTGCTGGAGTGAATTGGTTGGATATGAGCTTTATGAGTGAAGTTGGAGTGAATTGGTCGGAGATAAATAAGTTGAGCGAGGCAGGAATTAATTGGGGCGGGTTGAAGGCAATGGCGGAGAGCGGAGTGAATTGGTCAGGGATAGCGGATTTGGCGAGCGGAGGAGTAAATTGGAGCGCGGTGGCGGCACTGGCAGACGGCCGAGTAAATTGGGAAGGGATATCAGAGTTGACGAAGGTAGGAGTGAATTGGGAAGATTTGACAGTGATGAGCGAAGCAGGGGTCAACTGGGCAGATTTGGCGGTGTTAAGTGAAAGTGGAGTAAATTGGGATGGGATAGAGACATTGGCGGCTGCTGGAATTAACTGGGCAGATATAGAGACTATGACGGAGAGTGGAGTAAATTGGGGAGATCTAGCTGGGTTGAGTGCTGCAGGAGTGAATTGGGACGACATTAATCGGCTGAGTGTTGCAGGAGTGAATTGGCAAGATATAGAGGAGTTGAGCAATGTTGGTATAAATTGGGAAGATATAGGAGCCTTGGCGGGAACAGGAGTTAATTGGAACGACATTAGTAATTTGTTTAATGCGGGAGTGAATTGGTTAGACATTGAATCAATGAGTAAGACTGGAATAAACTGGTTGGATATAGAAAGTATGAGCAAGAGCGGAGTGAATTGGTTGGACATTGAAAGATTGAGTGATGCTGGAATAAATTGGTCGGACATACAAACGATGAGTCTGCGGGGAATAAATTGGCAGGATATTAGAACGTTGAGTGCGGCTGATATTAATTGGGATGACATCTCAAGACTTACTGCCGCGGGAGTAAATTGGGCGGATGTTCAAGTTATGAGTGAAATAGGAATCAATTGGTTGGATATTGAGGCATTGAGTTTTGCGGGAATCAACTGGGAAGATTTTTCTGCGCTGACACATGGCGGAGCCGATTGGGAGTCATGGGGAGAAGGAACGCGCTCGGGAATAAATTGGGCAGGGATTCGTGAGCTTTCCGTGGGCGGTGTTAATTGGCAAGATGTCGAATCAATGACGCGCGCGGGCGTCAACTGGGCGGATGTTAATGATCTAAGCAACGCGGGTGTGAATTGGTTGGATATTAATAGAATGAGCAACGCGGGCGTGAATTGGAATGATATGCAGTCACTGACGCTTGCTGGAATAAATTGGTTAGATATTGAACATATGACTCTTGCGGGAATTAATTGGAATGACGTTGAGGCGATGAATGCTGCGGGTGTGAATTGGATTGATATAGCAGTGATGTCGCAAGGAGGAGCGGATTGGGACGAGTTTGGCGGACAGACGCGCGCTGGAATAAATTGGATTGGTATACGCGAGCTTTCAGAGGGCGGAGTGAACTGGCTTGAGATTAATGAATTGAGTCAGGCGGGAGTTAATTGGGCTGATATTAATAAATTGAGCTTAGCAGGTGTCAATTGGGAAGATATAAATAACCTTTCAATCGCTGGTGTGAATTGGGCGGACATTGGAGAGCTTTCTAAAACCGGCGTGAATTGGAACGACATTGTAACAATGAGCGCTGCCGGAATAAATTGGGCGGACTTAGCGATTATGACTCATGGCGGAGCAGACTGGGAATCGTTTGGTGAAGGAACACGTTCAGGAATTAATTGGACTGGTATACGTGAGCTGTCAGAGGGTGGAGTGAACTGGCTTGAAATTAATGAGTTGAGTCAGGCGGGAGTAAATTGGAATGATTTACAGACTATGACGGAAGCGGGAATTAACTGGCTTGATATTGAGACGCTTAGCATGGCGGGAATAAATTGGTATGACCTTGATGCGTTGACTGCGGCAGGAATAAATTGGGAAGGAATGGAACGCCTTTCTAGCGGAGAAATTAATTGGGACGGCATAGCGGCTTTGTCCGATGGGCATATAAACTGGGATGCTCTTGCCGAGATGGCAAATGGCGGAGTAAATTGGGACGCGCTTGCAGTTATGACCGATAGCGGAGTAAATTGGCTTGAAATGGCGAAGATGACAGACGCGGGAGTGAACTGGGAAGATATTTCCAATATGGCTTCTTCAGATGTCAATTGGCAGGACATTGCCGCGTTAAGCGCGTCCGGCGTGAACTGGACAGAAATTACTAATTTATCAGAGGCGGGAATAAATTGGCTGGATATAAACGTGTTGTCAGAAGCGGGAGTAAATTGGAACGATTTAAGTTCCATGATGGCGGTGGGTATAAACTGGGCGGACATTGGCGCTTTATCCGATGCTGGTGTTAATTGGACAGATGTGGAAAAAATGAGCGGCGCTGGAATAAATTGGATTGATGTGTCGGCATTGTCGTCAGCGGGAGTAAATTGGGCTGATGTGGAAACGTTGAGCAATGCAAACATAAATTGGACGGATGTTAGCGCTTTGGCTGATGCAGGAGTGAACTGGGAAGCTATTAATTATTTAAGCACATCTGGAGTTAATTGGTCTGACATAAACAGAATGAGCCAGGCAGGAGTGAATTGGGAAGATATACGCATTTTGAGCGAAGCGGGAGTGGACTGGGGACAAATAGAAGTTATGGCTGATGCGGGAGTAAATTGGGAAGGCTTAGGGATAATGGCTGCCACGGGAATTAATTGGGCTAACCTGAGCACTATGTCCTATGCTGGTATTAATTGGTCTGACATTGAGAGGTTGAGTGCTGTAGGAATAAATTGGGATGATATTCAAACAATGAGCCGTGAAGGAATAAACTGGGCGGATATTGACCGCATGAGTGATTCGGGAATTAATTGGAGCGATGTTTCAATACTTACGTCTGCTGGAATAAATTGGGCGGATATAAATAGTCTTTCCGAAGCAGGAGTTAATTGGCTTGACCTTGCAGCGATGACGCACGGCGGAGCGAATTGGGATGAATTTGGCGGACAAACGCGTTCGGGAATAAACTGGGCGGGCATTCGTGATTTGTCAGAAGGAGGAGTAAATTGGCTGGACATAAATGAGTTGAGTCAGGCGGGAGTAAATTGGATTGATCTCGAAATTATGACGCGCGCTGGGGTGAATTGGGAAGGAGTTGAAAGTTTGAGTCTCGCAGGAATCAATTGGAGCGATCTCGATTCTCTAAGCAAAGCGGGAATTAATTGGGCAGGAATGGAACGTCTTTCAAGTGGAGAAATTAATTGGGACGGCATTGCGGCTTTGTCTGATGGGCATATAAATTGGGATGCACTCGCTGAAATGGCAAATGGCGGAGTAAATTGGGACGCGCTTGCAGTTATGACCGATAGCGGTGTTAATTGGCTTGAAATGGCGAAAATGACGGATGCCGGAGTTAATTGGGCTACTATAGCAACAATGTCTGAAAGCGATGTTAATTGGGCGGATATTGAAAATCTCTCTAAATCCGGAGTGAATTGGAGCGATATGCAAACAATGAGCGCCGCGGGTATCAATTGGCTTGATTTATCTGAGATGACAGAAGCGGGAGTGAACTGGCTGGATATTGCGACATTGTCTGATGCGGGAATAAATTGGTCAGATGTTGAAGCGTTGAGTTCTGTTGGAATAAATTGGCAAGACTTGCAAACGATGAGCGCTACGGGAATTAATTGGGAAGATATAAATCGCATGAGCCATGCAGGAGTAAATTGGCAGGACGTTGAAGCATTAACTCAGGCGGGAGTGAATTGGCAAGACATACAGACAATGACTTTGAGCGGAATAAACTGGGAAGATATTTCTAATCTCTCGGCTGCGGGAGTGAACTGGGAAGCTATAAATGATTTGAGTACATCTGGAGTAAATTGGGCTGAGATTAATGAGTTGAGTCAGGCAGGAGTAAATTGGACTGATTTGCAGACAATGACAGAAGCTGGAATTAACTGGTTTGACATTGAGACTCTTAGCCTGGCAGGAATAAACTGGTATGACCTAGAGGCGTTGAGCGCGACAGGAATAAACTGGGAAGGAATGGAGCTCCTTTCTAGCGGAGAGATTAACTGGGACGGCATAGCTGCTTTGTCCGATGGGCACATAAACTGGGACGCTCTTGCCGAGATGGCAAATGGCGGAGTAAATTGGGACGCTCTTGCCGATATGACCGAAAGCGGAGTCAATTGGCTTGAAATGGCAAAGATGACAGACGCAGGAGTTAACTGGGAGGATGTTTCTCGCCTTTCTGCCGCGGGAGTAAATTGGGAGGACTTGGATGCTATGACTCAGGCAGGAATTAATTGGGGCGATGTGGCTTCTTTAAGTGACGCGGGAATAAATTGGGCGGATATAACGGTTTTGGCAGACGCAGGGATAAACTGGGATGATGTGAGGAACCTTTCGGACGCTCATATAAATTGGGAAGACTTGCATGTGATGACAGAGTCCGGAATTGATTGGGCGGATATTGAAAGAATGTCGGACGCGGGAATAAATTGGGAGAGTATGGCCGTGCTATCCGCGGCGTCTGTAAATTGGGAAGCGTTGAACAATATGGCGACTGCGGGCGTTAATTGGGAAGACCTCAATGTTATGTCTAACGCGGGAGTAAATTGGGAAGATCTCGCCGTAATGACAGAAAGCGGAACTAATTGGCAATCTATTAGCGCTCAAACGCATGCGGGAGTAAACTGGGCGGGCATCGCGGAACTTAGCGTCGCGCAAACAAATTGGTCGGAGTTAAAACTTTTGGGCGGAAAAGTCGGGACGATTTCGGACATAGAAGAAGCGACAAGTACGATTCTGGAAACGTTAAAAGAATTCAAAGCTTCTAACGCAAACACGGCCGCGAAATTGGACGATATAGAGGAAATAATGACAAAAGTTCAAACTTTGTCTGACGCGATTGCCAAAAACGCGGATGATACAAAAGAAAAAGCAAAGGAAATGCTGGACAGACTCGTTGATTTAGCCAATTCTCAAGCCGAGCAATTGGGATTTGTCGGCGAAACTATTCAAAAAATTAAACAGGAAAATGCTTCGAATATCGCGGCGATACAAGGAAAATTAGAAGAAATTAAGGCGTATTTACTTGCCGTAAAAGAGGCGACAGACGCGGCGGCAAAACAACGCTTTGCTCAAGAACAAGAAACTCCACAAGCGATTGTGAAATCGTGGCTTGAAATGGGCGAAGGAGAATAAAGAGATATTGCTACAGCGGTTGAAATAAGTCTCGTAACTTTTTATTGTGAAACTTAAAAAAGGAGTAGACATGTTTACAAAACAAACAGTATTTTTGTTGTTCATTTTTCTAGCCCTTAATTTGATATTTAATTTTCCTTCCCAGGTCTTTGCCGGCAAAGTTGAACTTACGACATATTATCCCGCTCCAATAGGAGAGTATGAAAACCTTACCACAACACAAAATGTGATGGCGCAGGGTGATGTTTGTGCGGGAGCTATTTGCCTTAAAAAAACGGGAGAAACGCTGACAAGCACAATAAATGATTTGTCCGACCTTCAGCAAACTGTAGCAGATTTGCAAACTCAAGTGGTAAATCTTCAAGCGCAAATTGTCGCACTTGCCGAAGGCTCGTATTCGGGTTCTTTGCCAGACCTAGCCAGTATTCTTTCACGGTTAGGCGCATTAGAAGCAGGACAAACATCTGGTAGTGTGCTGCCTGGAACTTTGTGCGGATTTTTTGATATGTCTGGAACTACGGTTACTGTGAAATGCGGTGACAAAACAAACTGCCCAACAGGTTATACCAAAAAGGCCATAGCTAAAATAAGCGGAGACTATTATTATTCTTGTGTGAAAAACGCATAGACAGTTTTACTGATTTCTCGCGCGATTGCGAGGCATCGATATAAGGATAAGCGTTTTAATCCTGCGCGTCTAATGTTAGATGGCGTTTTGGTCGATAAAAAGGCATGTTATCTATCAAAATGAATAAAGAACTCGTTCCCAAAATGCATAAAAATTCGAATTTTTGCGGGCGATTTTTTTTATTTTTTTTATTTTTTATTTTCTTAAACAGTAGCTTTTTATTTGCCGCTGACGAAGTAAAATTTAAAGTCCTCGCGGTCAATCCTTCCCAAACAAAACCAATCAAGGCAGAGATTTCTCAGCCGCTACCTCCGGAAGTAAATCCCGCCACGGACTTGATTGATGCGACCGGGCTTAAGGTTGTTTATGACGGAGCGTCTCAGAGTTATAATCTCGCGGGAGAAGTGGAACTCGCGCCACGAGAAACAAAAACTTTAATTGTTCGCGTCCGTGATGTTTGGCGAATTCCTCCGGAAACAATAGATGAAGTTAAAAAAAACCTGGAGGAACAAATCCAAGCTCTCAAAGAAACAAAATACTCTGAGACGGCGCAAATGCTTTATGAAAAAGCACAGGCTACAGTAGACCTCATTGTCGAAGAACAAGAACGTCCTGTTGGGATTAAGCAGCATATAGAATTTTACAGAGCGCACGTAAGACAGCTGGAAGATATAAAAGAAAACGCGTTGTCGCTTGGCGCCATGAGACAGCTTCAAGAAGAACAAAAGAAAGGCGTTCATGACGCCAAGTATTTGATCGAGGCGGAAAATCCTTCGGCCGAGGCAAAAAAGATGACTGTTAGGGCGGTTATGCCCAAAGAAATTAAATCGGAAGATATTTTAGACAAGCTAGATTTCAATGTTCTCTATGATCAAACGCAAAGAAGTTTTATTTTGGAGAAAAACGAAGAGTTTGCCGCCC
This sequence comes from uncultured bacterium, assembly GCA_964410905.1. Classification (GTDB taxonomy): domain Bacteria; phylum Omnitrophota; class Omnitrophia; order Omnitrophales; family Aquincolibacteriaceae; genus Aquincolibacterium. The sequence continues at coordinate 41,847 of CAYPIR010000013.1, read as the reverse complement.
GCGAAAATAAGAAATATATTATTACTTTGCGTGATGTTTGGAGAGTGCCGGACGCGGATATTGATTTTGCCGAAGAACAGACAAATAGACTGGCGGAACTTTTTAAAGGCTCTTCGTATGAGAAATACGCCGCATCACAAGGCGACACTATTCTTGAAATGTTGAAAAGTATTAAACAGCTTCAAAACGAGCTTGCGGATTCTCTGTCGCTTGAAGACCGTATGCGCGGATTTGTGCTTAATACGCAGCAAATGAATCTCGCGAAAGCAAAGCTTAGGAATTTACATCAACTTCTTCAGGATATACCGATAGCAAAAGGCGATGAGAATATTTTTGAAAAAATAAGAGAATGGGTGAAAAAACTTGCCGATGTAAAAGATGTCGTGTTGATGGCGCTTGGTATTCAGCCCGATCGTCCTACAACGTGGTGGATTATTTTAGGCATAGTCGCGTTTTTGGCAACTTTGGTAACGGTATTTTATTTTATTTGGATTAAACTAATGCAGAAAAATAAATTTGCTCCCAGTAAAGAAGTAATGGAAGCGAAAAAAACGATCGAAGTTGATAAAACGGCGGATGAAGCAAATAAAGCTGAAGAAGAATCTAACGAAGGATAAAGGGATTTTGTTTTATGGGAGAATTGCGTTATAAAGAAACAGGGATGATTAAATCGTGCAGCGGTTGTATCGCGCGCGTCATCGGGCTTGAAAATTGTTTTTTGGGACAGCTTGTGCAATTTGGATACGGAACCCAAGGTGTTATTATGGGTTTTGATTTAAATGAAGCGCAGATTTTGCTTGTAAAAGAAAATGAGCCCCTTGTTCCGGGTTCGCAATGTGTTGCCACTCTTGAACCGTTCAGCATGCCTGCCGGCGCGGCAACTGTAGGTAGGATTTTGAATCCGCTTGGCGAGGCTATGGACGGGCTCGGCGCGGTGCATTATGAAGAATATATACCTTATTTTAATATTGCTCCAGCAATTATGGACAGGGCCACGCTAAGCCGTTCATTTGAAACAGGTGTAAAACTCATTGACTCCATGCTGCCGCTCGGCAAAGGGCAGCGTTCGCTTATTTTAGGCGACAAGATGACAGGCAAGACTACGGTAGGGACGGATATTATCCTTAATCAGAAGGGCAAAGATGTGATTTGTATTTATTGCGGAATTGGAAAGACGGCGTCATCAATGGGAAAAGTTGTGTCGCTTTTCAAAGAGCATGATTGTTTTGAATATACGACAATTCTTTGCGCGCCCGCGTCAAGTTCGCCCGGTCAGCAATATCTCGCGCCATACGCGGCTTGTTCCATAGGAGAATATTTTAGAGATAGAGGTAAAGATGTCTTTGTGTTTTTTGATGATTTTACAAAACACGCGTGGGCGTATCGCGAGCTTTCACTTTTGATGGGTGTTCCGCCGGGACGCGACTCGTATCCGGGAGATATTTTTTATCTTCACTCTCGCATGATTGAACGCGCCGCCCAGCTTGACCAAAAACACGGCGGCGGGTCGATGACATTTATTCCCGTCGTGGAGCTGCTTGAAGGCGACTTGACGGCTTATGTTCCTACAAATCTTGTGTCGATGACGGATGGACAACTTTTTTTGAATGCGGCTCTTTTCAATGAAGGATTTCGGCCTGCCGTTGACGTTGGTCTTTCTGTTTCACGTGTGGGAAGCAAAGTGCAATGGAAGGCGACAAAGGAAGTTTCAAAATCGCTTCGCATGGAGTTCATTCAATTTAAAGAACTTTTGCGGGCATCAAAACTTCAAGCCTCAGGACAATCGGAGGAGACTCGTGAAAGTCTTAGAGCGGGAAAGATTTTGCAAGCGCTGCTGACTCAACCCGCGAATTCCCCTGTTCAGCTTGAAATACAAATTATGGCATTTTTTGCTAAAGAGCAAAATATGTTTAAGGATTTTGAGTTGCAGCATATTCAGGAATTTTTACAAAATTTTGAGACGTATGCCAAAGAGCATGACGCGGGACTTTTTACGATTCTCCGTGATAAAAAAGAACTTACGGAGGAAATTAAAAAACGAATGCAAATTATTCTTGAAGAATACATCGCGCTTGTTATAAAGAAATTTCAAAAAGAAGACGCGGAGTCGGGAGTCGAAGTTGCCTAAGTTCACTTTTAATTTACAGGTTATGAGTTTGAAAGGGCTTGCCTTTGACGGCGAGGTGGAATCGATTTATTTAATGGGAGACAATGGAGAATTTGAACTTTTGCCGTTTCATTATCCGCTTGTCGCGTCCATCCCTGAAGGGGATTTGAAAATAGCGGAGTATGGAGCAATCCCTATAAGAGTAGGCGTTTTGAATTTTAAAAATAATCAGTGCAAGATTTTGGCTGAAATTGACCCCAAATTTACTGACTATAAACAGGTTTGGGATATTTAGGAGGCTAGAGATAAATTATGCAAAACTGGATTGCTTTGGCGGTTATGTTTATTGCTGTTGTTGGGCCTTCTCTTGTTATCGCGATTGTCGGCGCGGCAACAATACAAGCGCTGGGACGGAACCCGTCTGCAGCGCCCAAAATTTATTTAGGCGTAATACTGATGCTTGTTTTTGCAGAAGCGACTTCGATTATCGCGCTCTTAGTGGTTTTTCAGATTTTTTCTCCCAAAATGTAGAAAGGTGTCTTTATGTTGACAGTCCAATTTATAGTTTTGCAGATAATAGTTTTTTTCGCGGTTCTTTTTTTCTTAAAGAAAATTATTTCCGGCGATACGGAAAATACTGTGCAAAGGTTAGGGGTTGTTTATGAAGACCTTTTAAAAAAACAAAAGGAACTTACTGAAAAAATCGAGGAAGCGGAGAAAGAATATCAAGCGAAGAAAGAAGAGTCTGCGACCATTGCGGATAAACTTGCGGCGCAGGCGTTAGATGAAGCACATAAAAAAGAAGATGAGATTTTGAAGAAAGCACGCGCTGAGGCGGAAGACATTATTTCTAAAGCGCATGGCTCTAAAGAGCAGTTTTTGCAGGAGATGGAAATTGCGGCGAGCAAAAAAGAAATAGATTTTGTAGCGATGCTTTTGGAACATGCCTATGACGAAGATTTAAGGAGAATGATTCATACGCAATTTGTGAAAAAGTTTGTAGAGCAAGCTAAGTCGTCCGACCTTTCGTCTGTTGATTTGCGCGGACAAAAACCTATTCTTAAAACGGCATACGCGCTTACGGAGGACGAAAAAAACATTTTGCAAAAGGTTCTTTCGGAAGGACTGAAAATGCCCGCGCTTGAAATAGAAGAAACGATAGACGCAAAACTTATCGCGGGTATTGCGCTGCAAATTGGGACATTGGTTGTTGACGGCAGTTTTGCCAATACAATTACTGAAGCCGCCAAATCGACAAAAGAAAAATTAAGCAATTCGTAAAGGACAAGAATGCCGAAGGCGCTTCGCCTTTACTGTATCGGCATGGTACATGGTAGACGAAATTAGGTATGAAAATTTGTCATCAATCAACAAGCCTCTGCATATTCTTGCAGCATCGCTTGTTGATTGATGACTAAATTTTCTCAGATAGAGCATCCGATTTAGACGGAAAATAACAAAAGGAATTAAGGACATATGGGAAAGGTAACGCGGATTAAAGGAGATATGGATGACGTTGACGCTCTTCTTGAAATTCTTTCCGTTATCAAAGACGTCGCGACAAACCGTTTTTATACATTCGCGCAGCGCAAAGCGAATTTTCAGCGATTCTTTGATATGTTCTTGGATTTTTTTCAAACAGTTCAAAATTTAGAGTCCAATTGTCCGCTTTTGGCAAATGATAACCCTGGTGTAACTATTTTGACCATTGCTTCGGATGAAGCGTTTATGTCGCAGCTAAACGGTCGCGTAGCGAGTGTGGCGTTTCAGGCTTATCAAAAAAATCCTAACGCGGATTTTTTGTGCTTGGGGCGCAGATGTGCAGAAAAAATAAAAGGATTGGGCATCACAAATATTGCGCACATTTATACTCAATCTGATTTCCCCGACAGATATTCTTTGGCAATACAGCTCCGCAACGACATTGTCGAGCGCGTGATGAGCGGTAAAACCGGGAAAGTGTTGCTTGTTCATCTTTGGGCGAAAACTTTTAGTGTTATTAAACCACGTATTTTGACGCTTTTGCCTGCCGCGGAACTTGTGAAAACAGCGGGTGGTGATGTTACGGAAGAAGAAGTTACGGATGCTGTCCGTAGTTTTGACGACAAAATTAAATTGATAATGGAATCTGAACCAGACAAGATGATGCGTGCTCTTGCGGATATTTGGATACACTCAAGGCTTTTTGAAATTATGGCGGATATTTTGATTGTGGAAGCGGCTATTCAGGCTCAGCAGCTTGAGTCCGCACTTGAGTCATTGGGTTCTGAGAAAAAAGGACTTTTAACGAGTTTTCGCAAAGCAGGCCGCGAAGAACTTAACAAAGCAATGCGCGAAGTGTTTACGCAATCAAGCGTAGGGAAGAGGCGTTAATGGAAACGGATGAAAAAAACACACAATCCAATGCAACTGTGGCAACGTCTTCTAAGTCGGAAGCCTATGGGAAAGTTTGCGCTGTTCGTGGACCTGTTGTTGACGTGAGATTTGAGCGCGTAGAAGATATTCCCGCGCTTTTTGACATTTTGATAGGCTGGACGCTTGAAAAGAAAAAAGTTGTTTTGGAGGTCGCGGAGCATTTGAGTCAAAATGATGTTCGCTGCATTTCTCTTTCTGAAACGCTTAATCTTCAACTGAATTCTAAAATTTTAAATACAAGAAAACCAGTTTCAATTAGGACGGGCGACGAACTTTTTGGCCGAATTATAAATGTCTTCGGCGATCCTGTTGATAATATGAAAGAATTTGACGGAACAAGTTTTAAGGTTACGCGCCGTCCGCCACGTCTTGAACAATATAATCTCAAAAGCAAGTTTTCTACAAAACCAGAATTTCTTGAAACAGGGATTAAATATTTGGATATTTTGTTTCCTCTTTGCAAAGGCAGTAAAATGGGAATTCTCGGCGGAGCGGGCTGCGGTAAGAGCGTTGTTATTTTGGAACTCATCAATAACATTGTAAAAAAGCATGACGGAGTTTGTATTTTTACAGGAATTGGAGAGCGTATTCGTGAAGGTAACGACCTTTTTCATGAATTACAAGATAATAATCTTTTGCATAAAATCAAACTTGTATTTGGTCAGATGAATGAGCCGCCCGGAGCGCGTTATGAATGCGTTAATACAGGGATTACTCTTGCCGAAGATTTGGCGGAACAAAATAAAGACGTGCTTCTGTTTATGGATAATGTTTTCCGTTTTATACAAGGAGGACAAGAAATTTCCACGCTTCTCGGGCGCGTGCCGGGAGAGTCCGGCTATCAGCCCACGCTGCAATCCGAAGTTAACACAGTCCAAGAGCGGATTCGTTCAATTCCAGGTTATGGTTCAATCACTTCGCTTCAGGCCGTATATGTTCCTGCTGACGATATGACCGACCCGTCGGTTGTTGCGATTTTTAGTTGCCTTGATGGCGCGCTCGCTCTTTCTCGTGATCTTGCTCAACGTGGCTATTATCCTGCCATTGACCCGCTTAGAAGCAGTTGTTCTAATCTTGATCCGCGTATTATTGGACAGCGCGCTTACAACATTAGCCAAAAAATGCTCGCGCTTTTTGCAAAACACGCATCGCTAAAACGTATTGTGCAAGTTGTAGGCGTTGAAGAGTTGCCCAAAGAAGATCAGATAGATTACAAACGCGCTGAAAAACTTCTCAATTTTATGACACAGCCATTTACGGTTGGTGAGGCGTTTACAGGGAAAAAAGGCGAGTTTGTTTCAGTCGGCGACGGCGTTGACGATTGCGAGGCGATTATCAGCGGCGTGTATGACAAATTGCCCGCAAGCGATTTTTATTTGATCGGTCGCGCTCCTAAAAAGAAAAGTTGATACTTATGAAAGTACCAGTGGATAAAAACATCTACCGAATCCTCTTGCAAGAAGGAAGTCTTTCCCAAGAGGTTTTAGATAGCGCGTTAAAAGACGCCGAAGAAAAATCTAAACCTTTTATTTATTCTCTATTAAGCTCAGGCGTTATCGATGAAAAAGCTCTTCTGAATATTTTTTCAAAAGTTTCCGGCGCGCCTGTAATAAATTTAAACACGGAAATTCCCGACCCTAGTATTTTTGAGCGTGTTCCCGTCAAATTCGCTTCTTATTACAAATTTTTCCCCATACGCCAAGACAACGGCAAAATCATTATCGCGGTTTCAAAACCTCTTGATATTCATACGCTTGATGAAATGCGTTTTGCGCTTGGCGCGGATGTCGGTATGTGTTTTGCTCCAGAAAAAGACATTGAAGAAGCGTTGCAAAAACACTACGGGCTCGCGGCAAATACAGTGGAGAAAATTCTTTCGGAAACGGCGGGAGAAGAAAAAACACGAACTCCGTCTGTTATTACGCAGGAAGTAGAAGACCTTGAAAAATTGGCGGCGGCGCCGTCCGTGGCGCAGGTTGTTAATGAGATTATTTTGGACGCGTATAAAAAACGCGCGAGCGATATACATTTGGAACCGTTGGCATTTGGCATTCGTCTCCGCTATCGCGTTGATGGAATTTTGCATGAAGCGGCGGTGCCAAAAGAGTTGAAAGAATTTTTTTCTCCAATGCTTTCACGAATAAAAATTATGGCAAACCTCAATGTCGCGGAAAAACGGCTGCCTCAAGACGGAAAACTTCGCGTTAAGACGCAGGATGAAACAATAGACCTTCGCGTGTCGTTTATCCCGACAGCGCATGGCGAGAGCGTCGTTATTCGTATACTGCCCGGCAAAAATATTTTTACGCTTGAGCAACTAGGATTTGATGCCGGCGCGAGGAGAGATCTTGAAGATCTTTTAAGTAAACCGAATGGTGTTTTGTTTGTAACGGGTCCGACGGGAAGCGGTAAAAGCACGACTCTTTACGCGGCGCTCAATAAGCTTAATTCTTCAAAACGGAAAATTATCACGATAGAAGACCCGGTTGAATATGAAATTGAGGGCGTGAATCAAATTCACGTAAATCCTGAAATCGGGCTTACTTTTTCGGCGGGGCTTCGCAGCATTTTGCGGCAAGACCCGGATATTTTGATGGTGGGAGAGGTTCGGGATTTGGAAACGGCAGATATTGCTATTCGCGCGGCGCTTACAGGACATTTGCTCCTTTCTACTTTGCATACCAATGATGCCGCAAGCGGCGTAACAAGACTTCTCGATATAGGCGTTGAGCCTTATTTAATTGCATCCAGCGTTATTGCGTTTGTGGCTCAGAGACTTGTCCGTCTTAACTGTCCACATTGCAAAAAAGAAGATACGACAATTTCATCGGATGTTAAAAAACTCGTTGAAACGGAATACGGAATTCCTCACGAGGAAATTAAAATTTTCAGAGGAGCGGGCTGTGAAAAATGTTCGGGCACTGGATTTTTGGGACGAGTTGCCATTAATGAAATTTTGAAAGTAACAGAGCCTATTCGCAAACTTATTATGGAGAGGACTACAGCGGAAGAAATAAAAGAAACTGCTGTTAGAGCGGGAATGAAAACTCTTCGCGTTAGCGGTTGGGCTAAAGTATTGGAAGGGCAGACTACGCCGGAGGAAGTTTTGGAGGCGACAGAAGAGGATGCGCAGGAGATATATAAAATCACGGACATTCAAAATGTCGAAACACAACAGAAATTGCCGGAGACTAAAACTGCTTCCGACCTCATAAGTAACGAAAATAAAAATAATGAAATAAAGCCATCGGCGTCTGTTTTTACGCAAATAACAAAAGAAAAAATTAAATATACAAATTTGCGAAAATTTCAACGAGTGGAATGTGAAATTCCTGTTAGATTCAGTATTCTCGAATACAAAGGCTTAGACAAAACTATTCAGGCGGCAAATGACGAGCTTGCCAAAATAGAATTTGAAGGGAATGCTAAAAATATAAGTGCCGGCGGAGTTTATTTTTATGCTCAAGATAGAGATGCCACGACAATAAGTTCAAGCATAGAAAGAATGACGGTTAAACTTTCGCAGATACTTGAATCTGACAATATTCTTGATATAAAAATTATGCTTCCGAACGCCGACCAGCCAATTCATTGTCAATGTGTTGCGCGCGTTTTGAGAGTTTCTCAGGGAGCAGAAGAATCTGAAAATGGTGGAAAAATATTTTGCCGCGTTGGCGCGTCATTTTTAACAATAGACAGTGAAGACCGCTACAAACTTATAAAGTTTTGCGAGGCTAAGAAGGATAAAAAGGCATGAAGCAATTTCGCTATGAAGCCAAGAACGGCGCGGAACTTGTTAAAGGGATTTTGCTTGCCGAAAACAAAGAAAACGCCATTGATAAAATAAATGATATGGGGCTTATGCCCGTTGAAGTCGCGGAAGAGGGCGAGGACGGTGAGCGGCGGGTTGTTTTCGGCGGCGGACATAATGTTGCCGGACGAGTGGATTTGCGGACTACGGCGATTTTTTATAGGCAACTTGGGCGGCTTTTGAAATCAGGCGTGCCAATACTTCCTTCCATGGTTCTTGTCGCGGAACAATCCGAAGGGAAAAAATTAAAGCCAATTTTAGACTCCTTGAAAGATCATGTTAAACAAGGTAAATCTTTGTCTGAAGCAATGACGTTTTTTCCCGAAGTATTTAATAGATTTGCTCTCGCCATGGTAGAGTTGGGGGAGAGCACGGGAGAACTTGATGAATCTCTTTCTAGGCTTGCGGACTCATCTGAAAAACAAAGCACGCTAATAAAAAAAGTTAAAACCGCGCTGGCGTATCCCGCGCTTGTCGCGGGGCTTGGCGTTATCGCGTTTATTTTTTTAGTCGGATATGTTGTGCCTAAATTCACAACGCTTTTTGAGGAACTTGGGCAGACTTTACCGTTTCTTACGCGTTGTCTTATTTTTGTGAGCGATTTTTTTAGAAGTTTTGGAATGCCGATAATTTTAATCGCGGCGATAGCGGGCATTTTGTTTGTCCATGGGCTAAAAAATCCTGCGATGCGGCATTGGTGGGATGGACTTAAATTGAAAACGCCTATTATTGGGCATCTTATTTTTATAACGGAAATAGCGGTATTTACTCGTTCGATGGAAAGTCTTATTCGTGGCGGAGTCCCGCTTTTACGCGCACTCAAAACAGCGCTGCCGGCTGTTTCTAATATGGCTATTCGCGAGTCGCTCTCGGTGGTAGAAAAAAAAGTTGAGCAAGGAGCGTCTTTAAGCGATGCCTTAAAAGGTTCGGGGACATTTCCCGTTTTCGCAATACATCTGCTTTTGATAGGAGAACAAACGGGGAGACTGGAGCAATCGTTTGGAGATGTCGCGGATTGGTATGAGCAAGAAGCGATGGAAAAAACTCAAACGGCAGTGCAATTTATAGAGCCTTTGACGATACTTGCTATAGGGCTGCTTTTGGGGCTTGTGGCGATTGGCATCTTGTTGCCTGTTTTTAGTATGGACGCGGCATTGGGATAATGGCATTGCTGGAATTGTAGAAGACGGCACGGCAATCACTTTTGAGAGGTTTAATAAAAATACAGGAGAGCTTATTTATGAGGAATGTAAAAAACAGACAAGGTTTTTCTCTTATAGAAATTCTTTTAGTAGTTATTATTATCGCGACACTTTCCGCTATGGTCGTTCCTAGACTTTCGGGGAGGTCTGAGCAGGCGCGGCAAGCGGCGGCGAAGGCGGATATTGAAGTTAATATCCCGACAGCTTTAAAACTTTTTGAACTTGATAATGGTTTTTTGCCCACAACTTCGCAAGGTCTTGCCGCGCTTATTCAGCGGCCGACATCAACGCCGATACCGGAGAATTGGAACGGTCCATACTTAGAAAAAATGCCAACAGACCCATGGAGTCGCCCTTATCAATATTTAAGTCCAGGGATTAACCGCCCTCATGACTACGACCTTTCATCTCTTGGAAAAGATCCAAGCCCTGAAGCAACGAAGGATGACGTTGTGAATTGGTTTGCAGCGCCTGAACAAACTAGAAAATAAAAAATGCATAAGAACTCTTTTGGAATAAAAAGAGTAGCGGATTTTTTTCTCACGCTATTGATGTCATACTGCACGAAGCGTAAGCGAAGTCGCAGTATCCAGTATAAGATAGATTCTGCGGCGTTAAAAAACAACACGCAGAATGACAGGAAAAAAAACAATATAGCAGGGATGACACTTGTTGAAGTTATTTTGGCTGTGGTAATTTTGACGGTTGGAATTATTGCCGTTCAGCGTGTTTTTGTTAATTCGTTTTCGGTTTTAAGTTTAATAGAAAATCACTCTGAAGCATCAAGACTTCTTGAAGACAAAATACAAAGTTTGGACGGGAAAACACATATCCAAGGACTCCGTGGACAGCCTTTGAGTGAAGCTTCAACCGTATATGGCGCGGCACAGCTTTACAATTATGAAATGGCGTTAAAAAAACTTGATGGAAACGGCAATTTTCTCGAGGGGAATGCGAAAATTTCTTGGACAAAACGAGGGTTAACTAAACGTATTCAACGACAGTTCTATCTCCTGGTGCCGTATGAACTTTGGAAAAAATAAAGGGTTTACTCTCGTGGAGTTTATTGTCGCTATTGTAATTTCGGCGACGCTTGGCATTGCCATTTATACTGTGTTTTCGCAAGGTGTTAGATTGTGGAATCGCTCATTAAAAGATAAATTTGTTTTGAAGTCTGGTGTGGAAGTTGAAAACTTAGCGGGCTATGTTAGAAATATTTTTATCGATGACAGATGGCGGTTTCGGGGAAGCGGACAGGAGCTTTTTTTCGCGTCGCTGGATACAATTAAAAGAAAACCGGTTTATAGCCGGTTGTTTTTTTTGCCAGACGAAAAATCTATTCATATTTCGCAATACGCATTAGAAGATATTTTGCGTAAAGACTTTGACTTGTCGAAACAAAAGCCAGCAAAAGAATTGTTATGGCGTAATATCTCAAAAATGAAGTTGGAATATGACACTTATGACGAAAAAAAAATGATTAAATGGACGAGCTCGTGGAATAAAGATTGTTTGCCTCAATCAATTAAGATTACAATGGAATATGATTTTGCAAAGACAAAGGAATGGAGCAGGAGAATGCCGCTTATGATAGAAAAGGAATGCCGCGAGTGAGTACGACTGAAACTTTCAAAAAAACAAGTCTGCTGGGGGGGATATTCAAATTTTCCAAATCTGAAATCGTGCTTATAATTTCGCTTGATGCGGATTATCTAAAAATTGCGCACGGGTTTGGTTTGGCGGACGGCGGAGGGATACGGGGTTTTTCTGTAGAGTCCATAGGGCGGAAGTCTGACTCGCAAATTGCTCAACTTATAAAACAATATTGCCAAAAGAAAAAAATTTCGCCTTCGCAGGTGCTCTTTTTTCTCCCATCCAAGCAATTTATTTTTAAAAATGTAGACATTCCTTCCACCGACAAAAAAGAAGTTGCCAAAATTATAGATCTCCAAGCCGGACGGTTTACTCCTTACGCTCGCGAGGAAATCGTAATAGATTTTGTTTGTCTTGAATCGGTTGTTCAGCACTTTACAAGTGTTCTTCTCTATATTGTTAATCGTCAAATAGTCGATCGTTTTGTTGTGATACTGACTATGGCGGGACTTAAAGTCGACAAAGTTGTTGTCGCTTCGACAAGTATGGCAAACGTCTATAAGAATGCTGCCAAAACTATGCCGCTTGATGGCGCGCTTGGAGGGCTGCATATTGGGGAAGATTATTCTGAATTAACGGTTATTGATTCTAATCAAGTTGTGTTTGTTCGAAATATTCCGGTTGGTGCTAACGCATTTTTTAGAACGCCTGAACGTTCTCAGATTGATTTTATCCAAGAGCTTAATGGTTCAATAGGCGCGTATCAGGATCAAGGCATTGGAAAACCAATGCAAAAGTTGCTTGTAACAGGCGCTGAGGAAACGCTGAAAGAAATAAAGAATTTTTTGGGCAAAACAATACAAGTTTTTTCAGGTAAGGTTCAAGTGTCTTTTTTTGATTATGCGCCGCATTTTAACTTGACCGGCTCAACGAAGACATCTCTTGAACAACGGAAAAACGTTTCGTTGTTTGAAATATTCTCCGTGTTGGCACGTCCGGAAGACAACACGGTTAATTTGATTTTGCCGGAGATTAGGCTGCGACAACGAGTCAGGGAAGCGAGCCGTGATGTGATTATGTTGGGAGTTCTTATTATGGCGATACTTCTTTTGATGAGTCTTATTTTGGGAAGCCGTATATATTTTAAAAAATTATCTAATCAAAAAATATTTGATATATCGCAAAAATATGCCGACGACGCAAAACGGTTAGAAGTTATTTCCACAAAAAATTATATGATAAAAAATTTAATCGATAAGCGGGGTAAAGAGCTTACGGTTTTAAACGTCATAAACGGCTATATCGGAGGCGACCTTTATCTTTCTCAAATTGACTATAATCAAGATGGAAATGTGTCCGTGTCCGGGACGGCGGCTTCAATGTCTCGTGTATTCGCGTTTGTAACGCAGCTTATGCAGTCGAATTATTTTAGTAAAGTCGAGACCAAAGAGACTAAGTCGCGGAAAGAAGGAAAGTCTGACGTGGCTGATTTTTTGGTGGAATGCACTTTGGCGAAAGGGTTTTAGACTATGGCTAAGGGGAAAAAACCAATAGATTTTGATTTGCTGAAATTATTTTCGCAGCTGCAAGGCTCTGGCCGAATACTTTTAATCGTGGCGGTTTGTTTTGTCGGTTTGGCTGTCATGGACCGCTTAATGATTGGGCCATATACTTCGCAAATGAAATATATGGAAGCCGAAAGTAAGGCTCAGAAGGAAAGTTTAAAACGCAGCAAACGTATAGTTTCATTTCAATCGAAAATTCTTACGGAATATTCAAACTACAAATCTTTTTTGGATACCGGCGTGAAGTCTCAAGAAGAAATTATTTCGGCTCTTCTGAAGAAAATAGAAACGATCGCGGCGCAGCAATCTGTTACGGTTACCAACGTCAGACCCGGGGATATTGAAGAGAAACCTAATTTTAAGGTTTATAAAACGAGCATTGATTGCGAGGGGAAGCTGGGCGATGTGTTGTCATTTATACATCTTTTGGAACAATCTGATTATTTATTTCAAGTCGAACGATATACGATGACGCCCAAATCTAAGGGTTCGGAAATTATCAAATGCGCGTTTGATATTGTCAGGATTTTAATCGCCGCGGAAGATGTCTCGGATTTTGACAACGAAATCATCTTTGACAAATCCGCTTCTTTATCTAGCGGTTTTTCTCCCGCCCCCGAGCAGTCTTATGATTTTTCTGAAATCCCGACAGCGTCTTCTGACCGTCTCTTTTCTCAATCTCCCGCCGCGGAGTTCCTCGGCTCCGCCGCAGTTTCAGAGCCTTTGCCGCCGTTTAATCCCGATGACGCAAGTGTTTCCGCGCCGTCATTCCCCGATGTGCAATGATGCGGATGTTTTTCTTAGTATTTATTTTTTGTCTTACGCTCACCGGTAATTCATTTGCCCGCATAACTGAGGAAGAATACAAACAAGTAATTTCTTATTTGGAGCAAGGCATGTATAGCGAGGGAATTGATGCTATACAAAGCTCTCTTAAAACGGATCCGGATCAGGCGACTCTTTACAATCTTTTGGGTATGATTTATTTAAAACAAAATGAATCAATTCAAAGCGCTATAGGTTCATTTGAAGAGGCGATACGGCTAAATCCTACGTTTACGGAAGCATATTTTAATCTGGCATCAGTTTATTCCGGTCCGGCTAATCGCCCTGAACTTGCGGCTGTTTATTTAAAAAAAACTTTAGAGCTTAATCCGAATTATACGCAGGCTTATTTTGGCTTGGGCTGGCTCTCTCTTATGACTGATGAAAATCCATATAAAGCGGAGGAGTATTTTGAGAAAGTGATAGAGCAATTTCCTAATCTCGCGGAGGCGTATCAAGGACTTGGACTCTCGTATATTCAAATGCGGAAGCCGGAAAGAGTTTTGGAAATTGTTTCAAAATTGCGGGAACTTGGGCGCGAAGACCAAGCGGCATCTTTAGAATCAATTTTACGGGGAGGGAATCCGCCGAGTTCAGAACCAAGTATTTTAAGCCCGCAAACAGCACTTGTCGGAGTAGGCGGCGGAACGCTTGCTCAAGAATATCAGCAAACGATTACGCCTTCGCCTCAACAACAGACCGCTCAACAAAAATCATCCTCATTGCCTCAGCAGCGCGTTAGCTCAAATCAAGCCGCAAATGTCTCACCTCAAAAACCGCTTCCTCCAATAGCGCAGGCGATACAAAAAACCCGCCAGCAACCGTCTTAATCCAAGTCGCTTCTAATGAAAACCTACGAGGCCCTTGGGTTTTGGTGGTGGAGGAGGAAGCAGTTCTCTTAGCGTGTCGAAAACAATTTTAAATTGCGAATCATAATGTTTTTTCATTTCCTCGATCTTTTTCCGTAGTTTTGTATGAGTGGCGAGCAGATTTCTAATTTTGGTAAATGTTCGCATAATTTGAATGTTTATTTGAATCGCACGAGAACTTCTGAGAACGCTTGAAAGCATCGCTGCGTCGTGTGGAAAACGTTCTATATTTCGCTTTACAGCCTGATTTAAAACTTTTACTTCAACTTGATAAAGATGCGCGAGCTCAAAATCTAACATTACTTTTTTGCCGCGAAGCAAAAGTATTTTTTGTTCGATTAATTCTTTAGGCGTAAGAAATTGTTCTGGTTTCATTCTCCATAGTTTATATTTTATTTATTTAAAATCAATATAAATATAACTATTTACAAAATAAAGCTGCCGGCGGCTTATTTTTCAGTGATTTCTTTTTCTAGTTTTTTTATTCTGTAATCAAGGCGGGCTATTGTTTGCGCTTGGGACTCTGCACGGCTGTTTTGCTCATTGATGTAAATAGTGAGCAGGAGACTAAACAAAATGACAAAAATGAGGAGTAAAAAGAAAATAAAATTGCTGGGAAGTTCAAACCCCGCCCAAGCAGAAAGTTTTTCTAAAAGACTATTTTGAATAGCGAAGAACAAAACGAGTCCGCTTGCCGCAAGCCACGACAAAGCATATTTGAACGTCATTTTTTGACGGCGAATAAGTTCGATTACGGAAATAAAAATTAAAACGGCAAGAGTTATGGCGAAAATTTTGGGCTGCATAAATTACTCCTCTTTATTTCTCTTAAGATTATCAATTAAAATGGCTAAAGTTACCTTTGTCATATAATAAAAAGTTTTTAAATAGCGGATAGATGATTTTCCTGCGCTGCGTTCTCGCATTTTAACGGATACTTCGCCAACCCTAAATTTAAGCCTGTGAGCGCGATGAATTGTTTCGGGTTCTGGGAAATCAACTGGATAATAAGAGGCAAACGACTGTATAAGTTTTTTATTTACGGCTCTAAATCCAGAAGTCGGATCTGTGAGCGGAAGTCCTGTAAGAAGTCCTAATAAACGGCAGAAAAAGCGAATGCCTATTCGGCGCGCCCAAGAAGATTTAAAAGAGTCGCTTTCTGGGTCTAAAAATCTGCTGCCGATACAAAAATCAAATTTGTCATCTACTAAGGGTTGAATTATTTTAGAAATTTCTTCTGGAGAGTGCTGTCCGTCTCCATCAAGTTGAACGGCAATATCATAATTATTTTCAAATGCGATTTTATAACCAGTTTGAACAGCGCCGCCTATTCCAAGATTATGGGGAAGGGTCGCGACGGCTGCTCCAGACGCAGTCGCAACAAATTCAGTTTTGTCTGTGGAAGCGTCATTTATAACGGCAATATCAGCGTTGGGGGTTTTGGATTTTATTTCAGCAATAAGAGCCGCGATGCTTCCAGCCTCGTTGAATGCGGGGACAATTATTAAAATTTTTGGGTTTTGTAGCATAGGCAAAATTGTATTTCCTTTAAACAAATAGAAACAGTAAGAGAAATTTTTTTTATGCTAGAATGCAACGTTTTTAAAACCATATCGATCGAAGTATATCACGAGTGAAAGCAATATGCCCTCTGAAACAAACTCTCAAAATTGGAATGTGTTTTGGAAAGCCGAGACAGAGTTTTCTCGTGCCAAAATCAGCTGGAGTAAACGGCGGATTTTAAAACTTCTTACCCCATATTTATCTGCTGGACTAAAAGTGTTAGACGCTGGAGCTGGTTCGGGATTTTTCTCTAAATTTTTTTTAGAGAAAAACTGTTCCGTAACGGCGCTCGATTATTCATCTCAAGCATTAACTTTAACCCGCCAAAATACAGAAAATAAATGTGAAGAATATTTACAAAAAGATCTTTTAGACGACTTGTGGCAACAAGCATACGCAGGAAAATTTGATTTGATTTTTACGGATGGACTTTTTGAACATTTTGATTTTGAACGGCAGCAAAAAATCCTAAAAACTTTTAAACGTCTTAAATCAAATAGCGGAATAATTGCGACATTTGTTCCAAATAAATACAGCGCTTGGACTTTAATTAGACCTTTTTTGATGCCAGGAATAGAAGAAAAACCTTTCACGTTTTCAAAACTTTGTGAACTTCATAAAGACTTTGCCTTGCTGCAATCTGGCGGCATAAACGTGCTGCCATTTAAATTGTCGCCCGAATTTTTAGGTAAGAATTTGGGAATGTTGCTCTACTGTTTTGTGAAATAAAAACTTTTCTAAAAACACAATATAAAATCTCTAAATAAAATGAAGATATCTAAAAAAGTAATTTTAAAATTTCTTACGATTGTTTTTCTAGCAGGGCTTGCTATTTATTTCAGGACATATTTTTTGCACGGCGGACCAGATTATATGTTTCGTTCTGCAGATAATTTGGCGCGGACGTCAATTGATAATGCGATGACGGCACAAGTGCTTACGCAACTCAAAAATGAGCAGCCTAACGCGGCGACAGATGTTTTGAAAAAAGTGGCGGATACAAAGGTAAAAGAACTTAAAGCAAAAGAATCAGAAAAGTATAAGCAAGTCGTAGAAGATGCTTCAAAAAGGCTTCAGAAACTTAAAGACGGTTCTAATTATCGCTATCTTTTGGAGGCGGATGGATACTATTTTTTACGTTTAACAGAGCGTATTTTAAAAACAGGGAAGATTGCTGATGAGGTTAAGGGCGGGCAGTATCTTGATGAACTTAAGCGCGGGCCAAAAGGTTCTTGGACGCAAATATCTCTGCACTCGTATGTGGGATTCGCTTGGGTTAAATTAGTTCGTTTTTTTATTCCTAACGCGGATATTATGAAAACGCTAGGGACACTTTCGATTTTTTTATCGCTGTTAATTATTCCGGTTTATTTTTCATTTAATAAGGTGCTTAAACTTCCGTTTGCCGGCGCCATAATTGGTTCGGCTGTAATAATTCTTTCGCCGGTTTTTATTCAACGCAGCGCATTAGGCTGGTACGACACGGACGCTTACAATTATCTTTTTCCACTTGCCATACTTGGATTTTTATTTTACGGAATTAATGAGAAAAATAAATTTTGGTTAGGCGTATTAGGCTCAACCATTTTTACGGCTATTTATTCTGTTTTTTGGCCGGGTTGGCAATTCATAGCCGTCTTGGTGCCTTTTTGTTTGTTTTTTTGCGCGCTTATACTTTGGTTTTGGCGGAGCGATGGGAATAGAGAATTTACTAAAAAAATATTAGTGTTTTTAGCTCTCTATACCGCGGGAACGTTTATTTTTTTGGCTTGTGTTTTGACGCCCTCAGGCATTGTGGATTTGGCAAAGCAGAGCTGGTCTACCCTTAATAAATTTGCACTTTCAGACTTCGATGTTTGGCCAAATATTTTTTTAACAGTTAGTGAAGCGGCAAGCATTTCTTTTATTAAACTGATTTTTTTAACTGGAAATGTTGCTACATTTTTTTTGGCTGTTATGGGACTTGTCAGAGAAAGCCGCGCTGCGGTTAAAGAAAAGGATGTTTGGCTTCGCTTCCGACTTCTGTTTTTCGTGTTTTTTTCTCTGCCAATTCTCGTGATGTCGCTTGTAACCGAGAGATTTTCTTTATTGTTCGTTTTGCCGCTTGCGGTTTTTGTGTCTTTTTATATAAAAAGGTTTCTCGAAAGTTTTCAAAAGTTTTGGCTAAATAAGGCGCCTTTTAAATTTAGCAGCGAAAAAACTGGACGAGCAATTGGACTTGTTTTGTTTGCTGTTATTTTTACGCCGCTTCTTTTTATTTCTGCGCATGTGGTTTCGCAGAAAATGACGCCGATTATGAACGATACATGGTTTGCGGCGATGAAGAAAATAGAAGCGGACACACCAAAAGATGCGATAGTCGATAGCTGGTGGCCGCCGGGGTATTTCGTTTCAGCGCTTGCGAACAGACGCGTGGTCGTAGACGGAGGAAGCCAGCATTTTAGGACGTCTTATTGGCTGGCCAAGGCATTTGTCAGCGAAGATGAACGTGAGGCGGCGGGAATCATAAGAATGTTGCATATATCAATGGAAGATGCCCCTGAGCTTTTAGAGAGTTGGGGAATGCGGCCTTCGGAATTTGTTCCGCTCATTCTTAAAATAGTTAGGCTAAATCGAGGTGAAGCGTTTAAGTCTTTGCCAAACTCATTTACTGAAAAACAAAAAAATCAAATCTTAGATAAAACACATGGTAGCGGCGAATTTCCTCCGTCTTATGAAATGCTCTACGACGATATGATTACGCAAAATCTTTCAATGACAACAGTGGCGCAATGGGATTTTGCGAAAGCGGAAATGCTGCGTAATGAACGGCGCAGTAAAAGAGAAATTCCGGAAAGTAAAAAAATGTTTATGGGTGGCGCGAAAAACTATGTTCAAGATATGCGGAAAATAACAGGCGAATGGATGAAGTATTCGGCTGTTTCGCCCATGACTAAGCGGAATGGGAATATACTTTTTTTTGAAAACGGCATTCAAGTAAATTTGGATACTAAACAAGCCGTATATCTTAGAGCTGAGACAAAAACTGTCGAGCCTCTTAAAAGTTTTTTTGAGATGAAAAACGGACAACTTGAAGAGACTTTAAGCCCTTCAGCCAAGCTGGATGTTTCGGTGCTGGTAGCTAAGTGGAATAACCAGTTTTTTTGTGCCGTCGCTGACTCGAGGCTTATTCGTTCGATGATGTATAGGCTTTATTTTTTGAATGGTGAGGGGCTTAAGATTTTTAAACCGTTTTGGACAGAGGGCAGCATTTTATCTGGAACTTGTATTCGGATATTTGAACTGGACAGAGAAAAGTTAGCGGAACTTGAAAAATAGAATGTTTTGGAGGCAAAAATGAAATTTTTTCTAAGTAAATTTTTTTTATGCACGGTTTTGGTTTTTATGACAAACGGCGTTGCTTCGGCGGCTACGGATTATTCCGATAAAGATGAATCAACTAGAAGAATTGGTGTCGCGTGGAATATGGCTTCTGACAGGCGGGTAGAAAACATAGCAGGGATTGTTGAACCTGAAGGGTTAGATAAATACATGAAGAGATATTTTGATCAAATAAACTCTAAACTTGATGCTATGGCAAACAATCTTGCCGATTTAAGCAAACAAGTTAAAGAGATTGGTTTGTTAGTTGAAAAAATCGAAAAAAAAGATTCTAAATAGAAAGCTGCTGTATGAAATTTTTTAAAAAAACAAAGAGGACGCGCGCTGGAGAAAATGGAGGAATTCTAGTTATTGCCTTATTTGTTTTATCGATTATTACGCTCTTTTCGCTTACCGTAGGAATGATTTTTAGGCAAAAGGCTCAAAATGTTATTCGCATAGATGATAGGCAAAAGTTGCGTTTTGTTGCTGACGCGGCGGCTAAAGCAAGTGTTTATCAGTGGCTAATTTATAAGCAAACGGCGACAGCTTTTGAGGCTTTCAAACAGAGCTGGGCGCAAAACGAAGCCGCATTTAAAGAGATAAAAGTTGGCGATGGTGTTTTTTCTATTTTCTATGCTAAACCGCAAAATATTTTGGCAGGCGAAACAAGTGCTGAAGAAAAGATATATGGGCTTATCGACGAAGGGCGGAAAATAAACCCGGCGTTTGCGTCTCCTGATATTCTGTTCCGCTTGATAAAAAAGACGACACTTCTTGCGGATAAAGAGGCGAAAATATTAGCGGATTCCATTTTTGATTGGATAGATACCGACAACAATGCGTTGCCAAACGGAGCAGAAAGTTATTTTTATCACGATTCAAATCCCGCGTATGACACTCGAAATAAAAAACCATCAACACTGGAAGAATTGCGGCTTGTTCGGGGGATGACGGACGAAATTTTCGAGCAAATAAAATCGTTTCTAACTATTTATGGTGATGGGCAAGTAAATTTAAACACAGCGTCAAAACAAGTTCTTTATTCGCTGGGTTTTTCTGATGAGGTTTGCGATGAAATTGAAAAATATCGAAATGGCGCAGACCAAAAAGAGGGAACAAAAGATGATAAGGTTTTTGAAGATATTGGGAGCGCACAGCAAACGCTTTTGAGAATGGGAGCTTTGCGCGGCGGGCGAAGCATGGAGTTTGAAAGAATCTTGGAAAACGGAGGATTAGGCGTCCAGTCGAAATTTTTCACCGCTCAAATTGAAGCGCGGTTTTTAAGAAAAAAACAAATTTTGCAAGTCGAAATGGTTTTTAACGAGAAAGGAAATGTCGAAAAATGGGCGGAAAAATTAGTCGTTGTTTAGTTATTGCCTTCATTATTGTATCCTTGCCAGCGGTTGCGATTTTCGCGGCTTCATCAAATCCCAACGATATGATAGAAGAGTTAAAGGTGTTTTCGAAAGCGATGGGGGCGATTCAAGAGGCGTATGTCGGAGATGTGACCCTGCGCGGACTTTTGTATCAGGCGTTAAAAGGAATGTTGTCTTCGCTTGATAAATTTTCAGAGTTTATAGAGCCGGAACGGTTTAAGATTTTGCAGATTCACATGAAAGGCGAATACGCGGGTATCGGCGCGATTTTAAATCCCGTTGACGGAAAAATATTTATTCGAGGTGTTGAGCCGGGAAAACCAGCCGAAAAAGCGGGGGTTCGAGTCGGCGACCTTATTTTAAAAATAGATGGCGTTTCCATTGAGGGGAAAGATGTCCCGGAAGTTTCCGGGCTTTTGCGCGGCGAAGCGGACTCACCCGTAACTATTACGATTATGCGAGGCCTGCCGCCTCAAGTTTTGGATATAAAAATTATTCGCGAAAGAATTGAAATACAGTCCATTCAAGACGCCAAGGCTTTGGGTAAGGCGGTTGCGTATTTTCGTCTAGCGGATTGGCAAGAGCATACGGCGGAGCAGGTGGAAGACACTTTGAAAAATTTTAAATCTCAAGGGATAAAGGCGATAATTATTGATTTGCGAAATAATGGCGGCGGGCTTTTGGAACAAGCGGTTGAACTTTCTAAAAAGTTTCTTTCTAAAGGGAAAACAATAGTTTCTGTGCATAGTAAAATTGAAGTGCAGCGAAAAGAATACAAGACGGAAGATAAAGGCAAATACGAGGACTTAAAGATGGTTGTTTTGGTCAACGAAAACAGCGCCAGCGCATCGGAAGTTTTTTCAGGCGCGATGCAAGATAATAAGCGTGCGCAAATTATTGGCGTTCAAACGTATGGGAAGGGTTCTGTTCAGTCGGTCATCCCTTTGGACGATAATAGCGGAATGAAATTAACTACCGCGCGCTACGCCACGCCTTCTGGGCGTATTATTGATAAAGTGGGTTTAGCGCCTGATGTTTTAATCGCGAATGGAGAAGGCGGGTTGGATAGGCAGCTTCTTTATGCTGTAGAAATTTTTAAAGATTATTTATAGAAACTGTATAGGGCATTGCCCAAAAGGAAAGGAAATATGGAGAAATATTCAAAGTGGATTGTTGTTGTATTAGTAGTTTTGCTTGCGGCTGGCGCGGCGGTTGGATTTGTTAACGCGCGAAAAGAAGCCGCGATTGCCGGCACGAATTTATCAAAACCCGCGGCTGGCGCCATCGCGTCTGATGAGAAGGTTTCAGGAATACCTTTCCCGATTGTCATGGGGCAATTAAGTCAGAACATGCGGGTTTGGAGTCAGTTGAGCAATACAGAAAAAAAACAGGTGCTTGATGCTGTGATATTGCTTTATAGAACGCGTGATAATATCGCTATTATGCGGGACAGCGATTTCTATATTGACCGTATTGAGGATACTCTCAAGCAAAATCCGCCGGTAGTCGGAACGGATATTTTGACCCTTGTGAAAATTCTATCTGTTATGGAATATGATTTTTTTAATGGACAAAATAAAGACCAATTAGCCAGAGAAGTATTGGGAGAGAAAGGTTTTGCGGAGAATCAAAACAGGCTAAGGATGTTGGCGCAGGCAAGAGCTGCACAAAAATAGTTGTAGAATTTCAGGACTAACGGGTGGACTTCAATTTTAAGTTCGCCCGTTTTTTATTGTCTGTTTTTAAGTAAATTATTTGCGGTTTGAAATGAAAATGCGACGGCTATAAACGTCATGTGGCAAAGAAGTCTGTTGGAGGTTGTGTCTATTTGCCAAGCAAGAGTTTGAATGGGGGTGGCGAGAATTACCGCGGAATAGCCGACAATCATAAAAAAGAAAGCCGTTAAAAGAATTTTTTCATCTTTATAAGAAGATTTTTCCTTATACGCGGTCAATATAAAAATAAAACCCGCGAAAACAAAGAGCGAAATCAGATCCGCGGCCTCTAGTGATTTTTGAAAAATGTTTGTCGCGAAAACTGCTAGTTTGTCAAATCCCATAGTAAAATTTTCCAAGGCTCCTGACAAAGTTTGAAACTTTGTTGTTTCTTTTGCTCCTCGAAAAAGACAAATGATTTTTACCGCTAATGAACAAACAACAGGGATAGACGCGCCAAACGCGATTTTTTTTATAGCTATACGCGTGGTTGCCCAATATGGTTTTGTTTTGCGAAACGCTAAAAGAGTAATTGCTAAAAAAGCCACGACAAAAAGAAAGCCTTCGTTTTTGGTCCAAGCCGCGCAGCCCGCGAAAAAACTTGAGAGAGAAAGTAAAGAATGTTTTTTTGTCTCAAAAAAATTAATGAGCAAAAAAATCGATATTGATATAAAAAACGCGAGTATGGTGTCGGCGTAAAGGGCGGCAGCCCACTCAAACGGAGCTATAAGTTTTAAAGCAAAAACGCCTGATAAAATAGCTATATAAAAAGGTGTTTTTTGTCCGACTTTCCAAATAGTGAGAGAAACGCATGAAAGATAAAAACTAAGAACTATTAGATGAGGCAATAACATTGACTCATATGCGAACGCACTCCAGCTCCAAGCGAGCACGCATGGAAAAAACAGTGGATATGAAGGATGAGTTATTCCGCCCTGTATGTTGGGGAAAAGCGAAAGGTAATTTTTTGAATCCAGCAAAATCCATTTGGCTTTTGGAATCCAAAAGTATCGCGAATCCCATTTGCCAAAAGGATTGTATGCGGCATATGAAAAGTAAGACGCTAGCGTAGTGTAAAGCGTCCATATTAAAAATGCGATGGCAAGAAGAGATATTGTTTTTTCTAAAATAGACAGCAGCGATTTTTTTGGTATTTTTTCTGTGGGAGCGTTGATTGAGACATGGTTTTTCTTAAAAGTGATTAAAATAAAATCAATCAATAGAAATAGTAAAATAATCCAACACGCGACGATGGAGGCGGGCAAGGCGTTTGACGGAACAGAAAGCAGTGAAGCAAAAAGCGTTATGGAGCAAATTGTCCAACCCGCGGGGATAGACGTGGAAAAAATAAAAAATAATTTGTTTTTGATAGAAGTTTGACGAAGTGATTTTTCAATGGCAAGCCCACCCAAAAGTCCGACAAAAACAAATAAGAATAAAAAGCTCATATTTTTTCCGCGACTCCTTTGCCAGGCGATACTAGTGCTTTTATTTTATAACCATGTTTCTTAAGCTGGGCATCAGCGATTTCTTGAGTAGAACAAACAAAGAAAGAAATACGCTCTTCGGGAATTTTGTTTACAAGCACAAAAGGAACAAAATCACGCTGCATTTCTTGATGCATCCGCTCATTTATTGCGTCATAATCATCTTTATCAAGGATAATACTCACGCGTTTTTCCAGAGGAAAATAATTTTTAAAAACACTTAAAAAAACTGTCGGCGCAAGATTTTTAAAAAAAGATTTATTATCTGCTAATAACTGCTTAATTTTATCGGGAGAAGAATAACGATAACTTGTTGGGCGAGATGTTAAGATGAAGAAAAATGTGAGCGATATAAATAGGAAAAAAATGATTTTATGTATGGTGTCGCGCTTCATAGCGACAAATTATAAGGGTGGTTTTGGAAAAAAGCAGTAAAATACCGCGATAAATTTAATATTGAACCTTTAGCAAACAGCAATGGAGGACGATACCAAGACCTATGAAAAAACTTTCAATCTTGATTCCGGCTTATAATGAAGAAACTTCTTTGAAGCAGCTTGTCGAAAGCGTTTTGGCGGTACCGTTTTCTATCGACTTTGAAATCGTAATAGTTGACGACTGCAGCAAAGACAGAACAAAGGAAATCGCCCAAAATCTCGCGGCGGAAACTCTGAAAGGAAATATTCGCGTTTTTTCTAACGAAGTAAATTCCGGCAAGGGCGCGAGCATTTTGCGCGCTTTGGCGGAAGCGTCAGGCGATATCGCAATTGTTCAAGACGCGGATTTTGAATATGAACCGGCAGAAATTCCTAAACTTTTAGATCTTATTCTAAGTGGAAAAGCGCAAGTTGTTTACGGAAGCAGATTTCTTGGACGGAGGATTCCGAAAGGGATGGCATTTCCCAATTACGTGGCGAATGTTTGGCTCACCGCGTTGACCAATTTTTTGTATGCGACCAAAATTACCGATATGGAAACGTGCTACAAACTTGTTCCCACTGAATTGATGAAAAGTTTAAATCTCAACGCGAATAGATTTGATTTTGAGCCCGAAATAACCGCTAAACTCGCAAAACGGGGAATAAAAATAACAGAAGTTCCTATCGCTTACGCAGGGCGGACGGCGAAAGAAGGTAAGAAAATAAAAGGGCGTGATTTTTTTATGGCGGTTGGTAATCTTTTCAGGAATTGGAAAAAATGATCGGTCGATTGTTGAGAATAATCTTAATCGGTTTTTTTACACTCGCTTTTTTGCCACGAGGTTTTAGCGCCGGGACGGAAATGCGGAAAATAAAACTTGGCATTGCCGTTTCGCAAGGGTTTAAATCGCAGCCGAATTGGAAGTCCGAGTTTGAACAACGGTTGGCGTATGTGTCACGCATTTTTGAATCGGAATTTCGGATACAATTTGTAATAGAAAAATTTTGGGAATGGAACAGCGCCCAAGACACTTACCCTCCAAGAATGCTTTTAGAAGACCTTCAAAATAAATTCCCATTAAAAGATGTAGATGTTGTCATTGGGCTTACCAGCGTGAAAAATCAATCTATAAAAGACGTCCGCAATCCCGACACAATCGGGCAAGCTAAAGTTCTCGCGGGCTATCTTGTGCTTCGTTATCCAATGGATAAACTATATCGCGTTCAGGAGCAAACTGTATTGGCGCATGAGCTTGGGCATTTGTTTGGTGCTGTCCATGAGGAAGACCAAACAAGCATTATGTTTCCGATAATACACAACCAAATCCCCACGAGATTCGATACGGAAAATCACGATATTATTTCAGGCACGAGAATGCTTAATTTTAGGCAGGGAGTTGAGGCGTTGCCGAAACTAGCGATTCAGCGTCTTTTGGGTTCATATCTTAAAATGGCAGCGAGCGACCAACCGTTTGATTTTTTCTATACGATTGGGCTTTTATACGCTCGGCTTGGACAATACGACGATACCCTTAAGGCGTGGAAAAAAGCGGAATCAATAATGCCAGCGGACGGAAAAATGCACTACGATTTGGGAATGCTTTATTATCAAATGAAAGATTATTTAAACGCCGTAAAGCAATTAGCGGCAGCAATTCGTGAGCTAAAACTTCCAAGCCAAAAACCTTACCGCGTTCGCGCTCTTCAGGCGCTTGGCGAGGTTTATCTAAATCAAAATGATTTTATGTCGGCCTATAACGCGTTTTCGCGTGCCCTTACCGATGACCCTAAAAATAAAGAAGTTAAACGCAATCTCGCGATTGTTCAATTGAGGCGAGGGCAAGTCGATGAGGCGATTCGCGCGCTTGAGTCTCTTTATTATCAAGATACAAACAATGCCACTTTAAATTTGAATTTGGGAATCGCTTATTTTGAAAAAAAACGTTTAGCTGAAAGCGAGCGATATTTTAAACGCGTGCTTGAAATTGTCCCTGAACGAAGCGAGGACGCTCTTCAAGCAAATATGTATCTTGGGCGAATTTGTTTTCAGAACAAAAAGCCTCAAGAAGCGATAAACAGATTTTCTAAAGCGTGTTCTCTCAGACCATCGGTAGATTGTTTTAAGGGAATGGCGCAAATGCATTATGATCTCAAACAATGGGATTTTTGCATATCTACGCTAGCGGCTTCATTGCAGATTAATAAAGAAGATTCAAACACCTATTCAATGATAGGCATGGCGTATATACAAAAAAACCAACCTGAGCAGGCGATGTCGTTTTTTAAGGAAGCGTTGAAATACGAGCAAGACCCTAAAGCAGCGGCGGGAATTTATCAAAATATTGGTTATTTGTGCTTACAGCAAGAGTGGCTTGACGAGGCCATAAAAGAATTTCAA
The DNA here is from genome assembly GCA_964410905.1 of uncultured bacterium. Taxonomy (GTDB): domain Bacteria; phylum Omnitrophota; class Omnitrophia; order Omnitrophales; family Aquincolibacteriaceae; genus Aquincolibacterium. The sequence goes on along the minus strand of CAYPIR010000013.1, from coordinate 15,139 downwards.
TACGGCATTGCCAAGGATTGGTCTAATGTCAGTTGTTATATGGGTATTGGACTGTGTTATATGGCGCAAAATAGTCTCGGCGCGGCTAAAAAAACTTTTGAGGAAGTTTTGAGACTTGACCCTAAACACGCAAAAGCCAAGGAATTGCTTGGACAAGTGAACGAAACGCTGAAAAAAATTTCGCAGCGGCAAGGCGAAGAGATACATCTTCAGAAAGTCGACTGATTGTTTTGGTTTTGCAATATATGATTGTATAGCGGAGAAATGCTGGGAAGTTATTGAATTTTGCTTGTGGTTATTACCAAACTAATCGCGGTCTTTTTCATAATTGCGCAAAACCGGTTTTGGAGTTTTTAATTCGGGGAATCGCGAATAAATATTTTTGTGAAACCAAAAATCTAATTCCGCGTTTGATTTCGGTGACTTGCCCATAACATCTTTCCAGACAGTCGGATTTTCCATACAAAAATAAATAAAAACATTTTTCCATTTCTTTCGTATGGATTCATAGACGTGCTTATAAAGCGCGACTCTCTGCGGGCGGAAATAGCGAGTTTTGCCGTCCATTCCTTTTATAAAATCCGCGGTTGTTATAAGCGATTTTGGAAACCTGTCGTCTATTATTTTCTTCAGGTTTGGTGGAAAACGAAGGCTTCCAAGACTTATCCAAAAAACTTTTTCTTCCGGTAGACGCGAACAAAGTTTTTCAATTAATTCAGTATAAGATTTCTCCCAATTTGGGAGCAATAAAAGAGGGTCGAAATGGAACCCTGTGCCATAACCTTTTTTTATCGCGGCGAGTGCGGCTTGCAGGCGGTTTTCTAAGCTCGCGCCTCTAAACTCCTGCGATGAGATAAATTTTTGCGGATTTAGAGACCAAGACAAAATGACATTTTTCTGCGAAATTGCAGGCAAGTGGTCAATGAAATCTGTTTTTGTTTTTATTTCTAAAAGTATGTTTTTTTGTTTGAGCGGGCGAATCATCTCTTCATTTATATGAGTTATGGGGTCAAGCGCGAGGCTGTCAGATAGTTCGCCTGTTCCCATGCGGAATAATCGCAAAGGATTCTCTTTGCTTTTCGCGGATATTTCTTTCGATATTTTTTTTGTATTCATATAGACGGTAATAACCGGAACATTTAAATAATTTTGCAAAATGCAATATGAGCAATCGAGAGGGCAGTGCGTGGCAACGTTTATTGTCCAATATCTACAACAAAAATATTCCGTTTTAGTCGCTGGACACGGCTTCAGAAAATCGCCTTTAAAGCGAGTCAGCCACAGCGTCTTTTTTCCTTTGTTTAACGGAAACGTGAGAAGAGTTTTTAAAAACCTAGATTTGTCATTGATAAAAGTTTTGGGAATATTTGAAAGTGCGCGTAAAATAGTTTTTGTTTTGAGCGAGTTGCGGACATCCGTATCAACATAGATGTGTTCTATTGAGTGTATGGGAAATTGTTTTTTCATTTGCGTAGTATCCGTTCTTTTTTGTGAAAAGGAAATATGAAAATTACGTTTGCGCTTGATTGGAATAATGCAAAAAAAAATGTCGCGCGCGCGTTTAAGTCGCGCGATGCGTTTTCTTTGTTTAATGAATATATTTCAAGAATCGCAAAATTTTTCTTATGCAATGCGCAAGGCTTTCATCCGAATCCTAAAGCAATTGTTTGGGTTTGCGAGAGGGAGAAGGGAAGTCGCGTGTTAAGTTCTGAGCAGATTGCAAAGGAGCTTTCAAATGTTTTGAATTCTGGAGCGTCGGAGCTTCAAGTGGTAATTGGCGGAGCGGACGGCTTTAGCCGTGAGAGGCTTTCCGATATGTCGCCCAATCTTCGCTGGAGTTTCGGTTCGCTAACCCTTTCACATGAACTCGCCGCAGTTGTTGCTGCTGAGCAAATTTACCGCGCGCTTACAATTATCCGCAACCTCCCGTATCATTCAGGACATTGACTCGCCGTCAGTATTGTTTTTGTCATTATTGGACTTGACTCGATAATCTAGTCGTTGAACAAAAAATGCCGTCGATTCCAAACCTCCGCGGATTCTCGCGGCTCTGTTTGTTATAAACGGCATTTTTTATTATCATCTCACTCTTGAGAGCAAGGCCGCCGATGCGGCGCGCTGTTTGCTTTGGCTTTTAAAACTTCTCTAAGAGAGATTTGACTTCCGCTATTTTTTGAAGCCTATCATTTTCGTTCGTGAATGAATTTGCCACGCACGAATCAAGATGCGCCTTGAAAATGCTTACTTCCACTGTTTTTACCGCTGAACGGACAGCTTTTAATTGCTGCAGTATTTCAGGGCAATAGCGCCTTTCGCTTATCATTTTCCTAACCCCGTTTAACTGTCCAACGGCGCGATTGAGCCGAGGCAACTCCTTCTCGTGGCTTGGATATTTAGAATCACAACAGCTTTTCTTTTTGTTTTTCATACAGGTCTCCTTTTGTTTTTAAAGAGACTATATACTATGCTGGAGTATAAGTCAAGAAAAATAATATAAATACCATTTATAATGAATATAAATTATGTCTATACTGTATGGCAGTATGGCTTATTAAATGGTAAGTAAAAAAGGAGAAACACATGAAAAAGTTTTTGTTCTTTTATTTTTTGTAATACTGACTGCGGCGATGTCGACTGCGACGTTTGCCAATTTGTCTGGTAAGGAAGTCCTAAATGGCTATGAGCTCAAGCATCAATTCCCTAAAAAGCCCAAAGTCGGCGATTATGTTTTGCGCGCCAATGTGTCATACAACGGCGTAAACGCGGATGATGTAAAAATTATCGCGGAATACGATATGCCGTCAATGCGAGGGCATCACGCGACTAGAGATGAAATGAAGAAAAATGCGAAAGGCGATTTTTTACTCCCAATTCATTTTGCGATGCGCGGCAAGTGGGAAATTGTTTTGTCCGTTAAAAAAGACGAAATGGAAATTCTCTCAAAAACTATAAGCCTCGAGATATAAATGAAACGATTTTTTGCATGGCTGCTTTTTCTTATTTCTGTAGCAACGGCGCAAGCGTTCGCTAAAGACAGCCTTCTATACATTGAAGCGCAGGGCGTTGCGGGCTATTCGTCCAAAGCGGATAAAATTATTTATCACTCCGGGTATAAATATGACGCTATGCAAAAAAACTCAATCGGATTTGATTATTTAAAAAAGTTTTCTGGTGAATATGGAGATGCCGGAACAGGGGCTTTGCAAATGCGGCTTACCTATGACGACTCAGAAGGGGATAAAGCGGAAGTCCAAATTTATAACGCTTACCTTTTGAGCAAGACAAAATGGGGAGATGTTTGGGCGGGGCATAACCGCGTAGCGTTTGGTCTTGCATCCTATTGGGATACTCACGCCGATTTACTGCAGCCGCTTTCAATGTGCGGATTTGGGTTTGACAGAGATTGGGGAGTCGGATTCAGTAAGGACGCGCAAAAGTCTGATGTAAAATTGGCTGTAACCACGGGTTCCGGGATGGGCATCAAGTTGCGGGGAAACTATCTTGCGACTTTGCGTTCTTCGTATGGAGTTTTGTCGCGTGATAATTATAACGTTGGGATGTCTGTTATGGGCGGGAAAAAACTTGACGCGATAGGTTATAAAATTATGAAGAAGGAACCGGAGAAAACATTGCTCGCCGCCATCGCCGCCGCGTATAACTTTGATAGGTTTGAACAAAAAGCGGAAATTGATTTTGGCGAAATGGAGGAGCGGCAAGCCGTCGCGGCACTGTATCGGGCGAGCATGAATTTTTTATATGAAAATCGGCTCAAATTAGATTCGCAAACTATTTGGACAAAACGAGACAACGTTTCGGATCTCGGTTTGGGCGCGGGAGCGACATATAAAATCAATTCGGATTTAACATTCAGAGTTATGTATCAATGGTGGAAGAACGAAAATGAAAGGGTTGTCGCGGCGCAACTTTATTACTACTTTGGAGTATGAATAAAATGTCTAAAAGGATCGCGTTATTTTTTCTAATTTTTTTGGGTGCCGCGCATAATGTTTTTGCCGCCGTGGGCTGCGATTTAAACGATCCTGATCGCGATGTGAAAAGGATTTTTCCGGAGTCAACGGGGTACAGGACGGAATATAAAACGCTGGCAAATAAATCAGAGCTTCGCGAGGCGGAGGCGAGACTGGGCGACAATTTTTCGGGGCTTTATGAAACAGTTGATGTTCCATATACGGTTTACACGATTTTGAAAGGAAAAGAAATTATTGGCTACATTCACGGAATAAATCAAAAAGGCAAGTATGGCGGTTTGCAGGCCTTTTTGGGATATGACACAAATGGCAAAATCGTCAATTTTTATTATCAAAAACTGACCTCAAAAAAAGCGGGGCAGTTGAGAAGTCCGGAGTTTGCTAAACAATTTGTTGGGAATTCATTTGAGGATTTTAAAAACTACAATCCTAGAACGCATAAAGGCGTGCCGCGAAATGTCGCGCAATTTGATGACGAGGATTTTTGGGCAACTTTGCGCGCGGTAAAGAAAAATTTTATTTTAACGGACATTTTTATTTTTAGTAAAGCGGAGGCCGCTAAATGAGTTTATTTCAAATAGCATTTAAAAATTTAACACGTAGAAAGCTTAGAACGCTTTTTACGATTCTGGGCATTATGCTTTCTACTTGGGTTTTGGCGACTCTCTTGGGATTTAACCGCGGATATGAAAAATCGCTTAACACAAGTATTGAAGAAATGGGATTTTAAATTGTATTGACCGCGAAAGGCTGCCCGTATGAAGCCGCGACTCTTATGCTTAAAGGAGGAACAGGGCTTCGATATATGCCGGAGGAAATTGTCCAAAATGTTTCTAAGTCTTCCGAAGTCGCTTCTTCCAGCGCGATGCTTATGCATGCCGAGTTTGACCCTAATAAGGGCGAGAACGGAGGAACGACTGTCTATCTTGGAGTGGATTCGAGGACATATCCTCAAATAAAAGCTTATTTGGAGTTCAAGCAAGGCGGTTGGTTTTCAAGCACGGAAGAAAACGAAGTTGTTTTTGGTTATGAAGCGGCGGAGCTTGAGAAGCGCGAAGCGGGCGACTTGACCATTTTGCCGGGAAGCGACACGGAATATAAAGTTGTGGGGGTTTTAAAAAGAACGGGAACGCAGGACGATGGAATGATTTTTTTACCGTTAAAAACAGCGCAGAAAGTTTTTGATAAGGAAGGAAAACTTACAATGCTTGGACTTCGGCTAAAAACCGATGCCGACACGGAGTCGTTTGAAGAAACTCTCTATAAGATTCCCGATGTCCAAGTCGTGTCAATGGCGCAGGTAAAAAATACCATTATGAGTCTTGTCGCTAGCGCGAAAGTTATTGTTCTTTCCATAGCGTTTATCGCGTTTCTTATTGCCATGTTTGGAGTATTGAACACAGTTTTGATGTCGGTATTTGAAAGGTATCAAGAAATAGGAATTCTCAAAAGCATTGGCGCGACTCCGCTCGATATTTTTAAAATGATTTTGTTCGAAACTGTTTTGCTGTGTTTTGCCGGCGGTGTGCTTGGGCTTGGATTTTCGTATGCTTTTGCGGAGCTGTCTGAATCTATGATTAGACATTTTTTGCCATTCGCGCCAAGCGGGTCTTTGATAGACATAAACTTTCAAATGATTTTGCTCGTGCTCGTATCTATAACGTTTGTCGGTGTTGCCGGCGGAGTTTATCCCGCAATTAGAGCTTCAGGCCTTAGACCGCTTGACGCGATAAGGAGCGAGTCATGAGTGGATTTATAGAAGCGAAGAATTTGACAAAAGTATATGAACGAGGTTCGGAAAAATTGCGAGCATTGGACGATGTGAGTTTTGTTATCGATGAAGGCGATATTCTTTCCGTTACGGGCGAGTCGGGAAGCGGTAAAACAACGCTCGTGAATATTTTGGGTTGTCTTGATAATCCCACATCAGGAAGTCTTAGTGTGGAAGGTCTGGAGATTTTTGATAATGAAAAAAAATGGACGGAAGAAAAATTGACTGTTGTTCGGCGGAAACTTTTTGGGTATGTTTTTCAAAAATTTTTTTTGATACCGACTCTTTCGGTTAAAGAAAATGTCCTTTTGCCGCGAACGTTTCAATCGAATCTTAAAGTTTCAGAAGATGGACTTAATGAAATTCTTGATATGCTTGGGCTGATAAAACGTAAAAATCACTTACCTTCGCAGTTATCAGGCGGAGAGATGCAGCGCGTGGCGATTGCAAGAGCGTTAATGGCTAGACCTAAGGTTTTAATTGCTGACGAGCCTACGGGTAATCTTGATTCAAAACGTTCGGGGGAGATTAAGGATTTGCTGGCACAACTTAACAAAACACGCGGGCTTACAATAATATTGGTTACGCACAATGCGGACCTCGCGACTATTGGGAACAGATTTATTGAACTAAAAGATGGGCGATTAATTTAATTGCTTCGCTATTACGTATCGGCGAATTAAAACTAGACGAGGCGGCAAAGTCTCGTTTGTTTGTGTCAATACAACAATTATTGACCTGTCGCCGATGCTGTTTAACTAAATCTGCTTACGAAATTATTGGCTTTTACAGGGAGGTGTCCAAATTTCATAGGGAATTTGGGCAGGGAGGGAATTGAACCCCCGACACAGGGATTTTCAGTCCCTTGCTCTACCGACTGAGCTACCTGCCCGCGTGAAGAACCTTCGAGTGAAGAGCCGGCATTATACTTGCTTTTATAAAAATCGCAACCTTCAAGAATCTAACTTTTTATAGTAGAATGCTCGGCATATGAAATACGCAATCGGAATCGATATAGGCGGAACAAAGATAAGCACGGTTTTGGGAGATGAGCACGGAAAAATTTTCTCACGTCATGAAGTTCCTACTCGTTTTGACAAAGAAATTCCTGCCTGCTTAGAAGATGTAACGCTTGGGATTAAAACTCTTTTAAGTAAAACAAAAATTCCGCTTAAAAAAATAGTAGGTATCGGTGTTTGCGCGCCCGGAGCTGTCAATCCTAAAAAAAAATTCTTACCGCGTTCGCCCAATCTTTCAGGTTGGGCAAAAGTTCCAATAAAAACCATCTTGAAAAAAAAGTTTAATCGTTCGGTTTATGTCGCTAACGATGCCAACGCCGCGGCTTTGGGTGAATATCATTTTGGAATCGCGCGTGGTAAAAAAAATCTTGTCTATGTTACTGTCAGCACTGGAATTGGCGCGGGAATTATTCTGAATGGAAAATTGATAGACGGCGCGGGGTTTGTTGCCGGTGAAATAGGACATATGAATGTTGTGCTAAATGGCGATCTCTGCGGCTGCGGTAAAAAAGGTTGTCTTGAAGTATACGCGTCTGGAACTGCGATTGGCAAAACTTATCAAAAATTAAGCGGTAAAAAAATAATAAACGGAGCGCGCGAAGTCGGCGAACTTTTCAAAGATGGGGATTGTTTCGCGCGTGAGGCTTATAAATTGGCGGCGAATTATCTCGGCATAGGGCTTGCGAATTTGATGAATATTTTAAACCCGGATGTAATAGTTATCGGTGGGGGAGTTTTAAAATCCGCACCTAAGTTTTATTGGAGTGAAGTCATAAAAAACGCAAATGAGCTCGCTTGGCCGGAAGCTGCGGTTACCACAAAAATTGTGAAATCTAATTTAATTGGAAAATCCGGAGAACTTGGCGCTCTTGCGTTGGCGTTTCTGGAGTTCGCGCCCAGCAGGACTTGAACCTGCAACCCTCAGTTCCGAAGACTGATGCTCTATCCAATTGAGCTATGGGCGCATTTGATTTTGTTAATCAAATACAACAACGTCACGACAATATGAGATGTCGTGTGGGTTGTAGCATTATTAAGGTTTTCTTTTTACCTATCCCTGCGGGATGGGCGCGTAGCAAAAGCGAGCCAATCCTATCTTAAGTCTTCCTCAAAAGGCAAGTGTTTTGTCTCCACATCCAAACGGTTGACTGCGTCAATCCTCGATGGATTGGCACGAAACGGCGAAGCGTCTTCGGCACTTGTCCGTTACGTCATTCCGCGCGTTTCACGTCGCGGAATCGCAGAATCCACAAGGCAAGACGAGGCGTTCCTTGAGCCTCGCTTGACAGTGGTTGCGCATAGGCGCAACTAGAGGCAATTAACCCTTAGATCCTGCGACGTTAAAAAGCAACGCGCAGGATGACTTTAGAACTAATTCTGTCTGCGAATTAGCTGACATACACAAGGAATGACTTTAGAACTAAATCTTTCCTCCCGCCTTTGTTTTTTAGAAAACATATGCTATGGCTTTTACTAAAGTCAAAAAAGAAGACAACTAAAATGAAGTTTCTAAACAAACAGATTGTTCGCTAAGAATTATATCCGCAGTTTTTCCAGTATTTTTTATCACCCAAATTTTCTTCACAACGCCAAACGCATTTGCCGTGCGGCCAACATCTGTTTTTGAGGCTCCAAATGGTAAAGCCATAGTCGATTCTGTCGCTGGCGTTTCCTCACCGCGAAGCGAAATTCGTTATTTATACGAAAAAATCGCTTTAGAAAATAAGGGATTATTTTTTAGTGAAGATTTTATTGAACATTTTTTTGGGATAAGGCCGCCTTTTATTCCATATGAAACTTTGAAAGGGCAAATTTATTCTGGAGACGAAGTATCCGCCCGTTATTACGACGAAGATGTGGCCAAATTTTATGAAAGCTCTCAAAATTTCGAAGAATGGTCAAGAGAACACGCTTCACATGTAAAAAAATATTTTGAAAGAAATGAAAGTCTCTGGCGAGTTGCGGCAGAAGACGCTAATGCTCTGGATAAATTATTAATGGAAAGAAATATGTTATACGAAATAATAAAAGATAAGGATGAGCATTATGCCAATTTATCAGCGCTTGTTTTTGGGTTGATTTTGACGGTTGCCAGTGGATTTATGTGGAGATCGGCTGGCGCTACGCTTCTTTTCTCTGTTGCTATTTTTCCTATTTTGATTTTTATTGGGGAAGGCTTTTGCGTGTTGGTGAATGCAATAAACCATATCGTTCACTGGAAGAAAATGAGAAGATATAAAGAGGTAAAAGAAGAGATTAACAAAATAAAAGGGTCTACGTTAGAGAAGCTATTCACACCTATTCCAGAAGAAACAAAACCAGTTGAAATTGAGCAGGCTACACCGCGTTCTGAGCAAAAAGAAGTCGAGGCAGTGAAGGACGTAACAAAGTTGAATGAGCCGATGACATTTGTGATAGAGCAAGCAAAACTAGAGAATATGGAATCTAAGTCAGAGGCGAAAGAGAATTTGAAATGGTTGGTTGGATTTACGAAGGCAAATAAGGAAAAATTGACGATAGTAATTTCTGACATTCAAAATGGCTGGTATAACAAAACAGCCAAAGAGTTGAAGGAAATTGCGAATGTAAGAACAAGCATGCCAAATGTGCGCGAAAACGAGCCTGTGTTTTATTTTGGGAATGCGGAAGGTAAGAAGTTTGCAGAAGCGGTCGCGGGAATAAAGGGCGCAGACAAACTTGTAGGAGTGGATTTGGCGACAGGCGAAGGGTTTGCGCTTGCGACATTGCTTGGAAAAAAGATAGAAGAGTTGCCTGAAGTGAATGGATACCACAAAGACGTTCAAGAATTTTACAGCGCAGATATTGCAAATGCAATACAAGTGTTTTTTGAGACATATGTAGTAATATCAAGCGCTGCGCAGCGGACAAGGACGAGAAAAGGCGGAGAGGATTTTTTTCTCTCTGCCTTTTTATTTTAACCTAAAGTTTATTTCTTTTTCCACGCGCCGTCTGCGGACTGAACCATTTCGCCGGATGAGGCCTTGTCGTATTGAACTTCCGCGAACGCTTTTTGAACTTGCGCGATACCTTGACTCCCGAGATTGTTTTGCGAGGCGAGAGCAGTATAAATTGTTTTGCGGTCTTCGTTCTCGGCCGAGATTAGGGAGGATGCCTGCCCGGATTTCACGACTGCAACATAACCTTGATTATCTTCGCCGATAACGCCTGATTTCTTCAGAGATTGAATTTCTTGATAACGGCTCTGGCGGCCTTTTATGGCTTTCTGGACATCGGGCGTGATTTCTTTGAAGTCATAACTTGTAGCGAACAAAGAAGATGCGGCAAGAGTTGATAACACAAACGAAACTAGTAAAACTTTAAAAATATTTTTCATAAATTTCTCCTTTTCAAATAAAAGTTTATTGTGCGCCTTTCGCGATCATGTCTTCAATGCTGCTTGCGGTTTGCTTTAGTCCGCGAATATCGACAACAACATTGGCGTTTATCGTAATCGGGCGATTGGGGTCGCCGACTGCTTTGACTGTGCAGCTGGAAAAGAAAACTGGTAAAAACAAAATTGGTAATAACAGCAATGCGAGTTTCATTATTTCACCTCTATGAGTCCCAAAAGATTGGCGATTTGAGACAATGCGTTTTTAGCGTCAAGTCGGATCTCAACGCTAAGGTTTAGTTGCAGATTATAATCCGGGACAAAAATTTTAAGAAATATTTTTGTAATATCGCTTTGCGACACATCAATCGACAAATTAGCATGTTCAAAATGAACAAGCTGGTTTTTTTCTGCTAACCGGCGAACTTTTTCTTTTTCGGCGGGCGTGGGCAAATAGGGAAGAAAGAAGTCGAAAAGCCGCGCTTGTAAGTCTCCTCCCGGAGACGGAGCGTCAAGCGAAAGCGAGAATGTAGGTTCATCGCCAAAGACCTGTCTAAATGAAAACTGTCCACGAATTGCGCCTTTTGCTCCATCAAGATTTCCCGGATCAAGCCATTGCCAATCGCTAAGGTCAGTTTTTGAAAAATCTGCAGCGGCGCTAATATTGGGTTTTTGAATGTTTTCAACTATCGCGTTGCCAAAAACGCCTTCACTTTGAGAGCTTTTAGTTTTAAGCCCATCGAAGCGAAAACGAATAGGAAGATTTTTCAAAAAAAACCAAAGAGGATCAAGCGAATCAATGGACCTGATAACAATGGGGATTGGGGCTTGGTGGGTTTTAAGCTCGGCTGAAACGCCTTCAATATGAAGTTTGAATTCTTTGTCTATTTTTAGACTTTTTATTTTGACAGAATTATTAAAAAACTCTTTTGTGTTTTCATTGGTGAGTTTTTCCGCGAAATATCTTGGCGAGTCTAGGATTTGTTCTTTGAACAGAAAAAAAATCCCGACAGACAAAACGGCAATAATTAGAATAGTTGAGAGAATGATTTTTCGCATAAGCTGTATTATCGGTTGAAATTTCCAAATCCTTATCTTGTAAAAAAAACGCTGTTGAGTAAAATACATCTTCTTTTAGCGGAGTTTTATCCGTCCGACAGAAGCAAATTCTCAAAGGGTTTACTTAATACGGTAGTTTTGCGCCCTTAGCTCAGCTGGTAGAGCAAGTGACTCTTAATCACTGGGTCGAAGGTTCGATCCCTTCAGGGCGCACTTTTTTAGGATTTTATGGTGGTTTAGCGGGTGTGGCGAAACTGGCAGACGCACTAGACTTAGGATCTAGCGCCGCAAGGCATGGGGGTTCAAGTCCCTCCACCCGCAGTTTAGGGTTAGGTTGATTGTAAAGTGGTGGCGTTTTGACATTTGACAAAGGGAAGTCGCGCTCTTAAAATGCGCCTCCCCAAAGTTAAAGGTCTTACCAAGCATGCGAGTGTAGCATAGTGGTAATGCACTGCCTTGCCAAGGCAGCTACGAGGGTTCGATTCCCTCCACTCGCTCCAATTTTCCTAAATAAAAGTCATATTTTATCAATTATTCTTATCAAATAAGGCGGTTAACGTGTCTACTGAAAATGAAACGAATAAAGAATCTATTGTAACTGAATCAGAAACCTCATCCTTTAAAGTTAAACTTCAAGACGGAAAAACTTGCGAAAAAATCCTAACGATAGAAGTCGACTCCAGCCGCGTTGAAGAAGAATTTGATTCCTTTTATAAATCAATCGCTCCCAAAGCAAAAGTTCCAGGATTCCGGCCGGGACACGCGCCTCGCGACATCCTAGAACTTCATTATGAAAAAAACGCAAAGGATTCTGTTTTGGAACAGCTCCTTTCCGAAACTCTTCCGCGAGCACTAAGAGAAAAAGATTTAAAACCTCTTACGACTCCAGAGATTCAAGATTTGAAATTTTCCAACAATGAGCTTTCTTATAAAGCGTTAATTGAAATTCGCCCTAAAGTGAAACTTTCTAAAATTGTCGGATTGACTGCTAAAAAAGAGAAAGTTATTGTTAAACCTGAAGACGTGGAGAAAACTGTTGAGCAAATTCGTGAGATGCAGGCTCAATATAAAGTTGTAGAAGAACGCGGCGCGAAGGCGGGCGATTTCGTTGTTGCGGATTATGTTTGCGATGTCGAAGGAAAAGAAATTGAAAAACGCGATGAGGATTGGATTGAGATAAAGGAAGACGAATATCTCAAAGGATTTTCTACGCAGCTTATTGGCGCGAAAGCGGGCGATGAAAAAGATGTCAAAATTACTTTCCCAAAAGACATGGCAGACAAGCGCGTGGCGGGAAAAGAGGGCATTTTTAAAGTAAAAGTTAAAGAGGTTAAAGAAAAAATTCTTCCTAAAGTTGACGATGAATTCGCAAAACAGGCGGGGGAATATAATGACCTTAATGATATGCGTCAAAAACTTTCCGTTGATCTTGAAAAACGGATTGAGGCGGAAAAAGAGGCCGCGTTTGAACGCGAAATTTTAAACGAACTTGTAAAACATAACAAAATTGATTTGCCCGAGGGACTTGTTCGCCGCCGCGCTCAATATTTACTCGATCAATCGCGCGATAGATTTTTGCGTCAAGGCGGGACGGAGGAACTTTTTGAGAAAGAAAAAGAAAAAATGAGTAAGGAAATTGACGCGGAAGCAAAACGTCAAATTCAGGTCGCGTTTCTTCTAGATGAGATTGCCGAAACTCAAGGGTTTAAGGCGGAAGAAACCGATCTCGCGCCTAAATACGAGGCATTATCAAAACAATTTCGGCAGCCTAAAGAGACAGTAGAAAAGTATTACAACGAACACATTGAAGCGAAGGGAACGCTTCTCGATCAAATTCGTAATGAAAAAGCAATCGATTATTTAAAACAAAACGCAAAAATCAAATAAAATTTTTACAACAAACGGAGGCGGCAATGAGTTACTTGGTTCCTATGGTTGTGGAGCAGACAGGCAAAGGCGAACGGTCTTTTGATATTTACTCGCGGCTTTTGAAAGAACGAATTGTTTTTATCGGGACGCCGATCGATGATACGGTTGCGAATCTTATTATTGCGCAACTTCTTTTTCTTAATATGGAAGATTCCGCGAAAGACATTAATATCTATGTGAATTCTCCGGGCGGTTCCGTTACCGCGGGACTTGCGATTTATGACACTATGCGTTTTATGAAATGCGATGTCGCGACATATTGCCTTGGGCAAGCGGCGAGTATGGGCTCGCTTCTTTTGTCGGGCGGCACGAAAGGCAAACGCTACGCGCTTCCAAATTCTCGAGTAATGATTCATCAGCCTTGGGGCGGAGCGCAAGGCACGGCGTCTGATATTCATATTCAAGCGAAGGAAATTTTAAAACTAAAAGATAGACTTAACCACATTTTGGCCTTTCACACGGGACAAACTGTTGAGCAAATAGAAAAAGACACCGATCGCGATAACTTTATGTCCGCGGAAGAAGCCAAAAATTATGGTCTTGTTGATCACGTCATAACAACTCGCATGGAGGTTCAAAAATAATGAGTGAAAAAACTACAATTCTTTTAACCCCCGGTCCTACACCTGTTCCTGAAGTTACGCGCAAGTTGATGGCTGACCCCATTTTCCATCATCGCACGCCTAAATACCGCAAAATTTTTGGAGATGTTTCTGAGCGCCTCAAAAAGGTGTTTCTTACAAAAAATCCTATTTACACTTTTGCCGGTTCGGGAAGCCTTGCAATGGAAGCGGCAATTGTGAATTTTCATTCAGCAGGCGATAAAATTTTGATCGGCGAAAATGGAAAATTTGCGGAGCGTTTTACGGCAATTGCCAAAGCGTTTGGGCTTCAGCCTATAACTATTAAAGTTGAAAACGGCGAGGCTGTTTCTCCATCTTCCGTAGAAGAAGCGTTTAAAAAAGATCCAGATATTAAGGCTGTTTGCGTGCAACTTTGTGAAACTTCAACGGCCGTTCTCAATGATATTAAAGCAATCGGCGAAGTGGTAGCCAAGACGAACGCGCTTTTAATTGTTGACGCGATTTCTGGACTTGGGGCGGATAGGCTTGAAACAGATAATTGGAGTGTCGATCTTGTTATTGCCGGTTCACAAAAAGCGTTGATGTTGCCTCCCGGGCTTGCTTTCCTAAGTGTTGGCGAGAAAGCAAAAGCGCGTATGGCGACAGCAAAACTTCCGCGTTATTACTACGATTTGAAATATTACGAAAAAGCGCTCAAGGCAAGCGATACGCCTTGGACGCCGGCGCTTACGCTTGTAATTGGTCTTCAAAAAACTCTCGATTTGATTGAGGCGGAAGGAATTGATAATGTGTTTAAACGCTGCGCGGCTAACGCGGAGTTTACACGTTCTACATTACAGAAAATGGGACTTAAGATTTTTTCTAAGGCGCCTTCTTCTACTGTTACCGCGGCTGTTTTGCCGGAAGGAATTGACGGCGAGAAGTTGACGCAAGTGATGCGTGATGAGCGTGGAGTCGCGATGGCTGGCGGGCAAGGCGACCAAATGAAAGGTAAAATTGTTCGTATTTGTCATATGGGCGCGATCACAAAAAGCGATATCGAATATGGACTTAAAGTGCTTGCGCAAACTATAAAAGATATGCAGACCCCGGCGGGACATTCTTGTGACTGTTGCTGCGGCTAATTTGTATATAGATTTTTGCGCTTGTAAAAGTCAATAATTTCGCAGACAGGATTGTTGAGAAGTTTTTGTTTTTTTTGTCATTCCGCGTGAAACGAAGCGAAGCCGCGGAATCCAGAGGCACTCAACGCCTAGATCCTGCGACATTAAAAAAACAATGCGCAGGATGACGTGATGGACGAAGGCGGTGAAAGCGGCTCGCTATTACGTATCGGCGAATTCAAACTAGACGAGGTGACAAAATCTCGTTTGTTTGTGTCAATGCAACAAGCATTGACTTGTCGCCGATGCTGCTTAACTAAATCTGTCTACGAA
>CAYPIR010000012.1:49038-65896 GCA_964410905.1 uncultured bacterium | reverse complement strand
CTATGAATATTTGCCGAACCAAGAGATAGAAACTTTTTGCGCATAACAAATTCATAAGGGCTCGCGCCAAGCTTCCCAAGCATCCGCTCAGCATCGCGTAATATTATCGCGCGTTTACCCCATGCGATTAGCGAAACCAAAAACGCGACGATTTCCGCGTCTTGTTTTCTTTTATACCGCCAAACAAATTGCACCGGGTCGTTTTCGATAAACGATTTTGTATTATTTTTTTTGACTTGGCTGTCCAAAAATTTTTTCATACTTTTACTAATCGCCATTTCAGACAACCTTTTTATCATTTTTATATGTGGCAAAATACGCCAATTTTTTTACAAGGTTAAGCAGTTCCCGCATTGAACTTCCGCTCAATCCTTTCTCAACCGCTACGGGCTTCCCAATTTTTTGCATCTCCTTAAGTTCCTCGCCCGAAACCGCGTCAAAAAACACTATTACAGGAAAGTCCCAGCCTTTTCGTTTCATCTCCGTATAAAATTCGTGTCCGTCCATAACGGGCATTTTTATATCAAGGACAATTACATCGGGGAGATTTCTCTTTATGGATTCAAGCGCGGCGCGGCCGTTTTCTGCATACCTAATTTTAAAGGAGGGCGCCGCGCGGTCAGAAAAATAATCCTCAATCACATCAAAAACATGTCTATTATCATCGACTATCAATAAATTAATTTCCGCGGGAAGAGATAATGAACTGACAAACCATCTGTCAAAGATTTCTATAAGCGGTTGCTCAAACGCTCCGCTACAAATTTCTTTTGGCGGCAGTTCTTTCAAGTTGCCCAAAACATAAAATCTAAACTCAGGTTTTAATTGCCTATACGCTTTTATTTTTTGTAAAAACGCGCGTGATAAAAAAGATTCCTCGGCAAACAAAAAGTCGGGCTGCGCTTTATCAAACGCTTTTGCGTCTTCGGAAACCTCCGGGATAATGGAAACTTCTTTAAAATAAGTTATAAGAAATTCTTCCCAATCGTTGCGGAATTTTTTTAGGAATAAAATTTTATTAAAACCGATTTTTTTATTTTCCATCTTCTAAAGCTTCCTTTTGTGAAGACAAAAAAAGCACTCCAAAAAAGAGTGCTCAATGCCTTTTGCCTAGTTGTTGGAGCGGGCAGCGGGAATCGAACCCGCATAGTCAGCTTGGAAGGCTGAGACTTTACCATTAAGCTATGCCCGCGCGCTTCGTTAAAAAAACGGAGCGTATTGTATTCAACTTCGACCAATTGCGCAACTTTTCTTAAGTCTCCTTTTATAAAGGATAACGATCTAGTTTGCGTTTTTTACTAACAAAAATTTTATACTATATGCCGCCCCAAAATAGCGCGTGAAAGAGTCGCGGGATCAGTATATTCAATATGACTTCCCACTGAAATTCCACGCGCAAGCCGCGTGACTTTTACTTTAAGCGCGCCAAGAGCTTTAGCAAGATAAAGCGCTGTGGCGTCGCCTTCCGTATTTGGATTAGTTGCAAGAATTACTTCTTTAGTCCTTTGTTCTTTTACTTTTTCAAGTAAGTCGTGGACGCAAATTTGCTCCGGTCCAATTCCATCAAGAGGAGAAAGCGTTCCCAAAAGGACGTGATAAACTCCAGAATATCCTCCTGTTTTTTCAATGGCTGATATATCTTTAGGCTCTTCAACAACGCAAATCACTCCATGGTCGCGTGCTGGATCATCGCAAATATGACAAATCTTCCCGTCTGAAAAATTATGACAAACGCTACAAAAAACGACTTGCTCGCAAAGCTGTTTGATAAGCGCTGAAAGTTCCGCCGCTTCTTCTTGCGAAGATTTAAGAAGATGAAAAACGATGCGCTCGGCTGAGCGCTTACCAATTCCTGGAAGGCGAGAAAAAGCCGTTACAAGTTTAGTCATTACCTCTGAGTAGACTTTCACTGAAAATCCTTATTTCTTATGCGTTGGTGAGATTCTGTTTACAATCTTAGCATCAGGAAAAATAGTTTTCGCTTTGGCAATAATTTCCGAGTCTCGCTCTCTGGCAAAACTTTCTTCTTGGGACTTGCCCGAGCGGTCCGCTGCAACTGATGAAAGATATGTAATGTTGGCTTTTAACGGTCTTCCGAAAACGGCTGAAAGAGTTTCTTCAAGAAACGCTTTGTTTTCGACCCGTTCAATTTGTTCGCGATTGAATTTTGATACTCCAAAAATACTTAGAGATATTTCGGCGGTATTTACTTCTAAAACTTTTGCGCCCAAAAGACAGCCCGCCAGCACTCCTTTTTTTATTTGTATTTGTTCTATTGTTTTAGCCCACAAAGAATTCATATCGCCAGAAAAATCATTTTGTGTCTGAGTATCAGAAATCGTTGGCATAGGGATTTGCTCATCTATTGTCTTTACGTAATTAGAATTTATTCGATTTTGGGTTTGGCTTACAGCCGCAGGAATAATTTTTTCCACTTCTCTTAGGCCATCAAGATAAATAAGTTTTAAAAGAGTTGATTCTGTCAAAAGCCTTTCAGACACAACTGGACGGCGAAGAGAGCCTTGAAGATTTTGAATTAGGGAAAGCGCCAGAAGAAGTTCATTTCCCGTAAATTGTTCTGCCAGACTTTTTGTTTTTTCCAAGCCGTCTTTGGACAGATCAATCAACGCTTCAGATTTTGGAGCTGTTTTAAGTAAAAGAATATGCCTAAAAACCTCAAAAATTCCCGCAACAAATCGCCCCATATCCGCCCCATCTTCATAAAGTTTTTGAACCGTATCAAAAACTTTTTTGCCATTTTTCCCTTTTATGTCAGCAACGGTATCGAGATAAAGATCTTCCGATGCCAACCCGAGCAAAGTCAAAACGTCTTGTTCCTTTATCTCGCCGTCGGAAAAACTCGCGAGCTGATCAAGTAAACTTTCAGCATCGCGCATCGCCCCTTCCGTTGCTTTGGCTATTAACAAAAAAACATTTTTTTCGTATTTTAATTTTTCTTTTTGAGCAATTTCCTCCAGCTTTTTTGCGACGTCGGCAACCGAAATTCGTTTGAATTGAAATCTCTGGCAACGGGAAAGAATTGTAAGAGGAACTTTGTGCGATTCCGTAGTGGCAAAAATAAATTTAACGTGAGGCGGCGGTTCTTCCAAAGTTTTTAAAAGAGCATTAAACGCTTCTGTTGTAAGCATATGAACTTCATCAATAATATAAATTTTGAAACTTCCCGCGGCGGGTTTAAATTTTACGGTTTCGCGAAGCCCTCGAATTTCTTCTATGCCTCTATTGGACGCGCCGTCAATTTCAAGAACATCCATCGAACGCCCTTCTTCTATTTCTTTACACGCCGGACATTTTCCGCAAGGCTCTTCCGTAGGCCCTTTTTGACAATTAAGCGCCTTCGCCAAAATCCTTGCCGTAGAGGTTTTCCCCACGCCTCGTGGTCCGGAAAAAAGGAAACTTTGAGAAACGCGGTTTTGCTTAATTGCGTTTTTCAAAGTAGTGGTAATTGTTTCCTGCCCTAGAATTTCATCAAAATTCTGCGGCCTAAATTTTCGCGCAAAAACCAAGTAACTCATTTTTTACAAACTTTCTTTGTTAACCTGTTCTTTGTATAAATGCGGTTGTTCGCGTGTCCAATTAACGCCACGCCTTATAACTTTGGCAGGATTGCCAGCAAGGATTGTGTTTTCTTCCGTAAACTCTTTTGTTACAACAGCGCCCATTCCAACAATAGTGTTATTTGAAATTGTTGCCTCTTTCCCAAACTTCACATCGCGACTTATCCAGCAATGATCGCCTATGACTATTTTGTTTGAAATTTTATTAATTATTTTTCCCGTTTCGCAATCATAAATTCCATGTCCGTCCGTTGCTCTAAAAACAATGTTTTCAGAGAGCATGCAATCTTTTCCTATCAAAACTCCCGCATTTGTCTCGCCTGCTTCAATTTTTAAGTTATTGTAATTTGTCGTCCCTTCACCTATACAAATAACAACATTGTCGCTATTCCAACATCTAATAATCATCTTTTTGAGCGAACATTTTTTAATTTCTATTAAACAATTATTGCACCGACCAATATGAATTTTACTGTCATAAAAAACCGTATTGCTGTCTATTTTTATAGTATTGTTATTTCCAAATACTTCTATTAAAAGACCTTTTATTCTTCCTTTAAAAAACCTCTCCCTTCCTTCTTTATCAACCAAAATAAATTTATTCCCCTCTCCTTTTATTTTAGTTTTGCATACAAGAAGGTTATAAATCTTATAGGCTATTTTTCTTAACATTGACTATTCAACCGTTACAGATTTGGCGAGATTTCGGGGTTGATCAACATCTCGTCCGTTTAAAGCTGCGATTTTATAAGCAAAGTATTGAAGCGGAATAACTGTAAGAATTGGCGAAATAATCTCTGTTGTTTTTGGAATAGCAAAAAAAGTATCTGACATTTTTTTCAAAAGTTCATCCTTGTCCGTTCCTATAGCGATTACAATCCCGTCCCGCGCTTTTATTTCTTGAATATTTGAAATCATTTTGTCGTAAGTCGCGGACTCAGGCGCAATACAAATGACGGGCTGCTCGTGATCTATCAACGCTATCGGTCCGTGTTTCATCTCGCCGGCGGCATAACCATGGGCATGAGCGTAAGATATTTCTTTTAACTTGAGAGCTCCTTCAAGCGCTGTAGGAAAGTTACAGCCTCGTCCGAGATATAAAAAATTAGGTCTTTCAAAATTAGCTTCAGCGCAAGGCTCTAATTTTTTCAAATTTTTTAAAATCCACGCACATTTTTCAGGCAGTTTTTTTATTTCTCGTAAAAATTCATTCCGTTCTTTTGCGTCAATTGTTCCGCGCTGAAACGCAAGATAAAACGTAAATAAAAGAAGCGTGGCAAGCTGAGCGATATAAGCCTTTGTTGAGGCTACGCCGATTTCAGGTCCTGCGTGAGTATAAATAACAGCGTCTGCTTCACGCGCAATAGTGCTGCCAACAACATTTACTATGGCAAGAGTCATTGCGCCCCTGGCTTTAGCAAGCCGCAGAGCCGCAAGAGTATCCGCAGTTTCTCCTGACTGCGTAATTAAAACAACTAGGTCTTTTTTCCCTAAAATTGGGTTGCCATAACGAAACTCGCTTGATACCTGCGTCAATGCTGAAATTTTTGCGTATTGTTCGATAGCAACAGCGCCGATAAGCCCTGCGTGATATGCCGTGCCGCAGCTAATCATAGAAATTTTTTCAACTTTATTGAGTTTGCTTTTAAAAGTTTTGGGAAGCGTATCAAAATCTATTTTGTTGCCTGACAATCTTTTGGTCAAAATAGTTTTTAAAATTTCCGGCTGCTCAAAAATTTCCTTGAGCATAAAATGTGGGAAACCTTGTTTTTGCGCTTGCTCCACATCCCAATGCACGGTAACAATTTTCCGTTTAACCCACGATTTGCTTTTAAGAGAATAAATGCGAATATCATTTGCCGTTGTTATAGCCAAGTCTTCATCTTCCAGATAAATCACTTCGCGCGTGTATGGCAAAAATGCAGTAACATCGCTTGCCAAAAAATTCTCGCCCTGTCCTACTCCTATAACAAGCGGATTGGACCGTTTGTAGGCAATAATTGTATCCGGACTTTCTTGGCTAAATAAAACAACAGAAAAAAAACCTTGTAGTTCGTTAGCTGTTTTTTTTACCGCATCAAAAAGATTTGAAGATTTTTTATAGTATGAACCTATAAGCTGAATGCCTACTTCGGTATCGGTTTGGGAAAGAAATGTTATCTTTTTTTTCTGCAGCGTTTTTTTAACGGAGAGATAATTTTCAAAAATTCCGTTATGAACCATTGCGATTTGCTTTGTTTGGTCAAGATGAGGGTGAGCATTAACGCGCGAAGGCTCACCATGCGTTGCCCATCTCGTATGCCCAATTCCTATGGAGGATTCTATAGAAAAATCATTTAACTTTTCTTTTAATGCGCCCAATTTCCCTTTTTCTTTTACAAGAGAAATTTCTTTCTTTTTATCGTCAAAACACGCTACTCCGGCTGAATCGTATCCCCTGTATTCCAAACGCTCTAAACACTGAACAAGTGTTGGAACCGCGTTCCGATAGCCTACATAACCAACAATACCGCACATACTTCCTCCATAGTTATTACAATCTGTGTCATTATATACGAAAAGATTTTTTTGACAGATGATTTTCTCGATTTATCATACGCATATCTTTTCATTTTTTAAAAAACTGGGGGACGCTACTATGGCATCATCTTCAAACCGCCGAAAACGTTTTTTTATCAACAAATCTTTACAGCTTCGCTTTATGCTCGCAGTCATAATCCCCATTCTTCTTATCAACTTCGTAGCTATAATCGGCATTTATTTTGGCATATGGAGCAAAGTCCTCGAATCGTTTTCCGATGACAAAACCTTGAACGACTTAATGATAGCCTCAAGAATGGTCGAATATGAACAAGCGCGTCATCCAAACGAAGCTAAGACGGATTCCCTTTCACCTCTTTCTTTTATCAAAAGCAAAGAAAAACTCGGCGTTCGCCAACGCGAAATATTTAAAGAGATTCTAAATGAAACCAATCGCGAACTCGCGTGGAAATTTCTGCTGCTGCTTCTTTTTGTCGCGTGGGGAACTATTTTTATTTCTCACAAAATCGCTGGACCTCTTTACCGTTTGAGCCGTGCTTTTTCGGAACTTGAAAAAGGAGATTTTAGAACACGAGTTTTTTTACGAAAAGCGGATGAAGCAAAGCCTCTTGCTCTTGAGTTTAACGAAGCCATAGAAAAAAACGATAAACTTCTTCAAGAAATAAAAACTCTCTCAAAAAATGAAAATGCGTCAGAGGCGCTTTCTTCTATTCGGGAGAAATTAGATACTATAAAAACTTCGTCTGATGATTAAAAAATTTATTTTTACACTCTTACTTCTGTGCGTTACGGCGGCAACTCCTTCATTCTCTTATTCTCCGTCTTTTACCGATTATGAGTTGCTTCAAAAAATCGAGCGCGACACGCTGGACTACTTCATAAAAAATTCCGATAAAATGACAGGTCTCACAAAAGATTCTTCTAAAGCCGGGTCTCCGTCTTCTGTTGCCGCAACAGGTTTCGCGCTCGCGGCTTACGCGATTGGAGCTTCGCGCGGTTGGCTTGCTCAAGATTACGCGCAAAGCCGAATTCTCATAACTCTCGACACTCTTCTTAATAAAGCCGCTCATCAGGAAGGTTTTTTTTTCCACTTTTTAGATGCCAGAACGGCCAAACGCGTATGGGGTTCTGAGGCGTCCTCCATTGATACGGCGCTTGCCGTCGCGGGAGCTCTTCTCGCGGCTCAATATTATCCGGAAACTGAAATAGAGCAAATGGCTCACAAAATCTATAATCGTGTAAATTGGAAATGGATGATGAACGGTTCCGATTTTATCTGTATGGGTTGGACCCCTGAAGCGAAATTTTTACCCTATTATTGGGATTCTTATAACGAATTAATGATTCTCGTAGCGCTTGCTATCGGTTCTCCAACTAATCCTATCCCTCCCGAAGCTTGGCATAGATGGCTTCGCCAACAAGGAGACTACAACGGACATCACGTTATGTTTTCTTCAACCGGCGCGCTTTTCACTTATCAATTCTCTCATGCGTACATCGATTTTAGAGGTCTTGATGATAACGGCATTGATCTTTTTGATAATTCCGTTAAAGCGAGTCTCGCCAACCGCGATTATTCGCTTAGTTTTGGAAGTAAATACAAATCTTATAACGCAAAGTCTTGGGGACTTTCTTCTTCAGTCGGTCCGGGCGGCTATAAGGCTTATGGCGGAAAACCCGGCGAAGGGCTTCAAGACGGAACCGTTGCCCCTTACGCCACCGTTTCTTCCATTGTTTTTACTCCTGAGCACACGGTTCCCGCTATCAGATATTTTTATGAAACGCACGGAGAAAAATTATACGGAAAATTTGGATTCAAAGACGCTTTCAATCTCGATAAAAAATGGTGGGCGGACGAATGGCTGGGAATTGACCAAGGGATTTCGCTTCTGATGCTGGAAAATTATTTGAATGAAGAAATCGTTTGGAAAAAATTTATGGCGCTTGAATGCGTTCAGAACTGGATAAAATTAACGGGGATTGGTAATAAAGAAAAGCAACAAACGGCTTCTTAGCGCTTTGACTTCCGCAGCCATCTCACCGCCAATTGCATCGCCGCTTCTTCTATCATTTCACGCGACAAATACGTTCCTTTTCTAATTTCTTCTTTGATTTCTTGAACTCTGCCGAGATTGGGCTCTGGTTCCGTCGGGATAAGACGCAAATACTTGCGGATTTCTTCGCGCTCTTTTGAAGGAATGGAATGTTCCTTTGGAGATTGTATCCTAAATTTTGATTTTTTATGTTCTGTCACGCTATGCATTTCTTTCCGCCTTTTAGCCTTTTGCGATTACCTTAAAGAACGCAAAAAGCGTCTTTCGCAAGGCTTTTTAAATATCGGCGGAGCATAGACAAAACTTAAATAAAACCTTTGTTTTAAAATTCCTCTCTAGTTATTTTTTCCTTAAGCCTCCATTGTCAAATGACCCGCGCGGCGCATCAAATGTCCGCGAAGCCGCGTCACAACTTTAGTGTGAATTTGGCATACGCGAGATTCAGAAACATCTAAAACTTCGCCTATTTCTCGCAATGTCAAATTTTCATAGTAGTAAAGCACTACAACCAATTTTTCTTTTTCCGGCAATGTGTCTATCGCGCCTGCCAAAAGCTCTTTAACTTCATTTTGGTGAACATAATTAAGCTGATCTGTTATAAGCGAATCTTCAACGGTTTGAAGTCTTGATAACGATCTGTTTCCATCGTCATTTTGCCACACTTCGTCAAGAGACAAGAACGTTGTAGAGTTAAGATCCGTATAAATAGATTGCAAATCCCCTGTTGAAATTTTAAGGGCTTTGGCAAGTTCCTCTTCCGTCGCCATGCGCCCATGTTTTTCTTCAAGCTCTTTGCATTTACGATCTATTTCGCGCGCGCGTTTTCTAAGAAGCCTTGGAGCCCAGTCTAATTTTCTGAGTTCATCCATAATTGCTCCACGGACGCGAGCAACAGCATAGGTCTCAAATTTATTTCCTTGAGAAACATCATATTTGTTAATCGCGTCAAAAAGTCCCAAAATTCCATAACTCACCAAATCGTTAAACTCCACATTAGGTGGTAGATTTATGGCGACTCTTCCCGCAACATATTTAACTAAATACAAATACTTTTTAATAATTTCCTCTCGTAACGCAAGGCTCTTTACTCGTTTATATTTTTTCCACATTTTCAAATCTTCTTCTTGCATAGGGGGGCCTCCTTTTGCGTCTTAAGCTGCCGTATCAGCCTGCGAGTGAGCAGGTCCTTCGGGCTTCTCAAGAATTTTTTTAATTTGGATTAATGTATAATTCTTTTCTTGCAATGCTTTGATGTTTTCCAGCCTATCAAATACTGATTCATCATAAAGCCGATGTCCTGATATTGTCCGCCGCGCTTCGCTGATAAGCCCCGCAACGGTATAGTTATGAAGCGTTTGCCTTGAAAGATGGGTATATTGCATCACTTCCCCGATTTTATAAAGTTTCTCTCTTTTCACCGTCTTTCGCTCCTTGTTTTTTCTTGATGGGAAAGTATTCTCTGTAAAACCGAAAGCGATGTTGGATCTTCGGGTTCCAGCATCAAAACTTTTTCGGCAACAAACTTCGCTTGACCAAATTTACCTCTTGCCGCCAAATCCGCCGCTTCGTCTCTGTATCTCACAACTCTGTCTGAAATCTCTTCTTCATATATCTTATGAATAAACAAGGAGTCGTCTCGCCCGTCTTTAAGCGCCGCGGCCTTAATATCATCTATTAAATCCGATGCCGCGGAATTTGTGTGATCATACAAAAAAACTTTTTCCGCGGCAAAAAGCGCGAAGTCATATTGCTTAGTTCTCAAAAGCGCTCTGCTTCTTTCAAGCCAAGTCCTGACTTGTTCTTTGCGCTCGTCTGATGACATGCCGTTAAAGTCTTGTGAAATGAGATGCTCGCGCTGGCGTTCGATTTCCTTATCCAAAATAGTCGCCATCAGTTGGGTGGCTTCCGCGCTTTGAGGATTTTTATCAAGATATTTTTCTACCACTTTTCGCGCCTTATAATATTCTCTGTTTTGATAAAGCTCTATCGCTTCGGCAAGTCCTTCTTTTTTCTGTTCGCCGAAGCCAAGAAAAGCGTCCGCCTGCGTAATATTTCCCAAAACTAAAATTGCTGTTGTCATAAATATTATAAATCTCATAGTTTTATAAAATGTAATTTACACTTTATACATTACATTCTGTCAAAACTTAAAATCTAGTCAATATAAATTATAAAATTTTTTTAACAATTTCAACTAATAGTGTGTCGTAAAGATAAACTAGACTATATATAGTTATATTTTTTTATAGTTTTAAGATTTTTTTTGATGTGTCGATATATTCTCGCAGAAAAGTAAGGAGATTATCGATGAATTCGCTTTATGAAAAATTGTTTGAGATGAAGTATAAACAAGGCGTTCCGACTTTAAAGCTTGCGGAACTGTTCAGCAGTCATAGAGAGCTTGTAAGCGAAATTGCCCTTTTGGATATTCCTGACGCGACATTAAAAAAAGTTGTCCGCAAAAAAGAATTACTAGAAAAACTCGCTTTGCTGAAAAGAAACCTCGCGGCAAAAAAATAGCTCCTTACAAAACATCATCTTTTTCTAACAAAAAAGAAAACACATTTTCCGCGACGCATTTCCCTCGCGTGGTTAAAAAAACTCTTCCGTCTTTTTTGTTTAAAAGTTTTTCTTCGCGCAAAACTTTTATTCTTTCCTTCATCGAGGGAAACTTTTCTTCTATTGGCAAAACTTCCGCGCCTTCGGCGAGCCGCAAATTCATTGCGAAAGTTTCCTTCGCTATGTCTTTTGGAGAAAGCTTGTCTGCCACATCCGCCGCGAAATCTTTTAACCGGTGTTTTTCAAACCATATTTTCATTGTAGGCGCGAATTGAAATCTGATGCCGTCAATATAAGAAAACGCGCCAGCCCCAACGCCCAAATACTCTTTATTGTGCCAATACAAAAGATTGTGCCGTGAAGCAAATCCGGGCTTCGCAAAATTAGAAATCTCATATTGTTCATAACCCGCCCCGCACAAAAAATTTATTGCCGCTTGATACATAGCGGCGTGGACGTTTTCGTCTGGGAGTATTAATTTATTATTTCTTTGCCGCCTCCCAAAAACAGTGTCGCCGTAAATCTCCAAATCATACAAGGAAACCTGCGAAACATTTTGTTCAATCGCTTTCAGAGCTGACGATTCAAAATCTTCTACTCTTTGTCCCGGCAAACGCAGCATTAAATCCAAACTTATATTTTTTATACCCGCATCATGAAAATTCTCAATTGCCTGCATAGTTTCTTTTGCCGTATGCCGTCTTCCAATTCGTTTTAAAAGACCATCATCAAATCCCTGCGCGCCTAAACTTATTCTGTTTATTCCTAGTTCCGCGAATATCTTTATTTTTTCTCTATTGCCATCTCCCGGATTCCATTCGCATGTTATTTCCGCCTCTTTTTTAACGCGAAAGAATTTTTTTATTACAAAAAACAAATCCGACATTTCTTGCTCGCTCAAAAGAGACGGCGTTCCTCCGCCAAAATAAATCGTATCAAATTCCAAGCTGCCATATTTTCTAAAATAAAATTCCATTTCGTCTAAAATGTTTTTTATAATTTCGCGCCTTATGTCTTTGTTTGGTTTAATAACCGAAACAAAATGACAGTAAGGGCATCTCGCCGCGCAAAACGGAATGTGAATATAAAGTCCTTTTTCCATAACATGTATTCTATATCAGAATGGCATTCTTTTTGCTGTGCTATAATTCATAATCTTAAAAGGAAATATTTTTATGTCTCAAATAAATCAAAAACTCGAAGCTTTGCTGGCAAAACGTGAATTTATATCAATCGCTACGGCAGGATCTGATGGACAGCCAAATTCCGTCCCCAAATTTATACTGCATGGAAAAGGTGATTTTATTTATTTAATAGACCATGTCATTGGGAAAACAATTTCCAATATAAAAGAAAATCCCAAAGTTTCAGTTTCATTTATGGACTTTGACAATCTCGAAGGCTATCGCTGTAACGGAACGGCCGCCCTAATAGACTCCGGAAAAGTTTATAAGGAAGTAATGAAACTATGGGAAGAAAAAGTTGTTCGGCTTTCTACCGACCGTGTCATAGAAGCTGTCCGCACGGGGAAAAGACGCAGCCACTACGAAGCAGAGATTACGGAAAGATTTATGGTAATTAAAATACGGCTTGAAAGTGTCATAAAAATAGGCAGGCACGGCGAAATCTGGAAAGAGTCCGCTTAATTCATCTTCGCCCTAAACTCTATTTTCCTCTTGTGCTATACTCCTGAAAATCATGTCCTACAAACTCACTTTTTTACAATATCTTGAAATAAATTTTATTCGTTTTTTTGCGTGGCTTGCAAAAATTCTTCCGCGCTCGATTTCGCATTCTATTTTTTGCGGCTGGGGAAATCTCGCCTATCTTGTTTTAAGACAACGGCGCAAAATCACTATCGAAAATCTTTCTCTCGCTTTTGGAAACTCGCTGTCAGAAAAACAAAAAAATTTACTCGCGCGAAAGTCATTTCAAAATGCCTCTTTATCGATGATGGAACTTTTTATTGTAAAAAAAACACGTGAGGAAATTTCAAATCGCGTCAAATTTTTTGGTCTTGAGCATTGGGAAGAAGCTTTCTCACGCGGAAAAGGCGTTGTTTTAATAACCGCTCATCTTGGTTCTTGGGAATATTTATCTTTTCTTTCATACTTTGCTAAACATCCGGTTTCTGTTATCGTAAAAGAGGTTAAAAATAGCGCGTTAAACGAGGTTATAAATGAAAAACGCCGAGTAATGAATGTTGATCCTATCAGCAAAAATGGTCCTGCCGTGCGCGCGATGTTCAGAGAATTAAAAAGTAATCACTGCATGGCTATTTTAATTGACCAGTGGGCGGGAGACGAGGGAATTGAATCCGTATTTTTTGGCAAAAAAACATCCACCACATCAATCCCCGCGAAACTTGCTAAAAAAACCGGCTGCGCGATAATTTCAGGGCGCTGTTTGAGAAGCGGCGTAGGACAATACGAAATTCACGTGGATCCTCCTGTCGAGTACGATTTAAACGATCCTAACTGGGAAAGTGTTATTACAGAAAATATAAACCGCAGACTAGAACAGCAAATACTTGAAAATCCTAATCAATGGATTTGGGGACACCGCCGCTGGAAGAAGCTATAAATTTAAATGGATATTGAGCTTAAAATTGAAAAAATAGCGTTTGGCGGCGAAGGTTTAGGCTTTATAAACGGTAAGGTTTGTTTTGTAGAAAACACAATACCGGGCGAAAAAATTCTTGCTCGCCTCGTAACAGAAAAACCAAACTACTCCAAAGCAAAACTAATTCGCGTCATAGAGCCGTCTCCTCTCCGCGTTCGTCCCGCTTGCCCCTACATTGAACGTTGCGGCGGCTGCCAATATCAACATCTTTCTTACGCCGAAGAATTAAGCCAGAAAGAATCTCAAGTCCGCGAAAGTTTTACGCATACTTTCAAAATTCCAGAATCGCATATCACGCCGATACAAAGCGCCTCGAAAGAGTTCGGCTATCGCAACAGCATCACCCTTCACCGAACAAATGAAAGAAACAATCATCCTCAAAGACTTGGGTTCATAGCTCACGATAATTATTCTAAAGTTTTGATAGATTATTGTTTGTTGGCAGATGAACTGCTCCGGCCGATTTTTACTTCTGAGCATCGCTTACGCAGACAAGAAGAAAAACGCGGATTTAAGTTAGATGAAAAGGGACGAATTTTTTCAAGCGATGAAGAAAAATTATATCGCGTGGCCGTTGGCGGAAAGTCAATCTGGTCAAGTTCTCTTGGTTTTTTTCAAAACAATATATCCGCAACAGAGCTTATCGCGAAAAGTCTGGAGGAAAATTTGCGAGAAATCAAACCCGAAAGATTTTTAGACCTTTATTCCGGCGTGGGAACTTTTTCGCTTCTATCGGCGGCATTTGTTCCCGAAGTCGATTGTTTTGAAGAAAGTCCTTATAGCATGGGCTGTTTGCGAAGAAACTTTAGAAGCTTCGATGAAGACCAAGTAAATTCTTCCAAACAACAGGTAGGTGTTTTTACGGGAAAAGTCGAAAAAACTTTTCCAAAATTTATTTCTCAAAAACCAAAGCCCGGCACTGTAATTTTTATGGATCCGCCGCGCTTAGGAATCGCCTCGTCTCTTGCTAATTTTCTGGCGAAAGAAGAAAGTTGCGGCAATTTATTTTATCTTGCCTGCGACCTTCAAATTTTAATTCGTGATTTAAGACTTATTCTCTCGCAAGGCAAATGGCAAATCGCGCGGGTTGCGCCGTTTGATATGTTTCCAAGAACAAAACACATTGAAGTGTTAGTCGAACTAAAAAAAACGTAGTAGTTTTCTTCCCCACATGATAAATCTTCGTCGTATATTTTGACATTCGTTTAAAAAATTTACTTTTTTTAGTTTTTCCAAAACTTCTGGACACCTGTCAAAAAGTCTGCTAAACGCTTTATCATTTTCTTGCATATTTGTATGCCACAAGGCTTCATTTTGTACAAATTTATTTGAGTGACTTCGCTCAATTTCCGCATAGTTTTTTTTAACAACTCTAGCTTTAACATTATTCATTACATACATTGTCCAAAACCAAATATCATCCCCATGTGGTGCAATGCTCATAAAACAGTTTTCATTAATTATCTCTTTATGAAAAACATTTGGCGGATATAAAATGCCACCAACGCCTATAGGAAAAACCCAAAAAGAACTTTCTCCGCTAAATGCTTTTTGCCATTTTACATACTTTATCAATTTGCCTCTGAAGACAATTATTTTTCGTGCTCTGTGGCAATGAACTTGATGCGGGTATTTCAGATATGACCTGTATAATTTTTCAAACCAATCTTGCGGATAAATTATGTCGTCATCGGCTGTAATTATTACGTCGTTTGGATATTCCTTCAAAGCGGGTATTAGTTTTTTGTATGATTTTATGTCGTGGGACCAAGAAATTGTTAAACCTTTTTCTTTTAAAGCTAATAATTCTTTGGGTAAATTTTTTTCTTTGTTTGGAAATTGCGAGTCTGCCAAATACAAAACAACTTTATCAGCTTTTACATTTTGAGAAAGCAAACTTTGCGCTGTCAAATGTACCCAAGTAATCCGCGCGGGATAAGATGTGAAGGAAATTATAAACCGCGGCTTGAAGGATCCCGCACCAGAGACGTTTGTTTGTTTGTTTGTTTGTTTGTTTGTTTGCGTTTAGCATATTACTGCTCTCCACTCAACATTCCGCTCGCCCACGCAAACGCGAGGTTGTATCCGCCTCGCTTTCCATGAACATTGATGATTTCTCCGGCAAAAAATAACCCTTTTTGAAATTTTGATTCTAAGTTTTGAAAATCAATTTCTTTTGTTGGTATCCCGCCCGCTGTAAATTCCGCCTCGTTCCAAGATTTTGTCCCAAGCACTTTAAATTTTTTACGCTTTAGAGTTTGCGCTAGTTTAATAGCGTCAAAATTTTGAAGTTCATTTTTTAAGGCCAAGGAAAATTTATGTGGCAAAATCCCTTCCAACAAATCGTCTTTATTATCATATCGCCGTGCGCGTTTATTAAGCTCATCCACAAGCTCTTCTTCATCTAAAAACGGAACCATATCAATTTCAACCAAAACATCTTTCACTCCGTCTCTATTTATTGCTATAGAAAGTTTTTCGCTTGCGTCTAAAATAGCCGTGCCGGAAAGCCCATATTGCGTAAAAAGGATTTCGCCCGAAGCTTCACAAACTTTTGTTTTATTTATAAGCCCCAAAACACTGGCGCGGATTTTTTGCCCTTGTAAAAAATGACAAAGAGAATCTTTTACAAGTATGGGAACAGCAACGGGGACAGGTTCTATTATTTTATGCCCAAAAGATTTTGCGAGTTCATAAGCGCTGCCGTCAGAACCAAGCGCTGGATAAGATTTTCCACCGCCCGTTAAAATTATTTTTTTAGTAAAAATTTTCTCGTCTTTTTTTGTAATGACTTCAAAGCCTTGCGGCTTTACCTTTATTTTTTTTACTTCGTTGTTAAAGGACACGGAAACCTTTTGTCTGCTCAGCTCCATTTCCAATACTTTCAAAACGGACACGGCTTGATTTGTTATGGGAAAAATCCGCCCCGACTCATCCGCGTAAGTCCAAAGGCCAAGCTCTTTAAAAAACTTGGCGATTTCATTTTGTCCAAATTTACTTAAAACACATTCAACAAGTTCTTTTGCTTCTTCGTTATAAAAAGAAGCGCTGATTTTTTCATTCAAAAGGTTGCATCTACCAGCGCCTGTAATAAGTAATTTTTTACCTAACTTTTGCATTTTCTCCACAATTAAAACAGACCGCCCCGCACGCGCGGAAATAATTCCCGCAACAATTCCCGCCGCACCGCCGCCAACTATAAGAACATCATATTTTTTCATCCCATTTGATTGACTCATAAATATCCTCAGAAGAAAACGCTCATAAAAAAAATCGCGATCCCGCAAAGAGCCGCGCTGCCAAACACTGTTTTAAACGCGAGCGGCTCATTTATGAGAGCGAAAAAAACTTCGCGGGTTTTTGCATAAGCGAAAACAAACAAAGCTGCTTTAAAAAGCCAAACCGTAATAACCGCCGTTACGACAAAATGCGAAAGTTCGGGAAACAGAAAAAACATAATCCAAGTCGCTATTGTTAAAAATAATAATGCCCCGCCGAAAAAAA
>CAYPIR010000012.1:0-48938 GCA_964410905.1 uncultured bacterium | reverse complement strand
GGTAAAAGGATTTCAGCCTGCCCTGTTCTCTTTTTTTGTTCATTTGTGAACAAGACTGTGCATCAATCCTTTTACCAAAGGTAAAAGGATTTCAGCCTGCCATTTTGTGATGCCTCCGGCACGACATATGGTATCAATGTCGCTTGCCTTTTCTCTCACTATCGCCGTAATAGTTGCCCGCGACGCTAAAAAAGATGTCTCGAGTTTTTTCTCTTCAGCAACTTCTCTGACGGCAGCCATTAAAGACTCTATTTCCCGAGGGTCAACATCTGTTCCTTTATGCTTTATTTTTCCTTTAGCAATTTCTGGCCATTCGCCTGGAGACAACATCGCCACTTTTAAAATTATCTCTTTTAACCTTGAAATAGAGTCGGGTTTCGCGCGTTTTAAATACGTGATTTTATTAAAATCAATTTCCCCATTTTTTTCAGCGCATTTTGTCGCAAAATCTATTAGGTTTTCGTTTCGCAAAATCATAAATGGCGGTTTATCGCGCTTCCGCGCCTCGTCGTCTCGCCAAAACCAAACCTTTTTTACATACGCAAGCGTCTTGGGGGGCAGCTTTTGCGTCCCTTTTCTCCAGCCTTCTTTTGTGGAAATAACCTCTGGCGAAAGCGCGCTCGCCACCGCTCGAGAACAACTTTCCTTATGCCAAGCAAGACGTCCTGCTAAGCGGAGATTTTCTTCCAACGCGTCAGCGATTTTTTCTAAAAATCTTGTGTCATCAGCCGCGTATCGCAATAGATTTTCCTTAAGCGGTCTGATTGACCAGTCGGACTTTTGCCCTGACTTTGAAAGTTTAACTCCGCAAAACTTTTCAGCAAGCGCCGCAAGCCCTATTTCTTTATATCCAAGCATCTGCGCGGCAATCATAGTGTCAAATACCGGTTCCTTGGGCAAAAATTTTAGAGATCTGCGCATAAGTCTCAGATCATAATTTACTCCCTGAATAATTAAAGGCTTGCGAGAAAGAACTTCTAAAAAATTCTCGAACGAGATTTTCGCAAGCGGATCCACAATGTAACTTTTCCCGTCAAAGCTTAGCTGGATAAGACAGACTTTTTCAAAATAGTGATGCAAACTATCAGCCTCGGTATCAAGCGCCGCCCTTCTCGCGCCTTTAAGTTCTTCCGTTAATTTTTCTATTCCTCTTTGCGAATCTATATACTCATAATTATTCATTGCTTTATTCTTCATCCTTTTTTTTTCGCGCTTCGATAATCAGCGTTATTCCAATAACAAAAAATGACAGAAATCCCAAAAGAGAGAACGCAACATTTTCGAGAGTGCCTGTCCAAAATGCGGCGAGAATAAACATTAGCCCTAAAAAAATCATTTGTTTTTTCTTGCTCTTCATTTCTCCTCGCTCCAGTTTTTACCCGCACATAATAAAACGCCGCCGCTCAACTTAACACATTTTTTTAAACTCATACCTTGCTTTTTTATTACTGCAAAAGTAACATTGTCTTCTTAGGGGAGAAAACAAAATATGTTTGAAATTTTTTATGACGCGCTTAAAGATACTTTTGCCATCATTCCTTGGCTTTTGGGAATTTATGTTTTTCTAGAGTTGATAGAAGGCAAGGCCTCATTTTTTGCCGCACAAAAAATAAGCCATAAAAAAAGTCTGGCGCCTCTAATAGCCGCCATTCTAGGTTGCTTTCCTCAATGTGGGTTTTCTGTAATAGCAAGCGCCCTTTACGCCAAACGCTGCATTTCTCTTGGCACTCTTCTCGCAGTCTTTATATCCACTTCAGACGAAGCTTTTCCCGTCATATTGGCTGACGGACATGCTTTGCTTTTGATTTTTCAAATCATCATTGTAAAAATTATCGCGGCAACTTTTTTTGGACTTTTGATTGATGTGTTTGTCAAAAAATATCCCGCTGAAGCTCACGCGCCTCACGATACGGCGCAATCCCAAACTGGTCATCAGCATTGCTCTTGTCATCATCACGATCACGGCGAACCAAAATGGAAAACATTTTTTTTATTTCCACTGAAGCATTCTCTTAATATAATTTTGTTTATTTTTTTGACAACTTCTGCCCTCAATTTTTTATTTTCTATGGCCTCGGAGGAGACTTTAAATAAAATATTTTTTACCGGTTCGATTTTTCAGCCGCTATTCACAATCCTTGTCGGATTAATTCCAAACTGTGGCGCGTCAGTAATTATTACGGAACTTTATCTAAAGGGCAGCATCACATTTGGTTCGGCTCTCGCGGGGCTTTGCGCCGGCAGCGGATTAGGAATTTTGGTTTTATTTAAAGAAAATAAAAACAAGAAAGAAGTTTTTTTTATTTTGGGATTACTCACGTTTTGTAGTTTGCTTGTCGGAATTTTTTTGAATATTTTTTGATTTTTTTGCGTAAATTATTTAAGATGTAATTTAAAAAGCCGATAAATCTTGAAGAACACTTTATGAAGTCTTCGAATTTTAAGACGACTTGTTCAAAAACGCGTGAAACGTTTTTAAAGAGAATTTCCTCTGCAAACGCTAACGCATAAAAAAAGGAGCCGTCAATGGCAACGAAGAAAAAAGCAGTAAAAAAAGTCGCTAAGAAAAAACCAGCGAAAAAAGTCGCTAAGAAAAAATGCGGCTGCAGTCGCTAAGTAATTAGCGCGTGCCCCACGGGAAAACTTCCCGTGGGGCTGCTTGTTTTATGTCTCTCTCTCCTTTTACCCGCCACAAAATTTTATTTGAAGATTCCGAAATAATCGCTATTGAAAAGCCCGACGGCGTTTTGTCTCACCCAAACTCTAATGGACAAAAAAACACTTGTTCTTTTAACGGACAATACGATCCTCAAAATAGAATATTCAAAACGTCCGGCGGAAACTTATGGCTTCTGCATCGTTTAGACCAAGACACATCCGGTGTTTTGCTCGCAGCGAAATCGAAACAAGGCGCAACTTTTATTAGAAAATTTTTTGAAAATAGAAAAATAACAAAGAAATATATCGCGCTCGTAACACGAAAAATAATGCCGCAAACAGGTGTTTGGCGGGATTTGTTAATTGAGAAGCGTGAGCGCGGGACGGTCAGAGCGTTTGCCGCGCAAAATGGAAAACCAAACGCGTTTTTAAATTACAAATTAAAAAAATTTTTTTTCCGCTCCAATCTTTCTTTGGTGGAATTTAATTTGTTAACCGGAAAGACCCATCAAATTCGCGTCCAAGCATCTTCGCGCGGGCATTTTGTCGCAGGCGATAGAGTTTATGGAAATTTTTCTTTAAATAAACTTTGGAAACAAACTATGTCATTAAAGCGTCTTTTTTTACATTCGTATTTTTTAAGTTTCCCGCATCCTAAAAATGGAAAAACCGTCGAGATAAACTGCCCCATACCAGCGACGCTTGAAGAAACTCTTTCAAAGCTTTTGTAATTTTTATAAAACAAAAATCCCTGAATTGATTTTATCGCCTCAGGGATTTTGTAAAACTAAATTTTTACTGCTTTTATTATTTTACTGGAAATTTTAAATCCTCCAAAATTGCTTCAAGATCCTCTTCATGCTCGACCTCGTCCTCAAGAATCTTGAGAATAAGTTTTTCCGTAATAGGGTCTTTGCCTTTTACGAAATCAAAAAGTCTTTGATACACCGTAATCGCGCAACGTTCCCCTGCTATATTTTGTTCGAGCAAAGCTTTTGTACAAGAATTCTTTGGTACAAGATATCCACAGTTGGTTTCTTTCAAAATAAGTTCCGGCGTAACAAGTGGCGACCCTCCTAGTTGGCTAATGCGCTCAACTAGTTTTTCCGCGTGCTCCAATTCTTCGCCGGCGTGCTCTTCAAGTTCTTTGACGATGATTCCACGCATACGCCCTTTCGCGACTTTCGCGCCAACCCAATATTGGTAATACGCAAGCCATTCATCCGCATACGCTTTATTCAACAGCTTCAACAGCTTGTCAACATCAACGCCGACAATCGCGATTCCTTTTGTCCCCATATTTATTGCCCCCCTTCAGGCTAAATGTTTATTTCTTTTTCAAATTTTTTATTAGGTTTTTGCCCAATAAAGATATAGGTAATTATCGGCAAAAAGTTTTAAAGATTTACAATTATTCTCCAATCTCAAATTTATTTTTAAAATCTTGAATTATTGCAAAAGTTATTAGCCTGCGACAAAATAAGATTATTCGCATAACATCGGTTTAATGGTTACAATACGCGTCTTGAACGACTAGGAGATTTTAATGGAGTGGCTTGTAGATTTTTTTTCTAAATTAAGTGATTTACCCGCTTTAATCAGACTATGCGGATACGTGGGTCTTGTCGTTATTATTTTTTCCGAGACAGGTCTCTTAGCGGGATTTTTTCTGCCTGGCGATTCCCTGCTGATTACCGCGGGACTTTTATGTTCAATGGATGAGACTATGAATTTTTATGTTTTAAATTTACTTCTCTCGCTTGCTGCTATTTTAGGCGATTCAACAGGTTACTTCATCGGTTATCATCTAGGTCCAAAACTTTTCAACAAAGACGATTCTGTTTTTTTTCATAAAGATCATCTTGTCCGCACGCAAAAATTCTATGAAAAGCATGGTCCCAAAACAATCGTTCTAGCGCGCTTTGTTCCTATTATAAGAACGTTCGCGCCGACAATTGCGGGTGCCGCAAAAATGGACTACAAAAAGTTTTTTTTCTTCAATTTCTTTGGCGGCATTCTTTGGGTCGTTTCCATGACCTCTATTGGTTTTTTTCTTGGAAACTCCATTCCAAACATTGAAAAGCAGCTGCATATTATAATTATTCTTGTTGTCGTGATTTCATTTGTTCCCATTCTTAAAGAATCTCTTCAAATCGTAAAAAACAAAAAGGAGCCAGTATGAAAAAATCTATCGCCGCAAAAACTATACTTTTGCCAACTCCCGTTTTGATTGTGGCCTCTTATGACAAATTCGGAACGCCAAACGCGATGAATGTCGCATGGGGAGGCATTGTCTGCTCAGAGCCGCCTTGTGTCGGCATTTCAGTCAGGGAACATCGCAAAACGTATGAAAACATCATGGAGAAAAAAGCTTTTACGATAAATATCCCATCTCAAAAATATTTAAAAGAAGCGGATTCTTTTGGAATCCATTCAGGTAAAAATGTCGATAAATTTAAAGTTACAAAATTAACGCCGATTAAAGCGGAGTTCGTGGACGCCCCTTCTATAGAAGAGTTTCCGATAACGCTTGAATGTTCGCTTGTTTCTTCTCACAAACTTGGAACGCACACGCAATTTATCGGCGAAATAAAAGATGTAAAAATTCAGGCTGATTTATTAAACGCGAAAGGCTTTCCGGAAACAGAAAAAATAAACGCCTTTTTATTCGCGCCAGGGACAGCTTCGTATCACGCTATAGGAAATTATTTGGCGCAAGCTTATACCGTTGGAAAACAATTAGAGAACTAATTTATGACAAAATGGCTTTTGCTCGGTTTGGGCGGAATTTTAGGAACTTGGTCAAGATATGCTTTGTCTATTAAGGCTCATCAACTTTTAGGAAATCGTTTCCCATTCGGGACTTTCGCGGTAAATGCTTTGGGCTGTTTTATCATTGGCTTTGTCGCAAGCCTTGCTGAAGAAAAATTTTCCATATCTAGCGAATTAAAACTTTTTCTAATGGTTGGTTTTTGCGGAGCTTTCACAACGTTTTCGTCTTTTATTCTTGAAACATCCAATCTCACAAAACAAGGTGATATCGTTTTGGGGTTTCTTAATATTATTTTAAGCGTTATCTGTTGTTTTGCTTTATTTCGACTGGGCGTTGCTTTAGCAAAATAAATCTCCCGTCCTTCATTTTGCCTCAAAAAAACCTATGGAAAAATCGTTTTGTTTTAGCTTAAAAACTTTATAAATTCATCCACGGAATAAAAATTATCACAAACGCCGTCTGTGTCTGAAAAGGTAACCCCGTTTCGTTCATTTCTAAGGGTAGTATTAAAGAAAGCTCAAGATGAACCCTTAAAAAGACAAACTTCCACAAGACGTTTAGAACAAATTCTTTTTACCGCAAATGTTCTTTTTTTTGCTTTGTGAAAGATGTAACCGAGCAGCCTTATAAGGAAACTTTGAAAGCAAAAGAAGA
Organism: uncultured bacterium; assembly: GCA_964410905.1. Lineage (GTDB taxonomy): Bacteria > Omnitrophota > Omnitrophia > Omnitrophales > Aquincolibacteriaceae > Aquincolibacterium. The sequence continues at coordinate 42,853 of CAYPIR010000012.1, read as the reverse complement.
TTTAATTCATATGGTGTTGCACGAACTCAGAACGTCGATGCGTTCCGTTAGAGAAATCTTATCTCTTATTTTGGACGGCGTTGTTGGAGAAATAAATAATTAGCAAAGGCATGTTTTGGAAACATCAAAGCAAAGCACCGACCTTCTCATTAGACTGGCAAACGATATTTTGATTTTCCATAGGATCGAGTCAGGCGTTGAAAAGATGACGTTTTCCGAAAACAGTTTCTATGATATTGCAAATGAGGTCATTAGCGCGATGACGCCTCTTATCCGCACAAAAAAGTTAGAGATTAAAACTGATATTGAAGAAAATCTGACAAAATTATTCAGAAAACTTATCCAAATAGACTCCGCGAAAAAAGTGGCGCGCGACAGAACAGGACTTGGGCTTGTTATCTCAAAAAAAATTATTGAATCTCACGGCGGGCAAGTAATGCTTGATTCTATCTACGGGAAAGGCAGTGCTTTTTCTTTCACTATTCTGCTGACGCAACAGTCATAAAAAACAGCAAGGCAGGCGCTGTCGATATTCTTAAACTATTTTCTCTCGCTCCGAGCTTTTAGGAAGACGAAAGTGCGTGATATTTTTCTCTCCTATTTTCCAAGAAAGAAAAACTTTTCCACTATTTAAAACCGCTGGAAATTCTACTATGCCTTTTTCAATGTTGCGTAAAAAGCAGCCAAGCTCGACTATTTCTTCTATGTCTTGGACAAGCGCTTCTATTGATTCTTCAAGGGCAAAAATGCTCACTTCTAAATCGTCAGGCTCCGCGAGAAATCCCTTAGCTTTTTCGGCTTCGGACAAAAGTTCTCGCATAAAAAGAGAGTCGTGAATGCGTCCATAAAATTCTTTTTTAGCGCGTAAATCTTTTATCTTTTTTTCAAGTTCAGGGATAAGGGCTTCAGCTTCTTCTTTTGAGAACGTCTTGACGATCTTGCGGCTTGTCATTTTCGCCTCTTTTAAAACTTAATATTAGACGCGTTGGTCACTTGGCACATACTTCTGCTCTTGCGGGCCTATGTATTCTGAAAGCGGACGAATTAAACGATTGTCCATTTGTTGCTCAATTATATGGCCCGCCCAACCGGCAACGCGGCTGGCGGCAAACACTGTGGTAAAAAAGTCAGGCGGAAACCCCAGCACATAGAGGACGGGCGCAGAAAAAAAGTCCACGTTACAAGGAATGTTTTTCCGAGTAAGCATTACTTCTTCAACGTTTGCCGCTATCGCAAGCCATTCTTCTTTTCCAGCCTGACGACAAAGATCCGCCGCAATAGTGCGAAACGCTTCCGCTCTCGGGTCTTTTGTTTTATAAATGCGATGCCCAAAACCCATAACCTTCTTTTTCTCATCGAGCAGTTTGTTGACGTAACTCTTAGCATTTTCCGGCGTTCCAATTTCAAGTATCATTTCCATCGCATATTGATTTGCCGCGCCATGAAGCTCCCCCGCAAGCGTCCCAACAGCAGACGTTACCGCCGCGTAAAGATTAGATAAAGTCCCTGTAGTAACGCGGGCGGCAAAGGTTGACGCGTTAAGGCCATGGTCAGCAAGCAGTACAAGATACGCATCAAGCGCTTTTTCCATCTCTGGCGTGGGAATTTTTCCTTCCATCATATAAAGAAAATTTGCTGCGTGAGAAAGGCTCATATTGGGCTCTATAGGGTCTTTGCCTTGTCGAAGCCGATAAAATGCCGCAACGATTGTAGGGAAAACACCTGTTAAATGATGCGCCTTGCGTTGAGATTCTTCCGGATTAATAATTTTAGCCCTAGGATCAAGCGTTCCCATCAAAGAACACATTGTGCGAAGCATGCTCATAGGATGCGCTTCGCGAGGGAGATCTTTCAAAACATTCATAGCAGTCTTTGAAAGAGGTCTCTGTTCTTTAAGAGTTTCTTTGAAAATTGCAAGTTCGTCATTGTTTGGAAGTTTGCCATACCAAAAAAGATAAGCAATTTCTTCAAAATGTGCCTTTTCGACAAGTTCGCCTATTCCCATTCCACGGTAAAGAAGCCGACCATTTTCACCGTCCACGTCGCTAAGAGACGTTTGCGCGGCAACAACGCCCTCAAGTCCCCGGATAAGTTTTGATGCGCCAGACGGTTCTTTGCTTTTTCTAGACATAAACCCGCTTTCTATTCTTAATTTCTAGGTTGAAGCGTCGAACCTTTGTAGCAAAAAACATAACTATAATCAACAAAAAATCTATTTTGGAGTTATTTTTTTTTATACGTCAAAAAATATTTTTCGGCTTGGCTAAGTGCTTCAATTGTTGACGTCGAAATTTTTCTGTATTCAACGCCTATTCGATGCGCTTGCGGCTTTGTTCCCACTTGTTCGCAGTGTATAACTTTTCCTTCAAGAGTCATTTCTTTGCCGTCGGGATCTAAAAAGGATATCTCCAGTTCCGCATTTTCAGGAATTGCTCTATCAGCAACAAAAGCTATTCCAATAACGCTAATGTCTTTTAAGTTGGATATCCGATAAGTTGTAGAATTTGGAATTTGTTTATACTTTACAAGCGAAGGAATTTTAAAGCGGACACGTTTTCTTTTTTCTACGACTTTTTTCATTTTAACTCCTTCGAGTTTTCTTTTTTTTTATTGCGATAAAAGCTGACGCAACACATATTGTAAAATACCGCCGTGTTTGTAATATTCTATTTCTATTGGCGTATCGATTCGACAAACGGCTTCAAATGTTTTTGTATTATCATCGTCCATTTTTGCTTTTATTGTTAAGATTTTTCCCGACTTAAGATTTTTTGCAATGCCCTCTATTGAAAATATCTCCGTCCCTTTTAAGCCGAATGACGCCACATTCTGCCCTTGAAAAAACTGTAAAGGCAAAATCCCCATTCCTATCAAATTGCTGCGATGAATTCTCTCATAACTCTCGGCCAACACGGCGCGAATTCCAAGAAGCGCGGGCCCCTTGGCAGCCCAATCACGCGAGGAACCTGAGCCATATTCCTTTCCGGCCAAAACAATTAAAGGCTTATTTTTTTCTTTATATTTCATCGCCGCGTCATATATAGTCATTGTCTCTGAGCTGGAAGATTCATCAGAAAAATATTTTGTTATGCCGCCTTCGATGCCTGGGGTAAGCTGATTTTTAAGCCTAATATTAGCGAATGTTCCACGCGCCATAATCTCATGGTTGCCGCGCCGTGAACCGTAAGAATTGAAGTCTTCCGGTCTAACGCCTTGCTCTATCAAATATTTTCCCGCTGGGCTATCTTCTTTTATTGAGCCCGCGGGCGAGATGTGATCTGTGGTAATAGAATCTCCCAAAACAGCCAAAACTCTGGCTTCTTTTATATCTTTCAGCGCTGGCGGCTCAAGTGTCATTTTCTTAAAATACGGCGGATGCTTAACATAGAGAGATTTTTTGTTCCATTCAAAAGTTTCGCCGCTCGAGGATGAAAGGCTTTTCCATTCTTCGCTTCCTTCAAAAACATTTTGGTATCTAGTGCGAAACATAGAGGCGTCAACGCTGTTTAACGCCTCGCGAATTTCGGCGCTGCTTGGCCAAATATCCTTCAAGAAAACTTTTTCACCTTTTTTGCCAATCCCTATCGGCTCTTTTTTTAAGTCAATATTAACCGTCCCCGCTATGGCGTAAGCGACAACAAGAGCCGGAGACGCAAGATAATTCGCTCTGACTTGCGCGTGAATGCGTCCTTCAAAGTTTCTATTGCCGGAAATAACCGCCGCAACCGCTAAATTCTTTTCTTTTATCGCATCTGAAACGGCTTTTGCTAGGGGCCCTGAATTCCCTATACAAGTCATACATCCATAACCTACCACATTAAATTTTAAGACCTCAAGACACGACAAAAGCCCGCTTGTCGCAAGATAATCCGTTACAACTTTAGAACCCGGAGCAAGACTTGTTTTTACCCAAGGTTTAACGGTGAGTCCCCGTTGCAGCGCTTTTTTTGCCAAAATTCCTGCGCCAAGCATCGCGGTCGGACTGGATGTGTTTGTGCAGCTTGTAATGGAAGCAATAACCACGGAGCCGTTTGTAATGGTTTCTTTTTTTCCATCTATTTCTATCACAGCCGTTTTTTCTACTTCTTTTTGTACGCCGTCTGATGTTTCAAGTGATTTTAAAAAAGAGTTCCTGACCTCACCAAGCTCTACTCTGTCTTGAGGCCGTTTTGGACCCGCTAGACTGGGCGTGATTGTCGCCAAATCTATTTCCAGCACATCAGAATAAACTATTCTCTCGTCTGAGCCTTCGCGAAAAAGCATTTGCTCTTTTAAATATTCTTCGGCAAGAATTATCTGCTCGTTATCCCTGCCTGAGAGTTTTAAAAATTTTATCGTCTCGCTGTCCGCGGGAAAAAAGCCGGCCGTAGCGCCGTATTCCGGCGCCATATTGGACACAACCGCTCTGTCGGCAAGCGATAATTCGTTTACTCCGGATCCAAAAAATTCAACTATTTTTCCGACAACGCCTTTTTTGCGAAGTTTTTCAACCACAGTTAAAACCAAATCCGTAGGCGTAACTTCGTCTTTTAATTTGCCTATAAATTTAACGCCAACAACTTCCGGTATAAGCATCGAAACGGGCTGCCCTAGCATCGCCGCTTCTGCTTCAATTCCGCCGACACCCCAACCCAAAACACCCAAGCCGTTAATCATTGTGGTATGCGAATCAGTTCCCACAAGAGTATCGGGATAAAGATAAGTTTTAGATCCTTCTTTCCTTTTAAAAATCACGGGCGAAAGATATTCAAGATTAACTTGGTGAATGATTCCCGTGGCGGGAGGAACAACTCTAAAATTGCGAAATGCTTGTTGCCCCCATTTTAAAAATTGATACCTCTCTACATTTCTTTCAAATTCTTTTGTGATGTTTTTTGAAAACGCTTCGGAAGTGCCCGCGAAATCTGTTTGAACCGAATGGTCTATCACAAGGTCAACGGGCTGAAGAGGATTGATTTTTTTCGGTTCGCCACCCATTTTCACCATCGCTTCGCGCATAGCAGCAAGATCGACTACGGCGGGCACTCCAGTAAAATCCTGAAGCAAAACCCGCGCGGGCGTAAACGCTATTTCTTGATTGCTTTTTTTGCCGGGATCCCAATTAGCAAGCTGTTCTATGTCTTTTTTACTAACATTTTTTCCGTCTTCATTTCTCAAAAGATTTTCTAAAAGAACACGAATCGCGAAGGGCAGGCTATTCACTTTTGCGATGCCAATGTCTTGAAGCGCGCGAATTCTATAAATCGTATAGTCTTTTCCATCTATAGAAAGCGTTACTTTGCTTCCAAAACTATTTAGCAAACTCATTGATAAATCCCTCTACTTTTTTAACTTCAAAAAATTTTGGCGGACATCTTCGGCAGACGCCGCTAATTCTTTCTTTTGCTCATCAGTTATAGCAATTTCGACAATGCTTTTTATGCCAGAGCGTCCAATTTTCGCGAGCACGCCGCAATACAAATTTTTAAGCCCATATTCTCCGCTCAAATAAACACAAGAAGGAATTATTTCTCCGGTGTCTCGCAAAACCGCCCGAACCATTTTAACTACAGATGCTGACGGCGCGTAAAACGCGCTGCCGGTTTTTAGAAGCTGAACGATTTCGGCTCCGCCAACTCTTGCTCTTTCGTTTATCTTTTCTATCACATCTTTATCAAGAAGCTTTTCTACCGGCTGCCCTTTTACGATAGCAAGCTGCGGGACAGGAACCATTTGATCGCCGTGTCCGCCTAAAACAATAGCGTTAACTTCGCTTGGTTTCGCACCCGTTGCTTCGGCTAAAAAATAGCGATACCTGGCAGAATCAAGTTCGCCCGCCATGCCAAAAACTCTATTTGTGGGAAATCCTGTTTTTTCTTGCGCCAACCAAGTCATTACATCAAGCGGGTTTGTAACAAGAATCAATATCGCATTCGGAGAATATTTCGCGCATTCGCTAGCAATGCCACCAACAATCTCAGCGTTTTTAAAAAGCAAGTCATCGCGGCTCATTCCGGGTTTACGCGCAAGCCCAGCCGTAATAACAATAACGTCAGAGCTTGCCGTTTCTTCGTATTTCGTAGTTCCAATAATCTTAGAAGTAAAACCCTCTATCGGCGCGGACTCCATCATATCAAGCGCTTTGCCTTGCGCTAAGCCTTCAACCACATCGACTAAAACAACATCGGCAAGATTTTTTTCCACAATCCTTTGCGCCGCCGTCGCGCCAACAAACCCAGCACCAACAACTGTAACTTTTGCCATATTACGCCGCCTTCATTTTTTTAATTATCGCCGCGCCCATCTCGCGAGTTCCCACCGCTGTCGGATCGTTGCGGTCGTCTTTCAAATCATACGTTACATCTTTTCCTTCTCGAATCACATCGGCAACCGCTTTTTCAAGTCTATCCGCGGCTTCTTTTTCACCAATATGCCTAAGCATTAAAACGCCTGATAAAATCACCGCCGTAGGATTAAGTTTATTAAGACCTTTGTATTTGGGAGCAGAGCCGTGCGTCGCCTCAAAAAGAGCGCCATTTGTTCCGATATTCGCGCCCGGCGCAACACCCAGTCCGCCGATAAGCCCCGCGCACAGATCAGAGATAATATCTCCATAAAGATTTGGCAGCACCAAAACATCGTAAAGTTCCGGCTTCTGCACAAGCTGCATGCACATATTGTCAACAATGCGGTCATCAAACTCTATGTCAGGATATTTCTTCGCTACTTCGCGCGCGACTTCCAAAAACAATCCGTCAGAAAATTTCATAATATTCGCTTTATGAACTGCCGTAACTTTTTTCCGTTTATTCGCGCGCGCGTAATCAAAAGCAAATTTCACTATACGCTCTGTCCCGGCAACTGTTATAGGTTTAATGCTGACTCCCGCGTCAGAGTTAATTCGGCGTTTAGAAAGTTTTTCAATTTCCGCGATTAATTCGAGAGTTTCTTTGCTTCCTTTTTGAAATTCTATTCCGGCATAAAGGTCTTCCGTGTTTTCGCGAACAATTACAAGATCTATATTTTTATATCGCGAGCGGACGCCGTCATAAGATTTACAAGGACGAAGGCAAGAATAAAGGTCTAGTTCCTTGCGCAAAGCGACATTTACTGACCGAAATCCCGTGCCGACCGGCGTTGTAAGAGGAGATTTAATGGCAATTTTATTTTTACGAATAGAATCTATAACGCGCTGCGGAAGCGGCGTTCCCTCCGCCGCGACAATATCCGCGCCTGCCGTTTGAATATCCCAATTAAATTTTACTCCCGTTGCTTCAAGGCAATCTTTTGCCGCCGCCGCTAGCTCTGGACCAACGCCGTCTCCGGGAATTAATGTTACATCATAAGTTTTCATAAAACCTTCTTTGCTTTTATTTTTATTTGATTAAAATGACCGCTCTTATATAGCCGTTCACTATGAACAGAAAGTTACACATTTTATATGAATAATTCCAAATTGAAAAGAACCCTATTAGACGCGCTTCAAATCGGCGGAAAAATCATTCAGAAAAATTTCCACAAGAAAAAACAAGTATCAAAAAAAGGCACATTCAATCTTGTTACAAACGTTGACAAAGCGACCGAAAAGGCTGTTGTTTCTCTAATTTTAAAACAGTTTCCCAAACATTCTATTTTGGCGGAAGAATCGCCCGCGATTACAGGCTCCGATTTTCGTTGGATAATAGATCCGATTGACGGCACAACAAATTTTACGCATGGTTATCCTACCGTTTCAGTTTCTATTGGTCTGGAAGCAAACGGAAAACCTTTGATGGGAGGAGTTTTTGATCCATGCCGAAATGAACTGTTTTTTGCCGAACTTAACAAAGGCGCCTCGCTCAACGGAAAACGCATTCGCGTATCAAAAACAAAAACTCTTTCAGAGTCTCTCATCGCCACGGGATTTCCATACGACAGAAAAAAGAATCCTGAGGATTATCTCGCGATGCTCGGTATTTTTCTCACTCGCGTCCAAGGGATTAGGCGCGGAGGTTCGGCAGCGATAGATTTGTGCTATGTTGCCTGCGGGCGTTTTGACGCTTATTATGAATTAAAGCTTTCGCCTTGGGATAAATCCGCCGGAATGGTTATCGTCTCTGAGGCGGGCGGAAAACTCACGGATTTTTCTAATCATCCGCTTGATATATTTTGCATTCAAAATCTTGCGACAAATGGGCTTATCCACACGGAAATGCTGCGGCAGTTATCGCCTTTTAAGACATTAGGCTTATAGAAAAATTAAGCAATAGTAACAAACAACGCGTCCTGAGAATCTGTCGAGACTTGTTAACTATTGCTCAGTTTTTTATCGAACTGCAATTTCCACAAGAGTAGAAATCTAGGTCAAATAAAAAAACCATAAATCTCAACCCTCTAAGGATTTCCATCGGCCTCGTTTGAAATTTATGGTCTTTTATTTTAAATATTTTTTCTTTGCTTAATTCATTCTTTCCGTCAACCAAGCGTCCAACACGTCTTTTTTGAATCGCCATTGTCCGCCAATTTTGGTCGCGGGAACTTCGCCTTTTTTAAGCAACCGGTAAATTGTCACAAGATGAAATCCAAGATATTTTGCGGCTTCTTTTGGGGTCATGATTTGCGTTCTTTCTCTTTTTGGAAATTGAGGCTGCCCTGTCGCCTCTTGCTGTTCTTTTGCTTGCTCCGCCATGTTTCACCTCTTTTGTTTTAAAATTACCATTGTAGCCGTGTGTGTCTTTATATAACAATTCATAGCATACATCATGTGTTATAAATTGTCAACTATTGCTAGTTTTATTATCATCGTTATTCTCAGTTTAAATTTTATTGTATAATTAATTAGACAGCAGAATGCGCTTATGGCGCTCTCGAATATTTTTATTTTGAGATCCTAGTTGTCGCTAGATTATTGAGACAAAACGGTTAATGACAAAAACAATCGCTACTTCTTTTTATTCGCGTGAAGCTTGGAAAGCTGCATCGCAAGCTCTTTTGAGTCTGCCGCGACCTCAAGCGCCGCCTCATAACTAATTATGCCTTGCTCGTAAAGCCGCTTAAGATGGTCGTCTAAGGCAATCATTCCATATCTCGATCCAGTTTGAAGTTCAGAGAAAATTTGATACGTTTTCCCTTCGCGAATCAAATTGCGAATAGCGGGTGTCGCAAACATAATTTCAAACGCGGCGACCCGTCCTTTGCCGTCAAGGCGGGGAACCAAAACCTGCGAAATAACAGCAACAATTGTAGAGGCAAGCTGAACGCGAATTTGCGCCTGTTGATGAGAAGGGAATACATCTATTATGCGGTCAACCGTCCGCGCGGCTCCCGTCGTATGCAAAGTAGAAAAAACCAAATGCCCCGTTTCAGCCGCTCGGATGGAAGATTCCATTGTCGGCAAATCTCTCATTTCTCCTATTAAAATCACATCAGGATCTTGACGAAGCGCTTTTATTACGGCTTCAGAAAAAGACGGCACATCTTGACCAATTTCCCGCTGGGTAATAATTGCTTTTTTGTGCGGATGCAAAAATTCAATAGGGTCTTCCGCCGTAATTAAATGTCTAGGAAAATTTTCATTAATATAATTTAGCATTGTAGCGAGCGTGGTAGTTTTTCCTGAACCTGTAGGCCCTGTTACGAGGACAAGTCCCCGCGGAAGGTTTAAAACTTCTAAAATTTGCGCGGGAAGTCCAATTTCTTGAAATCCAAAAAACTTAGAGGGCAAAAGTCTAAGGACAATCGCGAAATGCCCGCGCTGCTTATAACAGGAAGCGCGAAACCGCGCCTTATCCTTAAAAGAAAAACCAAAATCAACGCCGCCTTCTTCATTAATTTTTTTTCGCTGCTCTTCCGTTGTTATTACTTTAACGAAACCCTCCAAATCCTGCGGCGTAAGCAAAGTCTCATTTATTGAAACGAGGTCCCCGACCAAACGATAAGTAACCGGCCGTCCGACTGTCAAATGAATATCCGAGGCTTCTTTTTCTATGGAACCAAGCAAAATTTCATCTATTGTCATATGTATCCTTTTTAAGAGTGGAAAGTTGCAAAAATACCATCCTTGTTTCGTCTATTTCTCTTCAAAACATTAGAAAATCAACTGCCTTAACGATTCAAAAACTACCGCTATCCCAGCCGCTAAAAGACAAAGCGCCGGCCAGCCGTCGGAACGTTTTGGGATAGAAAGAAAAAGCAATCTGTATTTAAGCCCGATAAAAACTATTTGGAAAACCGTCATAAAAAAAATAGACAAAAAAACTAACACTATTTGTATTAAAAAATCGCTCTCGCTTTTGGCGCCATAAAAAAACAACCCCGCTGAGATGAGAAAAAAAAGAGCGCTTTTCTTTTGATATGAGGCCAAAACATATATGACAATAAAAGGAAGAAAAATCTCTACAGACAAAAGCCAAGCATAGATTTCTCCCGCTATTTTTAATACGTCAAAAACTGCTGCCGCGACAAGTGTCGTAAAAAACAAGTCTGTATTTTTTTTTATAAGAAGAGCGGCCGTTTTTTGAGGATTTTCCGCTGCTAAACGGTAACCGCCGCGAAGCAAAAAAAGAAAGGCGAAGGCAAAAACTATCGACATCGCTTATACCTCTCTTTCCCAAAAAGGTTTTTTATATAAAAATGAAATCGCGGACAGTAAGAGAAATTGAATAATAATGGACGCAGACGTTGCGGCTCCCAAGAAATTCCGCAAAGCCCACACGGCGCCTTGCGCAATAAAAACAAGAACAAAAAAAACGATGCCAGAGACAAATCTTTCCAAAATAAATCCGGGTATTTTTTTAGAAAAAACCGTTTGTTTTTCTGTTTTTATTTTTTCCAGCCAAAAAGACTCTGGGACTACAAGAAAAACACTGATAATCCAAACGGGAGAAAGTTTGGTGATTGTCCACGCGGCCTGAGCCCACACAAAAAGCCAGATAAAAAAAGAAATTTTCAATGTTTTCGGAGGGAAACAAAATCTAAAAAATCCAAAAAAGAAAACTGTTATCCAGAGAAAAAAGACTATCCATCCCGCGGCGACAATCGAGTGGAAAAAATCATAGTTCATCGCCATTACCGGCAAATAACCCAAAAGCGTTCGGGAAAATACATTTTCAGGAATTTTCATTTTTGCCTCAACTTAAGCTCTTAAGCCAAAAAGACCCGTAACAAATCATAAGTAAAAAAAACAAATACCCCATAAAGAAAAACCATTTTCCAAGCTGTTTCAGCCTATTTTGCCAAGTCTCTTTTTTATCTGACACTTGCTATCTCTTTTCTTCTTATATAAAAATCTATCCACACTGAAACGGCGTCAACAAATAAAAGCACAGCGCAAACTATAGAGATTAAAAAATGTCCCTTGCCCAAAGTTAAGGCCGCGCAAACGGTAAGAAAAGCTGCTATTTTTCTTCCTAGTTCATAGACAGGTTTCGCGGACGTTTCCGTGGCAAGAAAGGTTGAAGCAAAGATAATCGCGCATACTTCATTTGCGGAAGACGGCGTTTTCAGCATTAGAAAACTTCCGACAAAACACGAGATTAAAAAAATAATCGCTATTTTAAAATCGCTCTTGTTGCCGCTAAAAAAAATCACCGCGCTGATAATAAAAACAATAACCGCCCAAACATTTCCGGAAACGGTAAAAAAAGCGGGCTCTCTTATTTGCTCAGGAAAAAAAATTCGCAGCGCCGTGAACGCGAAAACGGCCGGCGCGAATGGATTTTTCCCCAATCCTCCCCAAAAACTTCTGCTTACAAATGCCGTAAAAAAAACTCCAATCAAGATTATTTCAGGTAAAACTTTTGCCGGCAAAAGCAAAGAAAAAAGAGTTGTTTGAAAAAAAAGTTCTCCGTTTTTTATAAAGTCTTTTGTCTTGAATATTTTTGACGCTAAATAATCAAACGCGATTGCGGAAACCATGGATAAAAACCATATTCTAAAAATTCCTCCAGCTTGCAAAAATGGCAGCGCCAGCAGTATTGGTAAAAACGCGGCTGTTTTTTTCCAATGCTCTTTAGACAACGTTTGCCCGTCTCTTATATGCGGCGTATTCCAAAAAGAGCTTTTTTGAGCAGCGCTTTCGTTTATCATAAAAGTTCCTTCGCGTCGCAAATTCGTCCCGAAACATTTTTTTTGGCGGGACAAACATAAGAGCAAACTCCGCATTCAACGCATTCTCTTATTCCCCAAAATTCTAAAAGCGCCGCGTTTTTTTTATCCGCGGCAAATGAAAGGTTTGACGGACAAAGTCCGGCGGGGCAATGAGCCGCGCATCTCCCGCATTTATAACATTCGTTTTCCTCGCCTTGAAAAACATTTTCTTTTGGCAGCGCCAATACCGCTTCTGTCCCCCGCTCTATAATCTCATCCAAGCTTGAAACTTCTCTGCCTTGCATTGGTCCGCCAAATAAAACTTTTCCGGGCTCGCGCATCACATTTTTGCATGTTCTAAGAGCGTCTGAAACGGAAATTCCTATGGGAAGCCATAGACTTCTCGGCTCAACAACGCATTCGCCCGCCACCGTTACGACTTGTTCAAAAAAAGGTTTTTCGCAAGCGACCGCCTCGTAAGCGGCAAACGCCATTGAAGAAGAAAAGAAAATATTTTCCGCCGAATTTTTTAAAACATTTCTTTTTATCAGCTTCTCAGATCCTTGAGGATATATCGCGGGAACAATTTCCACGCGGATATGTTCCCATTTTAAAAAATAAATTTTACTTTTTATAAGCTCAATCGTTTCAAGGTCCTCATCTTCAAAAACAAGCAAAATCTCTTCGGCGTCCAAAATCTCTCTCAATATTTCCGCGCCTCGCAAAATTTCCACGGGACGCGACATAAGCAAAATCCTTTGACAAGTTACATACGGTTCTATTTCGCAGGCATTTATAACTATTGTTTTAACCCCGCGCAGCGAGTTAATTTCCCCCAAAGGCAAAACGCCCAGCTCAAAAACATTTTTGATTTTTTCATTTTTACTTTTCCCGTCCCAGTCTTTTTTTATCTCATATTCCGGCGGCTTCCCCGCTTCGCCCGCGCGCTTGATAAGAATAGTTTTAGAACCATCCCGCAAAGGTTCTATGCTTTCTATTTTTCCCGCGCTTCCGCTATAAATCGCGAGGCTCGCGTCGTCTGTGGAATCGGCTATTTTTTGCCCGATTTCTACCGTGTCGCCAATCCCAACGCATGGTTTTGACTTATTGGGTATTGGTATTCGTATTTTTTCCGGAGGGAGAGGCCGTTTAAGATTCCAATTTAGCAGCGTCGCGTCTTTTTTTCTATCGAGCTTGACGCCGAGTTTTTGCGCGTGAGGATAAGTTTTTGAAAACAAAATTTTTCCTTTTTATTTTGCCGAAGATATAATTTTTTCGATTTGTATTCTTTCTTGGAAAACCTCTTTAAGTTTTCCAAATTGACAACTGTTCATCTGAAGCCCTTCGATGTCGGGCAAACTTCCAAGGACAGAAACTCCCGACAATTCGTGCACGACTTTCGGATTTGTAAGCTCAGAAATAGAACAGTTTGTTTGAGACATCCTATTAAAAATAATTCCGCGAACATTTATGCCGCGAATTGTCGCGGCGTCAATGGTGAGAAGAGTGTGATTTATGGCGCCGAGCCCCGCGTTTGCGACAATGACTATGGACAATTTCATATCCCGAACAAGATTCGCGACATAATAATCTTTTCGCAGCGGAACCATTAGCCCCCCTATGCCTTCCACTATTAAAAAATCATATTTTTCTCGAAGTTGTTTATAACTTCTTAAAATCCCTTTGACATCAACTTCTTTTTTTTCTAAAAGCGCGGCAACATTAGGAGACAAAGGCTGACGAAACCGCGATGGACAAATAAGCGGTGGAAATTCATTTTCCGCCGCTTCCATTAAAAATGCCGCGTCATGGGCTACAAGCCGTCCTTCTATTCCCGTGCAGCCTGTCGCAATTGGCTTCATTACGCCAACCTTTATTCCTCTCTCGCGCAGAGAAAGCGCAAGCCCGGCGGAAACTACCGTTTTCCCAACGTCAGTATCTGTTCCTGTAATAAATATTCCGCCTTTCATTTAATTCCCCTCGTGGTCTCTGTTATTGCCTCATACGTTACATCAAGTAATTTTCCCAGCTCTTTTTCTGTCATAGCAAGCGGCGGCATTAAAACAATCACATCGCCAAGCGGCCGAATAATCACACCTCTTTTTCTTGCTTGTTCAATAACGCGGATTCCTATTTTCTGTGAAGCCTTAAACTCTTCTTTTGTTTTTTTATCGCGGACTAGTTCTATTCCAGTCATCAATCCAACGCGGCGAATATCGCCGACTGCGTCGAGTGAATAAAACTCCTCAAGACGTTTTTTTAGCAAGTTTATTTTAGGGCGAAGTGATTTGATAACATTTTCTTTTTCAAAAATATCAAGTGTCGCGAGCGCCGCGGCGCAAGCAAGCGGATTTGCCGTGTATGTGTGCCCATGATAAAAAGTTTTATATTCATCGCGCCGCCCCAAAAACGCCCTGTAAATTTCTTCCTGCGTAATAGTCGCCGACAGCGGCAAATATCCGCCGGTAAGCCCTTTGGCAATCGCCATAATGTCCGGGACTATTTTTTCATGTTCCGCGGCAAACATTTTTCCTGTTCTGCCAAACCCTGTGGCAACTTCGTCAAAAACTAAAAGAATATTATATTTTTTTGTCAGCTCGCGAGCCCGTGCCATGTAGCCGTCAAATTGGTCTATCATTCCCGCCGCGCCTTGCATAAGCGGCTCCATTACAAACGCCGCGAGCTCGTCTTTGTTTTCTCTTAAAACTTTTTCCATCGCCGCGAGCGACTCTTTTTTTACCCGTTCAATATTGTCGCCGCTTGGCCAGCGATACCTATACGGAGAAGGAATCGGCAGCGTTTCAAAAAGCATTGGTTTATAAACTTTATGGAAAAGATCAATTCCTCCCATGCTGACTGAGCCTATAGTGTCGCCATGATAAGCGTTAGTCAGCTTGGCAAATTTTGTTTTTTTCCGGAATCCTTTTTGCTGCCAATATTGATATGCCATTTTCATGGCAACTTCCATCGACTCCGCGCCGCCGTTGGAATAAAAAACACGCGTGAGTCTCTCTGTTGAATTCGATGATTGAGGGGCAACGTTTATAAGCCGCTCGGCAAGTTCTATCGCGGCAGGATGAGAAAGCCCTAAAAAAGTGGTGTGCGCGATTTTTTTTAGCTGCCCGGAAATGGCTTTATCAATTTCAGGCACGCGATGCCCAAAAACATTACACCAAAGAGACGACACGCCGTCTAAATATTTTTTACCATTGGTATCCGTCAAATAGCAGCCCTTCCCTTTTTCAATTACGGGAAAAGCTTCGCGCTCCCAATCTCGCATTTGGGTAAAAGGATGCCAAATGTTTTTTCTGTCTTTTTGTATGAGTTTTTCTGTCCGCGACATTATTCTCAATATCTCCTAAAAACAATTCTCATTATACTATTTTTATTGGACAGATTTAAAGGCTTGTAATAATTTTTGAATGTCTTCTTTTTTATGCGTTGCTGAAAGCGTAATGCGAAGTCGCGCCTTGCCTTTCGCGACTGTCGGGTATCTAACGGCAGGAATAAAAACACCGTTCCTAAGAAGAGCCTCAAACATATCTACAGCCTTTTTCTCATCGCCCAAAACAACCGGCAAAATCGCTGATTTTGGAGCTGCTATCAAAAATCCCATTCTCGTTAACTCCTGATAAACCTCATTAATATTTTCCCACAACTTTTTTTGTAGTTGGGGTTCATTTTCCATTACGCAAAACGCTTCGTGCGCCGCTTCGCAAATCGCCGGCGGAAGAGCTGTAGCAAAAATAAACGCTCGTGAAAAATTAATTATCTCCTCAATTATTTGATTGCTTGAAGCAACAAATCCTCCAAACGCTCCTACGGATTTTGAAAGCGTTCCAATCACAACATCAATTCCTTTTACGTCTTTCGTTGCGCCGCCGCCAGCCGCGCCAACAACCCCTGTCCCGTGAGCATCATCAACCACAAGCGTCGCGCCGTATTTATTTTTAATACGCACGATCTCTTTTAAGTCGGCCAAATCTCCGTCCATGCTAAAAATGCTTTCTGTTACAACTATTTTTTTACCCGCCGTGTCTTTTTTTAAAATCTCTTCGCATTTTTCATAATTTTTATGCGGAAACACCCTAAGTTCCGCGCCGCTTTGTCGCGCCCCATCGACTAATGAAGCATGACAAAGTTTGTCCAGAATCAATATGTCGTCTTTCCCGGCAATAGCCGTAAGAGTTCCAATGTTTGCCAAAAACCCCGAACCAAAAACAAGAGCCGTCTCTTGTTCTTTTATTTGTGCTATTTTGTCTTCCAATTTTTTATGCGCTGAAAAAGTTCCAGAAATAAGCCTCGCGCCGCCCGCGCCAACTCCATTTTTATCGATAGCGCGCTTTGCGGCCTCAAGTATCCGGGTGTGATGCGTAAGCCCTAAATAATCATTGGAACAAAAAAGCGTTGTTTTTTGTCCATTAAAATTCGCGTGAAGGCCTTGATGATTTTCAAGCACTCGCAGTTCGCGATAAAAATTTTTCTCTTTTAAATCTTCTATTTTTTTTCTTATAGTTCGCATTTTATTTTTCACAGCTCTTTAGGATCATCGCCACAACTTGCCCGCCAAATCCCATTGATATTTTGAGCACTTTTCTGTTTTGCTTGTTTCTCACGACATTGGAACAATTCAAATCTATTTTAGAGTCCATTTCTCTAAGCCCAACATTTGAGAAAATAAAATCATTCTGCATTCCTATCAAGCTAGCAATTATTTCTACCGCCCCTGATGCTCCAAGCATATGCCCCGTTGAACCTTTTAAAGAACTCATTGGAATCTGTTTAGTTCGCGCCCCAAATATTTTTTTTATCTGTTCCGCCTCATAAAAATCTCCGTATTTTGTTCCTGTGCCATGCAAATTTACAAAATCAATTTCGCTGGGTAAGACGCCGTTTTTTTTAAACAAACTTTCTATCGTTTTCGAAAGGGCACTTTCTTGTTTGTCAAAAATAATTGCATTTTTGGAATCTTGCCCAAGCTGGACGCTCGTGATTTCTCCGTAAATTTTTATGCCGCGTTTTTTTGCACTCTCATAGCTTTCAAGAAAAACCATTCCCGCACCTTCGCCCACCAAAAATCCGTCGCGATTTGCGTCAAAAGGACGAATGTCTTCTTTGGCGAGCGCTTTCATGCTGCGATATCCGGCTAGCATAAGAGACGTTAAGGACGCGTCAGCCGCTCCCGCTAGGCAACATTCCGTCATGCCGTGCTGAACCATTTCAAAACCTTGCGCAATATTCATTGTCCCAGTAGCGCACGCGGCGATATAACCTTTGCAATATCCCGTTGTTTTAAACTCTTTAGAAATTACATCGCTTATAAAATGCGGAAACAAACTTAAAAATTCATCATTAGTTTTTGGCGGAAAAGATGCCACGGCTCCTTTGCTAGAGCTAGTTACAATCGCGACGTCCGCGCTATTGCTATCAGTAACAACAAATCCAGCATCCGTCATCGCTTGTCTTGCCGCAGACATCGCGAATTGAATCGACTTATCTGAATGAGCTTCGCCATTTTGCGCCGTAATTTTTTTAACGGGAAAAGCGTATTCAGCATCAGGCATTTTTCTTTTTCCGCAAATTCCTTTGCGAAGACTCAGAGAAAATTCTTCGAGATTGTTTCCGAT
This sequence comes from uncultured bacterium, assembly GCA_964410905.1. Classification (GTDB taxonomy): domain Bacteria; phylum Omnitrophota; class Omnitrophia; order Omnitrophales; family Aquincolibacteriaceae; genus Aquincolibacterium. The sequence continues at coordinate 25,181 of CAYPIR010000012.1, read as the reverse complement.
GGGAGAAACGACGCCCATTCCCGTTACAACAACGCGTCTTTTCATAAGTTTTTATTGCGAGGATTTAATTTAAAATCGTTAAAAAGGTCGCGATTCAAAGTGAAAAACTTGTCCTGTTACTTGTTTCATAAACGGTGAGCATAAATACACCAAAAAACTCGCGACTTCTTCTGGCGCGGAAAAACTCTTCAAAGGGCTTTCTTCTAAGTTCCTATCCAAAACATTTTGCGGAACATTTTCTGTCATGGCGGTTTGCATAAAACCCGGATTTATCGTGTTAACCAAAATTTTTTTCCGTCCCAGTTCTCGAGCAAGCGACTTTGTCATCGCGATAAGCCCGCCTTTTGACGCGGCGTAGTTTCCCGCGCCGGCGAGTCCAGAAAGCCCCGCGCGGCTGGCTATAGAAAAAATTTTGCTCGGGCGAACTCTCATTAAAAGCGGCAAAAGTTTTTTGGTCAAATAAAACGGCGCCTTGAGATTAACGTTTAAAACCTTATCCCACTCTTCTTCCGACATTTTTTCAATAAGGCTGTCTGACGTTGTGGCCGCGTTGTGTATTAGAACATCCAGCGTTTCGTTTTCTTTTAAAAATGTATCTGCAAACGCGTCAATGGCTTTTATATCAGCGAGGTCAAAGGCCGCACCCGTCGCGCCAAGTCGTTCAAGCTTCGCCGCCAAATCTGAAGCTTGGTAATAAGTAAAAAAAACTCGCGCGCCAGCCAGGATCGCTTGCTCCACAAAACATTTGCCGAGAACACTTGTTCCGCCGGTTATCAAAATAGTTTTGTTTTTAAGAATCTTTTCCACTTATTCTCATTTTCCGCACGAACAATGTTCTTGTTTGCAAGAGCGCCCCGCCCGATTGAGCATTGTCATATCTTCGGATAAAGGACCGCCGCCTGACGTAAGATACCCGCCGACAATAAGACCGTTTACGCCTCCGTTAATTGCTTTTTCTTGAAAATAAACTCCAAGGTTTAACTCGCGGCCGCCGGCAAATTTTATATTTGCCTCAGGATGTATAAATCTATAAATTGCCGCCGTTTTTACGACATCGCGCGGGTCTATTGGTTTTTTATCTGCGAGAGGCGTCCCGCTCCTTGGATTTAAGACATTAATAGGAACACAGTTAGGTTTATATGGCTTAAGCTCAAACGCGAGTTTTATGCGGTCAACGGCGGATTCTCCCATTCCAAAAATTCCGCCTGAACAAATTTCTACATCGTTATCGTTTAAAAAAGCCAGCGTTTCTTTCCGTTCATCATACGTATGAGTTGAAACAATTTCCGGATAAAATTCCCGTGAACACTGAAGATTATGATTAAATTTCCGCATACCCGCCTCACGAAGTTTTTTGATTTGTGCTGAAGTAAGCTGCCCCAAGGAACCGTCAAGGCGGAGATTTGTTTCACGACTTAAAAGTTGAAATGTCTTTAAAACTTTTTCAAATTCTTCATCGTTCAAAGTTTCGCCACTTGTTACAACACAAAAACTTTCCACGCCGCTGTCTTCGCAGGCGCGCGCTCGCTTCAAAATTTCATCCGGCTCCATTAAAGGATAACGCTCGACGCCTGTTTTATATCGCGCCGACTGCGAACAAAATCCACAGTCTTCCGAGCATAAATAACTTTTAGCATTCACAAGAGAACAGAGATCAGGCTCGGCAGGACGGAATTTTCGCGCGATTTCGTTTGCGGCATCAAGCAAGACGTCTTCATCGTCAAATGAATTTATGGAAAGAAGTTTCAACGCCTCGTCAAATGAGATTTCGCCACCATTTAAAATTCGCGATTTTAAGAATTCAATAAACGTTTTCATATAAGCAAAAAATACGTTTTTAGGCTTGAGCAAAAACTTCACGAGCGACAATGCCAACAACCCCGAGCGCGACCGCGTTTTCACCAAACGCCGAGGGAATAATTTTTACGGGTATGGCAGCTTCTTCAACTGCCCATTCTTTTACGGTTGTCTTTATAGCATCCAAAAGAGTCGCTCCACAATCTTCTATTCCGCCGCCGATCACAACAACTTCGGGGTTCAGAAGATTAACAATAAACGCCACTTTTTTTCCAAGAGCTTTTCCAGCGAGGGAAACAACATCTATTGCAAGAGCGTCTTTTTCACGAACGGCTCGGACAATGTCTTTAAAATTTAATTTTTCCAAAGCTCCGCCATTTGCATCCTTTAAAATGCTAGCTTCGGATTTCTCAAGTCTTTCTCGCGCCGAACGAACTATTCCTATATCCATTTCCCAACGGCCTAATCCCGTAGCCATTTCAAAAGACGCTTCTTTGCTTGCGTTTAGACTTGTAATACCAAGCTCTCCGGCAACGCAATTTGCGCCGCGATAAATTTCCTCATTAATTAAAATTCCGCAGCCAACGCCGGAGAACATATAAACCATGTTGCGAACTTCCCTATCAAGCCCAAGCCATTTTTCGCCCAAAACCGCCGCGTTCGCGTCGTTTTCGACCATTGTTGGAATATTAAAGCGTTTTTCAAAAGTATCCTTTATAGAAGAACAAATTGAAATGTCTTTATCTCCCAAGCTTTGCGGCCAGCGAATAGTTCTGCCTCTTTCATCAATAATTCCGGGTATCCCAACACCGACGCCGACTATTTTGCTTTTATCAATTTCGGCCTTTTCAATTAACTCTGAGGCAAGATCCAACATTTGCGTGATCATCTTTTCGGAGTTTTCAGGCTCTCTCTCTCGTTTTATTTCACTAATCACATTAATTTCAAGGTCAACAAGCACCGCGACAATGCTCATCATATTGAGCCCAACGCCTACGATATAGCCCGCCTTTGGATTTAGCTCGACCAAAACAGGTTTCCGTCCGCCCGTAGACTCGTCCATCTCCCCTTCGATAACGAGTCCTTTTTTAATGTAATGACCGACATAGTTTGAAACAGTTACGATATTAAGCTCGGTATGCTTGGAAATATCCGTGCGAGAAATCGGACCATTTTTGCGTATAACTTCAAGTATAGAAAGATTTTTACGTTCTTTGTCCGTCAAAGGTCTGTCTTTTAACATTTGTTTTATAATCATGTTTTTCTCCTTAATTGAACTTTCCATAACCATTTTGTTTATCGCTATATATGCTCAACTCGTCTCGCTCATTTTAAGTTAACAATATGTTTTGTCAAAGTCTTAATTTAGGTCTATATATCTTTTATTGAGATTTAAAAAAACTTTTCTTTACCAAGAAGTTTTTTTACTTTTTTCCCAACGGCGTCTTTATGAAAGTAATTCTTTATAACATTCTTTTTTAAGTAATTGGCGATAGGAATTAAAATCATTCCTTGATCCAGTGCTAAGTATTGCGTATTTACCTTTTTACTGGGAAAGCTAATTGTGTCGTAAAACCCATATTCCCCATAAATTGGAAAATTCAGAAGATTTCTAATATTTTCTATGGCGTCTTTAGGTATGGAATCCAACGCGAGAAAACTAGCGTGCGACGTTATAACCCCTTTGTCCGCATAGCCTTTCACGCCAAACGCCCGAACTCCATATTCATCATAATGCCATCTTCTGCCATCGGATGTCGCCGCAGACGAGATTCCCCAAACGGGATATTTTTTTTCTTTTATCGCGTAATCTCTCTGCATGGCGGAAACTATTTCATTGTTTTTTCCAAAATTTTTTTCACCAAACTTTTTTTCATTAACAACTAACGTCGGCATTAAAAATTCAAAAAGAGCCCCGCCCCAACTCGGTAAAAATTTCTTTCCTTCATATTCATAATAACCTTGAAAATACTCTATTTCTTCACAGGCGGTTTGTTTGCCTTTAGGTTTTTGCGTTTGCCAGCTCCACGTATCAGGAGCTGTCCTATAAAGATACCACCAATGCGTTTCCGGCAAATCTCCTTTGCCTATGCCGTAATAGCTTGCTATCCGCGCTTCCGTCGCAAGCATTCCATAATGGTAAGGTGTGAGAGTTTTGCGTTCGTCATCATAGCCGATAGCAAGCTGATTTGTTTCAGAGTCCAAAAGCTCATTAAAATTAAATCCATTTAGTATTGCCGTTGCTTCACTGGCAATGCCTTTTGAAAACGCCTGCCGCGCCACCACAAGAGAAACGGCAAGCCACGCGCTGTCTACCGTCGAAACCAGCGTCCTCGTATCGTGAAGGCGTTTTGTTTCATAAAAGTTATAGAAAAAACCCTTCCATTTACGAAGCTTGCGGAGCGTTTTAAAAATCATTTTAATTCTTGCTTCCGCCTGTTGGGAGGGCAGAAATTTTAACTCTTTAGCTGCTACCGTGGCAAGAATATCCATCGCGATATTGGTAATCGATGTGTATGCCGCGGACATGGGGAAATTGCCTGTTTTTATGTGGTCAACCACAAGCTGATTTTCTTTATCCCGCGCGGCTTCAAAATATTTCCATGTGTCGCGGGCAATTTTTAAGAGAAGCTCTTTGTCGCTTTTTGTGGCAAGAAGCTCTTTTCGTCTTTCTTCATTCAAAACGCTTTTAGGAAAATCTTGTAAATTATCCGCCACGCTTTTAAATCCAACATCTTCGGGCCCAAAAAACGCTATTTCATCTATGCCTACTTTGCTTGCAACGTTTTTGTCTCCTGCCGTAACCGTAAACGCTATGCTGTCTAATTGTTCAAAATCAATATCGGGAAACTCTTCCAGTGGAAGAGCAACCTCTTTCCAAGTTCCTTTTTCTGAACAAGCCTTTGTAATATTTTTTGACGCCGTCTTTCCTTCCCAATCGATTAAAGAAACTGTAAAAATCCCATCAAATTTAGATTCTTCCGGAATACGGCATTGCATTAAAAGCTTTTGCGCCATGCTCATATCAAGCATTGTAAGAGTTGTTCGTGCGGTAGCTTCTTCGTATGCTCTTAAATTATATCGAAGCCAAAGAGACTCGCCGCTTTTAACATTTCTAGCATCCTCTTTATTAATTTCTAAAACGAGTTTTCTAGCATCCGATTTATCCACAGTCCATTTTTTAGTTTTTTTACTTTTCCCGCTTTGAAAACTAAAATCATCTATAACAAAAAATCTGGAGTTCGCGCGAAGCGATTTTGGAGGAGCAACGAGAGAGTAAGGACTTTTTTCTTCGGTTTTTTTCGAGACTGGTTCGGAAAGCGCGTTTGAAGAATTGTTTATTAAAAATACAAAAACAAAAAGGACGAAAACGATTTTCAGACAATTTTTTCTCTCTGAAGTTCGTTTCCGCTTAAAAATCATCATTTATCCAAGTATCGCTTCAACGCGATGCGTTTTGCCGTCTTTAAAATCGGGGACTAAATTTCCTTTAACTTTTTTTCCGTCGACAATTAGCGATTGCACGTTTTGTCCTGTCCCATTTGGATTTTTGACATCGATAAAATATGTCGCTCCACGGAAAAGACGTTTTACTTTAAATCCCTCCCATTTTTTAGGAATCACGGGATCGATTAATAAACCTTCCCGCGTCGGGCGAATGCCAAGCAGCCAATTTAAAACCACGACGGCATACCACGCCGCGGAGCCTGTATACCAAGTCCAGCCGCCGCGTCCGTTGTTCGGAGAATCCGGTCCGTCAACATTCCCCGGCGTAACATACGGCTCGGCAAAATAAAGATCCGGATCAAGACCTCGAATTGCGGGATTAAAACTTTGATAAACCTTATGCGCTTTTTCGCCGTCTCTCATCATGGCTTCAGCTTGAATTGCCCAAGTGCCGGCATGCGTGTAAAGCCCGCCGTTTTCGCGAACAGACGGCGCGTAACGAGTGATATAGCCTATGGACGCATCTGTTTTGTTATATCCCGGCGTAAGAAGCAGCGGCCCATATTTTTTGTAAAGCCATTTTTCTGCTTTGTCCATAACCTCTCGAGCACGTTTTGCGTCCGCCGTTCTCGTGATAACCGCCCATGTCTGACAGTTTAAATAAATTTTACCTGTTTCGCATTTTTTACTGCCAAGAGGCCTCCCGTCATCCCGCGTCGCGCCAAGATACCACTCTCCGTCCCAGCCCGCCGTATTAACCGCCGTCTTCAACAATTCTGCTCTGTTCAAATATTCCGCGGCCTTTTTCTTATCACCGCGGCTTTCTACAATCGGCGCAACGCGAGTCAAAATTCCATAAATAAAATGTCCCAACCAAACAGACTCGCCTTTCCATTTATTTCCCACATGACTAAGCCCGTCATTCCAGTCGCATTCTCCTATTAAGGGAAGCCCGCGCGGAGAAAATCTTGTAAGGGCTTTATCAATAGACCGCAGTAAATGTTCATAAAGCGACGCGCTTGTGATTTTTTTCTCCGGGTCTTTTGGATCGGCAAGAAATTTGACCTTTTCATCAAGAATTTTCACATCGTTTGTTTCATCTAAATAGTTAAGCGTAATAAAATCCAGCCACAACAAATCATCTGAACAATTTGTTATCGCGCCAATATTTGTCCCATGATGCCACCAGTGATAAACGGTTCCGTCCGGGAATTGTTGTTCAGCGTGAAGAAGAATTTGTTTTCTCGCAAGTTCGGGACGCGTCGCAAAAAAGATTTGGCAATCTTGCAGCTGATCGCGAAATCCGTATCCTCCGCTTGATTGATAATAAGCGCATTTTCCCCAAATGCGCGCTGAAATGGCTTGGTATTTCATCCAAATGTTCGTCATAAAATTAAGAGACTCGTCCGGCGTTTGAACTTCCGTCGCCTTAACAAATGAATCCCAAAGAGCGCGGACTTTCAAAAGCTCCGCGTCTGCGGCTTTCGCGCGTGCGTATTTTTTTGCGATTCTTTCAGATTCTTCTCTGGACTTTGTGGCGCCAAGAGTAAACACAACCTCTTTGCTTGCCTTAGCGTCAAGTTCAAGATCAACTTGAAGACTCGCCGAGGCGTCTCCCCACTTTCCTTCAGAGTTGCGGCATTTTCCTTCCACAACCGCGGCGGGTGCAGATTGTTTTCCATATCGGCCTAAAAACGCTTCTTTGTCTCCGTCATACGCAACAGGTTTTGGGAAAGAAGCATGAAAACCTTGAAGAGGTTTTTCAACCATTCCCGTTGAAATAAATCCCGGAACAAGAGGCGCGCGCTTGATGCCGTGTACGCATCCGTTTTTTTTATCAATCCATGTCTCGATAAACGTTTTTTGAAATTCGCGGTGTATATCCGTCCAGCTTCCAAGACACCAATCAAAATAAGTAAAAAGACTTATGCTGCGCTTTTTATTCGACTCATTTTTAACTACCACTTTCCACACTTCCACAGGCTCTTCAACATCAACAAAAATTGTTTTTTCTATCCGTATTTCATTTAGCTTGCTTGTCAAAACCGAATATCCTTGTCCGTGCCTCACTTCAAAAAAATCATATTTAGACATGCACGGCTTCCATGTTCCCGACCAAAAATCTCCCGTGTCTTTATCGCGAACATAAAGATATTTTCCCCAGTTATCGCGAATAAGATCTTGATCCCATCGAGTAATGCGCGATAAATTAGAATTATCACGCCACGAAAATCCCGAACCCGTTTGCGATTCAATAGTTCCGTAATCACCATTTGAAATTACATTTACCCATGGACGCGGAGTGTCGGGTCTTGTGATAACAAACTCTCTGCCATCGTCCGTAAAATATCCATACTTCGATGCAAACTTTCCCGTTTGAACCTTTTCTTTTTTAAGACTTAATTCCGCTTTCTTTCTTTCTTTTGATTTTTTGGGCATACGCCTCTTTCTCCGTTTTATAAATTTTTATTTTTTATTAAGTTCTTCGTCAATCTTTGGAACTATTTCCTTGGCAACTTCATGAGCCGCTTTTTTTCCGCTAAAAAGAAGATCGAGTTGCGGACGAATATATTTTTCTTCTATTTCACGCCACTTCGGATGAAATGGACTAAACACCACATATTTCACCGCATCATTTAACATTTTTTTATTTTCAGGGCTGGCGGCGTCTTTAGCAAAGACATCGCTTTTTGCCACGGAAACTCTCGCGGGCTGAGAAAGTCCTTTTTTCGCAAATTCTCTTTGTCCTTCCGGCCCGGTTAATGCTTTTATAACTTCCCACGCGGCTTTCTTTTTCTTGGAAGATTTTAAAATCGCGTAACCCGTTCCGCCGCTTCCAAACGCTCTAATGCCTTTATCGTTTTTTGGAAACATCACAACATCCCAATCAAAATTGTAATTACGAAATTGCGGCGTTTCCCAGATGCCTGATAAAAACATCGCTATGCGTCCGTTGGCAAACATTCTGTCGGCGCCCATTCCAAAATTCATAAACGCGGTAGGGGTTGGCATAGTTTCATAAAGAAGGCTGAGATCGGCAAAAAACTGCAAACCCATTACTGCGCGATCCTCGCCCAAAAGAGATTTTGTTGGATTTTTTACATTATCAACGAGGCCTCCGCCGTTACCGTAAATGAAGTTTTGCCATGCCCAGGTATAAAATCCATACTGAGAAACGCGACCGCTTGCGTCTTTTCTTGTAAGGTCGCGGGCGATTCGCAAAAGATCCGACCATGTCCAATCATCCGTTGGATAAGGAACGCCCGCCGTGTCAAAAACTTTTTTGTTATAAAAAACGCAAGCAAACGGTGCTATGTCGCGAGGAGCAGCAAGAAGTTTTCCTTCATACGTAAATCTGTCTAAAATTTGAGGGAAGAAATCCTTTTTTTCAAATCCTTCAGGATTTTCGTTTATAAACGGATTAAGATCTTCCAAAACACCTTTTGACGCAAACGTAACAAAATAATCCACTTCCGTCGCGATAATGTCTGGCGCCGCGCCGCCTGCGATACGCGTTAAAATTTTACTGATATATCCGGAGTAAGGAGTGTGTTCAAAAACAATTTTTATTTCAGGATGTTTTTCCTGCCAAGGGGCAAGAGCTGATGTGATTATGCCAATTTCTTCCGGCGTCCCCCAAAAACTCACCTTCACTTCCGTAACGCCGCTTTTTGTTGTTTGGCCTTGTCCGCAGCCCGCGAGAAAAAAACTGACTAAAAAAATGAAGAAAATTTTTTGGCAAAAATTTTTTTGAATCATTGTGGTTTCCAATCTGTTATTGGCTGGATTAACACATAAAAAGCGGCGGAGATTATATCACGCTATTTAAAAAATTTTATAGCAAAAACATTCGCATTGCTTCAAAATGATGCGTTCACTTATTTTGCAGTTTTTAAAAATACTTTTTTTACAAAAAAATAAATTCCTACAGAATCCTTTTTTTATTCTGCATATTGCGGTCCTCTATAGCTTTGTTTTTGGCAAAACCTTCTCGTATTTACTCTCTGGGAAGTCCGATTTTTTGCAGAACTCTGTCTAGGTCGTCTAGCGAGCAATATTGTATTTCAAGGCGGCCTTCTTTTTGATTTTTGCGAGGATAAATTCGTGTCTGAGCTCCCAAAAGCCTTGTAAGCCGCGTTTCAAGATCAACGATTTCGGCGTTCAAATATCGCGCGGTTTTTGCCTTGCGTTTGTGGGCAATGCTTCTGTTTACTATCGCCTCAACTTGACGAACAGAGAGATTTTCTTCGACTATTCTTTTTGCCATTTGTCTTTGATGTTCGGGCGTAAGAAGCCCAAGCAGCGCGCGCGCGTGCCCGGCAGAAAGTCTGCCGTCGATAAGATACAGTTTGACATCTTGAGGAAGACGCAAAAGACGCAGAGTGTTTGTTACCGTTGTTCTGTTTTTGCCAACTTTTTGCGCAACTTCGTCTTGAGAGATCGCGCGTTCTTCGGCAAGCCGTTGGTATGCTTCGGCTTCTTCTATTGGGTTTAAATCTTCGCGTTGAATGTTTTCAATAATCGCCCATTCAAGAAGATCTTCATCCGCCACATCCTTTATTATCGCGGGCACTTGTGCCAAGCCGCATTTTGTTGCCGCTCTAAATCTCCGTTCTCCGCAAATGATTTCGTAATTTCCTTCTTTTTTCTTTTTCACAATTATCGGTTGCAAAATCCCTTTTTCCTTTATGGAATTTGCAAGCTCGTCTATTGCCTCTTCATTAAATATCTTTCGAGGCTGTGCTGCGTTGGGTGAAATTTTCCCTACTTCAATCAGCTGAAATCCTTCTTCTATTTGCGTTTTAACTTCTGCTTGTGTCCATGTTGTCGGCGCGGCGGGAACAAACGCCGTGTTTTTTTCTAAAATATTTGTTTGGACAGATTCTTGCGAGGTTTTGTTTTCTTCTGATTTTTTATAACTATCAGGAATAAGTGCGCTAAGTCCTTTTCCGAGTGCTTTTTTCATTTTTATAACTCCTTATTCTGCAATGGGTTACGCTTGTTCATTCGCGGCGTTGTTTGTGTTTGTTTTTTGAGGCTCGACTTCTTCGGTTTTTATTTCTTGCGGTTCGTTTACTTCGTCTGTTGCGGTTTCTTCCTTTGTATCCTGAATCTCTTGAGGAATATTTTCTGGTTTGTTTTCTTCAGCGCTTTGTGAAGAGCCTTCAACTCTTTTTTGTTCTGAAAATCGGGTTAAAAATTCTTTCCCCAAATCAATATAAGCTTGAGAGCCGCGATTTGCTCTATCATAAATAACAGCAGGTTTCCCAAAACTTGGCGCTTCAGACAATTTCACCGAACGAGGGATCACGGTTCCAAAAACTTTTTCATTAAAATATTTTCTAACTTCTTCTATAACTTGTTGCGTAAGATTTGTTCTAACATCTGCCATAGTCAATATCACTCCGCCAAGCTCAACAGATGCTCCCAAATTATTCCTAACCAGATTATACGTATTAAGAAGTTGCCCCAGTCCCTCAAGCGCGTAATATTCACATTGCAAAGGTATAATAATATAACTGCTTGCCAATAAAGCGTTTATACTTATAAGTCCAAGCGATGGCGGGCAATCAATAAAGATAAAATCAAAATCATCTTCTATGTCTTTTACGGCATTGCGCAAAACAAACTCTCGTTTTTCTTGGTTTATAAGATGTAATTCTGCTCCGGCCAAATGCGCATTCGATGGAACTATCCAAAGGTTTTCTGTTTCCGTTTTTTTTATCGTGCCAGAAACGGGAGCGTTTTCCACAAGTATTTGATAACCTGTGGAATCTTCGTCTTTTTTTTCTATTCCAACACCGCTTGTGGCGTTCCCTTGAGAATCTAAGTCTATTATAAGGACTTTTTTCCCATATTCTGCCAAAACAGCGGCAACATTAATAACAGACGTTGTTTTGCCTACGCCGCCTTTTTGATTAAAAAAAGAAAACACTTTTCCCATAAAGCCTCCTATGTTTCACGTGAAACACCCTTAAATGGTAGTTTCGTGTATTTTATTCTATTTTATCTTTAAGGCAAGTAAAATTTAAAACTGTTTCACGTGAAACAGTTTTGTAGTGTTATTTTTGTTTGTGGAGTTTTTCAATATGAATTGCAATTAAGGATAAGTCGCAGGCAGATATTCCGGGAATTCGTGCAGCTCTGCCAATTGAGTTGGGGAAAACTTTTTTTAATTTTTCTTTTGCTTCTTTTCCTATTCCAACAACTTCGTCATAATTAATTTGAGGTGGTATTTTTTTCTTCTCAAGTTTAACAAACTTTTTTATTTCTCGATTCTGTTGATCAATATAGCCTTCATATTTTATTTCAGTTTCAACCTTTAAAATCTCATCTTCTGTTAAATTTGATGAGTGTAACTTATTTGATATCAATGTATTATATTTTATTTCTGGTCTTTTTAGATATTGATACAACGTTATGTTTTTATATTTTTTTTCTTTAAGGCATTTTAGTTCATTATTAACTCTATCAACTCTATCATTGAAATCAGCAAATGTTTTTTCATCTATTAGGCCTGTTTTAAATCCGTAAGGCATAAGTCGTTCGTCCGCGTTGTCTTGTCGTAAAACGAGTCTAAATTCAGCGCGCGAGGTAAACATTCGATAAGGTTCATTCGTTCCAAGCGTTACAAGATCGTCGATTAAAACGCCAATATAAGCTTCTGATCTATCTAAAACCATTTCGCTTTCGCCAGAAATTTTGCGAATTACGTTCAATCCCGCCATAAGACCTTGTCCAGCGGCTTCTTCGTAACCGGAGGTGCAGTTAATTTGTCCCGCAAAAAAAAGATTTTTTATTTTTTTTGTTTCAAGCGAGGGTTTTAATTGCGTAGGCGGCGCGGCATCGTATTCGATAGCATAACCATGCCTTATAAATTCCGCGGCTTCTAGACCAACCATTTGCCGCAGCGCTTTTTCTTGAACGTCTTTTGAAAGAGAAGTTGAAAAACCGTTTACATAAATTTCTTCCGTGTCTCGCCCTTCGGGCTCAAGATAAATTTGATGGTTCGCACGCTCTGGAAATTTCACAACCTTATCTTCTATAGACGGACAATATCGCGGCCCAACTCCGATAATTCGTCCCGCATAAAGAGGCGAGCGATGCAAATTTTCTCTTATTATCTCATGAACTTTCGCATTAGTATGTGTCAAGTAACAGGGAAGTTGATCAACGGATAAATTTTTTGTCCTGTATGAAAAAGGTTTTGGAGGATTGTCGCCAACCTGTTTTTCTAACCGCTCCCAATGAATACTAGCCTTGCGAAGCCTTGGCGGCGTTCCTGTTTTAAAACGCATCATCTCTATTCCGTTTTTTTTAAGCGAGGATGAAAGGCTGGTCGCGGGAGATTCGCCGATTCTTCCGCCGGGAAATTTTTCATCTCCTATATGAATCAATCCTTGTAAAAAAGTTCCCGTCGCAAGAATAACATGCTCGCCCGTAAATGTTTCTCCGGAAAGAGTCCGAACGCCATAGCAAGTTTCGTTTTCAACTAAAATTTCTGCCGCCTGTCCTTGTTTTAGTTCAAGATTTGGCGTCGTCTCAATAACTCGTTTCATATAAAGTTCGTATTGCAATTTATCCGCCTGCGCGCGCGAAGCCCAGACGGCCGGTCCTTTTGAAGTATTAAGCATGCGAAACTGAATCCCCGTGGCGTCAATGGCAAGTCCCATTTCACCGCCAAGCGCGTCGATTTCACGAACAATATGGCCTTTGGCTAGACCTCCGATCGCGGGATTACAAGACATACGCGCGATAACGTTTGTGTCCATTGTAATAAGCAGGGTAGGAAGGCCAACTCGCGCCGTGGCAAGCGCCGCTTCAACGCCCGCGTGTCCCGCGCCAACGACTATAGAAGCATATTGAAACTGAGGGAGAGACATTTTTATTGAGCGTTTGTGTTTTAAAAGTGCATTCGTTAATTTTTTTATTTGTCTTCTGGGTGAATCGCGACAACAATCTTGTTAATAAAAGTTTGTTGAACTATAGAGAAAAGATTTTGAAGCGTCCAATAAAGCGTGAGGCCAGAGGGCATGTTATAACAAATAAAACCAAAAAATATCGGCATAAGGCTCATAATTTTTTGTTGTTCAGAGCTTGCTCCCGGTTGAGCGGGCATCAGTTTTTGATACCATACTTGAGAAGCGGCCATCAAAATGGGAATAAGATTCAAAGATTTCCAGCCGAGCAAAGGAACGACAAAAGGGAGCGCGAACAAATTGTCCGGCGCTGATAAATCCTTAATCCAGCCGACAAATGACGCGCCGTGAAGCTCTATGGCTTCCGGTAAAAGTTTAAACATCGCGATAAAAACGGGTATTTGTATAAGCATCGGCAAGCAGCCCATCATCGGATTTACTTTGTTGCGGCGATAAAGCTGCAAAAGCTCTTGCTGCGATTTTGACGGATCTTTTTTATGCCGCTCTTGTATCGCTTTCATCTTAGGAGAAAGCGCCTGCATTTTTTTCATGCTCGAATAACTGGCGTGAGTAAGCGGCGCGAACAAAAGTTTTATAAAAAACGTCAAAAGAACAAGCGCCCACCCCCAGTTTCCTGTTCGTTGATATAAAAACTTTAACGCTATTAAAATCCATGTTTTAAAAAGCCCGAAAAATCCGCGAGAAAAAACTTCCTCAAAACCAAGCCCAAAACTTTTTAGTGTTTCATATCGCTGCGTCCCCGCGTAAATCAAAATTCTTCTTTCTCTTTCAGACAAAGAAGGAACAACGATTGGTTCTATTGTTATAGTGTTCCACAAATTTTTTTCATCCGCAGCCGCTCTTCCTTCAATAATTTTCCCGTCCGTATAAACCAGCGCCGCGAAATATTTTTTTATTACTCCCGACCACTTTGTTTCTTCCGGAAAAACATATCCTTTTTTACGAATATGCGCCAAATCCTTGCTTCTTAATTTTTCAGAAAAAGCAACGGCATCATAATAACCATAATTTTTTTGATAATCCTTTTCGTGATTGATGCCATAATCAAAAACTATAGGATATTTTTTCTCCATGTTAGAAAGATTTTTTATGCGGACAAAAAGCTCTATCGCGGGAGTTTCATCGCGAAACACAAATTCTTTTGTGAGCAAAAAATCATTTTCTTTTTCATACGAAAAAATCACGCTTCTTTTTGTTTGCTCCGCTTTGAACGCCACGTCTTTTAAAGATTCATCGTCTCGCGAAAGAAATGTTTTAAAAACACCTTCGTCATTCTCTGCCTGATAAAATTTTGTTTCTGTTATTTTCTCTCTTCCTTCTTCGCCGAGAAAATTTAACGCCATAAGCATTCCACCTCGCGTAGAAAAAACCGCGTCAAAAAATTTATTTTTAATTTTTATTTCTTTTATTTCTTCTGACGTTTTTTTCTTCTTTTCTTTCGGCGCCGCTATTTCCGTTTTAGTCGCAACAACTTGTTCTGTTTTAACTACAGGTTTTTTCTTTGCGTCGGGATAAAAATGATTAATTATTATTGGGTAGAAAATCATTACTAGGGCAGCGAGAACAACCGCTTTTATGGTGTTTTTATCCATTTTTTTCTCCAGGCACAAGGTCTATTCCGCCCCTGTGGAACGGATGACATTTTAAAATTCGTTTGATAATTAATGACAGGCCTTGCAAAGAGCCTTTTTTTTCAATCGCTTCTTCGGCATAGGCGGAACAAGTGGGATAAAATCTACAGCAAGGGCTAAAAAAAATAGAAGCGCATCCGCGATAAAATCTTATCAAGAATAAAAAAAGATTTTTCATTTCATTGCTCCAGCGCTTTTAAAAATTTTCTTAAAGTCTTTTTCCAATTCCGAAAAAGAGGGCCTTTTTTTCTCGCGGGCTTTTAGCAAAAAAAGACCTCCTTCTTTTAGCAAATGTTTTTTGTCCCTAAAAATTTCCCGCATACGCCTTTTCCATTCATTGCGTTCCGTGGCAAGCGGGGAAGTTTTTTTGCTTACAACAATTCCTATAGCGGATTTTTTTTTATTTCCTTTTTCCTCTGGCAAAAGAGCCCATAAATAAAAAAACGCGCCGCGAATAAAGACACCCCTCGTGACTATTTTTTTGAAAATCGCTTGTCGGCAAATCCGCTCTGCCGAACCGAGCCGCTTGTGGAGCGTCAACGCTTTAAACTTGGGTCAGTTTCTTCCGACCCTTTTGGCGACGGCGCGCGAGGATTTTTTTTCCTCCTGCCGTTTTCTTTCGGGCGAGAAAACCATGTTTGTTACGTCTTTTTCTTTTGGAAGGCTGATATGTTCTTTTCATAAGCCGCAAATTATAATGAAGAAGATTTTTTTTTCTATATTTTTTTTCCTTTTTTATTCGGCTTGTGTTGGCTCTCTATAAATATTTCTCTTCTTCTCATTTTTTTTTGAACAAATTTATATTGCCTTTTCCTTTTTCCGTTGTAGAATCCATTCTGTTTTTGACGGCGACCATTTGTATTGCCACACAGCCTGTTGAAAACTTGTGGAAAAATTTGTTGTTCGTTTGTTTTTCTCTATACAAATTTTTTATCTTTATTTTAATAATTTGTTAATAACTCGTAAAAACTCTTTTATTTCTTGTGGAAACAACATCCCCTACTGAAAACATATCGCTTTCTGAGCTTTGGAAGAAAATTTTTGACATTCTTGCCAGAGATTTAAGCGAACGTCCTTTGGAAATGTGGTTTAAAACCGTTTTTATTCTTTCCATATCAAAAGACGCTCTTGTCTGCTCTGTACCAAATACATATCATGGAAAATGGATTGAAGAACACTATCAAAACCTCGTTTTAGCTGCCGTTCGTGAAGTTACGGGAGACTCGTTGCTGGTTTCTTACGAATCTCGTGAAAATGAAAAAACCAACATCTCAACCCCTTTAAAATCAACGCTTTCCGTCATTTCAGATCCTTCCTCGTCCGTTTCAAAGATTAAAAAAGATACGGAGATAAACGCGCAGGCTTTAAACAAAAATTATACTTTTGAAGATTTTGTCATAGGTCCGGGCAACCGTTTCGCGAATGCTGCGTCTATTGCTGTAAGCGAGTCTCCGGGAAGACAATACAATCCTCTTTTTATTTATGGGCCTACAGGCTTAGGAAAAACTCACTTACTTCAGGCTATAGGGCATGAAACACAGAAAAGGTTTCCTAATTTTAAATATCTTTACCTTTCTAGTGAAAAATTTACTAATCATCTTATAACAGCTATTCAAACTAAAACCACCTCTCATTTTAGAGCAAAATATCGCAACTTAGATCTTCTTTTAATAGACGATGTTCACTTTATTGCTGAGAAAGACTCTACACAAGAAGAGTTTTTTAACACTTTTAATGCTTTATATGACGCTCACAAACAAATCGTTGTAACAAGCGACCGTCCGCCAAGAGAAATTCCGGGCTTAGAAGAAAGACTTGTTTCGCGTTTTGGCTGGGGGCTGGTAACAGACATTCAGCCGCCTGATTTTGAAACACGCGTGGCGATTCTAAAAAAGAAAATGCAGAGAGAAACGGTTGTTGTTCCGGACGATGTCGCGTATTTTATTGCAGAAAAAATTAAATCAAATATTAGAGAATTAGAAGGCGCTCTTATTCGAGTTGTGGCGTATGCTACTTTAACAAACACAAAAGTCTCTTTGTCTCTAGCAAAAGATGTTTTGAAAGCCTCTGTCGGAGAAGAAGAAGAAAATTTTTCTATAGAGGAAATACAAAAAACGGTAGCGACTTTTTTTAATATAAAAGTTTCTGATCTAAGATCTCAAAAGAGATCTTCTTCTTTTGTTCGGCCGAGACAAATCGCAATGTTTCTGATAAGAGATCTAACAACGCATTCTTTGCCGGAAATAGGTGAGTTTTTTGGAGGAAAAGACCATTCAACCGTTCTTTACTCTTGTAATAAAATAGAGAAAGAAAAAGAAAAAGATGTTTCTTTAAAAGGTTTATTGGATAAACTTGTAGGAATGTTGAAAAAATAGTTTTATTTTAAACAGGTTTTTATTTTTCTAACTTATTTAAAATAAAATGTTTATAGTTGTTTTAAATATTTCCACAGGTCTTATTACTATAATTACTGTTTTTTAAATATAGAATAATAAAAGAAACAATAAAAAGAGGATAATAAAATGGAAATAAAAATACAAAAAAGCTCTCTTTTAAAAAAAATTATTTTAGGCGTAAATATAGCCGCCTCAAAACCAAGTGCGCTTGCTATTTTAAATAATCTTTTTTTTGAAACACAAAAAGACGGGAAAGTGAAAATAGTCGCTACGGATATGGAAGTTGGAATTTCAACACTTGTTGAAGCCGATATTATTTCGCAAGGAGCTATAACAATTCCTGCGAAAAAGTTTTCAGAAATTATAAAAGAACTTCCAGAAGGAATAGTTGAGATAACAGTTTCAAAAAATAATACAGTTTCTATAAAAGCTGGAAAATCTCAGTTTAAAATAATGGGACTTGACAAAGAAGAGTTTCCTAAGTTGCCGGTTTTTTCTTTAGATAACGCTTTAGAGGTAGAGCAGTCAGTTATTAAAGAGAGTCTTTCTCTAACGTCTTTTGCTATTTCTCGAGATGAAACAAGATATGTTTTAAATGGTGTTTTAATTTCTTTAAAAGGACATACCGCAAAATTTGTCGCGACCGACGGAAGAAGACTTGCTTTTTATAAAAAAGAGCTTTCTGGGAAAACAGAAAATTCGATAGATATTATTATTCCCTCAAAAACAATAGGAGAACTTTTAAAAATTCTTTCTTGGGAAGGAACGGTAAAAATAATACAAGTTCAAAATAAAGTTATTTTTTATTTTGGAGACACAGTTTTAACATCCAGTATTATAGAAGGAAATTTTCCAAACTATGAACAGGTGATCCCAAAAGAAGAAAAAACACAAGTAATTATTAATAGAGAGGAATTATTACAAGCGGTTCGCCGAGCGTCTCTACTTACGTCGCCGGAAGCTCCTGTGATGAAGTTTGATTTTATAAAAGGAAAAACTATTGTTTATGCGAAAACTCCAAATATGGGTGAGGCAAAAGAAGATATTTCAGCGGATTTTAAAGGAGAAGAAATAACAATAGGTTTTAACCCAAATTATTTTTTAGATGTCTTGAAAAACTTACAGGAAGAAAATATAAAAATATCACTAACAAGCTCTGATAAACCAGGACTTATTCACGGAAGAGAAGGGTATCTTTACGTGATTATGCCAATGCAGCTTAATTAGTTTTTTAAAATGCCGATACTGTGAAAGTTTATGGAATCTGTTGGAAACATTCTGCAAGAAACCATCAAGAAACTCCTTCAAGACCCAGAAAAAAAAGAAAAAAGTCTGCTTGAAAATTCTTGGAAAGATATTGCGGGAGAAAAATTTTATAAAATAACAACGGCAAAAATTTTAAAAGAAGTTCTTTATGTTTTTGCTAAAGATTCTGTTTTAGCGTATGAAATTAGTCAAAAATATCGACCATCTCTTTTAAAACGAGCGCAAGCCGTAATGGGTGAAGAAAAAGTAAAAAGCGTTCGGGTTTTAGTGGGAAAATAAAAAGATTTAAGGGGAAAAAATGACTCCAAAAGAAGAAATAGCAAAGTATGACGCAACAAAAATTCAAGTTTTAGAAGGTGTTGAAGCGGTTCGTAAAAGACCGGCTATGTATATAGGGGATACAACTTTACGAGGACTTCACCATCTCGTTTATGAAGTTGTTGATAATTCTATAGACGAAGCTCTTGCCGGACACGCGACCCATGTAGAAGTTGTTATTCAAGAAGACGGAAGCGTTGCGGTTGCTGATGACGGACGCGGCATACCTGTCGATATGCATAAAACACAGAAAAAATCTGCTCTCGAAGTTGTTATGACGACTCTTCATGCCGGCGGAAAATTTGATAATAAAGCGTATCGTGTTTCAGGCGGCCTTCACGGCGTTGGTGTATCAGTTACTAACGCGCTTTCTTCTTGGTGCGAAGTAGAAGTTCGTAGAGATGGCAAGGTTTGGAAGCAGAAATATGAAAAAGGACATCCTGTTTCAAAGGTGGAGGAAAAAGGAAAAACCAAAGAACGAGGAACAAAGGTTTCGTTTTTGCCTGACGCGGAAATTTTTGAAAAAATAACATTTAGTTTTGACACGCTTTCCAATCGTCTCCGCGAGCTTGCGTATTTAAACAAAGGCATAAAAATTTCTATACGCGACGAACGCGATAAAAAAGACATTAAAGAACATCTTTTTATTTACAAAGGAGGGATTTCAGAATTTATTCAGTATATAAACCGCAGCAAAAATCCTCTCCATAAAAAGATTTTCTACGTTGATCAAACAAAAGACGAAGTCGAAGTTGAAGCCTCGTTTCAATACAACGACAGTTATGGAGAAGATATTTTTTCGTTTGCTAATAACATAAATACAGTTGAAGGCGGAACTCACTTTAGCGGATTTAAAACCGCTATGACGCGCGCAACAAATCAATATGCGAAGAGTAAAAATCTTTTAAAAGATATAACGAGCGGCCTTAGCGGATCGGATTTGAGTGAAGGGTTGGCGGCAGTCATCAGCGTAAAAGTTCCTAGACCGCAGTTTGAAGGACAAACCAAAACAAAGCTAGGAAACGGCGAAGTTGAAGGTATTGTTTTTTCCGTTATATACGAAAGCCTTACGACTTTTTTTGAAGAAAATCCGGCGATTGCAAATAAGATTGTAGAAAAAGCGGCGCTTGCTCTGCGCGCCCGCGAGGCGGCTCGAAAGGCACGTGAGCTTACGCGCAGAAAAGGGGCACTCGAGTCGGCGTCTTTACCGGGAAAACTTGCCGATTGTTCTGACGAAGATCCGCAAAATACAGAAATGTATCTTGTTGAAGGAGACTCGGCAGGAGGGTCCGCGAAACAAGGTCGCGACAGACGGTTTCAAGCAATTCTTCCTTTGCGCGGAAAAATTCTTAACGTAGAAAAAGCGCGCATAGACAAAATTCTTTCAAACGAAGAAATCAGAACTATTATCACCGCTCTTGGAACGGGAATCGAAGATGATTTTAATATTGAGAAATTACGATATTTTAAAATTATTATTATGTGCGACGCCGACGTTGACGGAAGCCATATCAGAACTCTTCTTCTTACATTTTTTTATCGTAAAATGAAAAAGCTGATTGAGAACGGAAATATTTATATCGCTCAACCGCCGCTTTTTAAGGTTAAACGAGGCAAAGAAGAACAATATATTCAAACCGAAGCGCAAATGAATAATATTCTTTTGGATTTTGGTTTGAAGGGAGCAAGCCTTAAAAAGAAGGGAAAAAAATCCGCGATAGAAGGAAAAGACTTACGAGAGCTAATGGAGCTTATGCAGGCGATGGAAGATTTGGAAAGATCTCTTGCGCGCAAAGGCATTCTTTTGCACAAGTTCATGGAAGCGGCTGCTACCAAAAAAGGATTTCCAACCATTCTTGTCAGAACCATAGGCAAAAACGAAGAAGTTTTTGTTTACTCGCAATCTGAAGCAAATGAACAGATTGCAAAAATAAAAAAAGAATACGAAAAAGAAAAAGCCGCCGAAGATGTTTCCAAAGAAGAAAAAACGACTGACGCAAAGAAAAAAGGTAAAAACGAAGATGAGGGAGAGGAAGAAAAAGAACCCGAACTTTACGAACTAATAGAAATTTTTGAGGCGAAAGAATTTGAAAAAGCGCAAAAGAAGTTAGGGAAAAATGATTTGAGTTTTGAAGACTTTGAAATAAACGAAGATGTTTCTTTCGAGATAGCGTTAGAAAAAAGCAAAGAGGAAGCAAAAACGCTTCGCGAGGCGCTGGCTAAAATTAAAGCGAATGGAAAAGAAGGAATATCTTTGCAAAGATACAAAGGGCTTGGAGAAATGAATCCGGAGCAGCTTTGGGAAACTACAATGAATCCTGAAACGAGAACCGTTTTGAAAGTTACTCTGGACGACGCGGTTGAAGCGGATGAAATTTTTACAGTTTTAATGGGCGATCAGGTTGAGCCTCGCCGAGCATTTATCGAACGTCACGCAAAAGCCGTTCGCAATCTTGATATATAAAAAATAAAAGGATTCTTTTTATGGCAGAAGAAAAAAATCTTTACGCAATGAATGAAAAAATAGTTCTTCGTCCGATAGAAGAGGAAATGAAAGATTCTTATATCGACTATTCAATGTCGGTAATTGTTGGGCGAGCTCTTCCCGATGTTCGCGACGGGTTGAAACCTGTTCATAGAAGAATTTTGTTCGCGATGAATGACCTTGGAATCACGCACAACAAACCATATAAAAAATCAGCGCGTATTGTCGGAGAAGTTCTTGGTAAATATCATCCGCATGGAGATATCGCAGTTTATGATTCTATGGTTCGCATGGCGCAGGATTTTTCTCTTCGTTATCCTTTGGTTGAGGGGCAGGGAAACTTTGGTTCTATAGATGGCGACAGAGCGGCGGCTATGCGTTACACGGAAGCGAGACTTTCCAGCGCCGCAAACGAACTTTTAGCGGATATAGATAAAAACACGGTGGATTTCGTTCCGAATTTTGACGAATCGTTGACCGAGCCGTCTATTATGCCGACAAAACTTCCAAGCCTTCTAATCAACGGCTCAAGCGGCATCGCTGTTGGTATGGCGACAAATATTCCTCCGCACAATTTAACGGAAGTTGCCAAAGCTCTTATGGCAACCATCGATAATCCTGAAATAACCATCAAAGAATTGAACAAAATTGTTACGGGACCGGACTTCCCAACGGCGGGGCTTATCGTTGGACGGGACGGGATAAAAAAAGCGTATGAGACTGGCCGCGGACAAGTCATTATGCGCGCCCGCGCTGCGATAGAAACTGGACCCAAAAAAGACGCGATTATCATTACGGAAATTCCTTATCAAGTTAACAAAACAAACCTAATAGAGTCGATTGTGCGGCTTGTGGAAGACAAGCGCGTTGAAGGAATATCGGATATTCGCGACGAGTCCGACAGAGACGGAATGCGTATTGTTATTGAACTTAAAAAAGACGCGATCGCGCAGGTTGTCTTAAACAATCTTTATAAACACACGCAAATGCAATCGTCTTTCGGCGTGATTATGCTAGCTCTTGTTGACGGTCAGCCGCGCGTTTTAACGCTGAAGCAAACGCTTGAACGGTTTATTGATTTTCGAGCGGAGGTTGTTGTCCGCAGAATACGTTTTGAACTTGATAAAGCCGAGCGGCGAGCGCACATTTTAGAAGGCCTAAAAATAGCAATTTCCAATCTTGATAAAGTTATCAAGATTATCCGCACGTCTAAAAATCCCGAACTCGCCAAAGCCGGTTTGATGAAAGAGTTAAAACTCTCCGAGGTTCAAACTAAAGCGATTTTGGAAATGCAATTGCAGCGGTTAACGCAGCTTGAGCGGGAGAAAATAGATGAAGAATATTGCGAGCTCTTGAAAAAAATCGAATATTACAAATCGGTTTTAAAGAGTCATAAAAAAGTCTTAGAAATTATCAAAGACGAAACGCAAGAAATATTGAAGAAATACGGAGACGAAAGACGGACGCAAATTGTTGCAGCGGAAGGAGACATCGATATTGAGGATTTGATAGCGCAAGAAGATGTGCTTATCACAATTTCGCACGCGGGATATATTAAGAGAATCCCAGTAAATAGTTATCGCAAGCAGCATCGCGGAGGAATGGGCGTTTCCGGCGGCGGCAGCAGAGACGAAGAAGATTTTATCGAGCATCTGTTTATGGCGTCGACGCACGATTATATTTTATTTTTCACGAATCTTGGGCGCGTCTATTGGCGAAAGGCTTATGATATTCCGCAAGCGTCGCGTCAAGCCAAAGGAAAAGCTATAGTGAATCTTTTGTCGCTTGGTCCAAACGAAACAATATCGGGCTATTTACAGGTAAAAGAGTTTGATGATAAGAGATTTGTTTTAATGGTTACGGCAAAAGGCGTAATCAAAAAAACCAATTTAATAGAATATTCCCGGCCGCGCTCAAACGGTGTAACGGCAATCGGGCTTCGCGACAAAGATGAACTTGTCGCGTGTAAAATCACATCGGGCAAAGATGAGATTTTTATTGCCACAAGAAACGGCAAAGCGATTCGCTTTAGCGAAACCGATGCCCGCGAACTTGGGCGCAGCGCAAGCGGCGTTCGCGGAATCAATCTCGCGAAAGGCGATGAGGTTGTTGCCGCCGACATTGTGAAGCCTGAGGAAACAGCGCTTACGATAACGGAGAACGGTTTTGGGAAAAAATCGCGGTTTTCAGAATATCGTTTGCAATCTCGAGGCGGTAAGGGGATTATCAATGTCAAAGTTTCCGAGAAAAACGGAAAAGTTGTGAATGTTTTAACGGTCAAGGAAGAAGACGAAATTATTATCGTAACGGCGGGCGCGATGGTTGTCAGATGTCCTGTGAGCCAAATTCGCACATCGGGAAGAAACGCCGTGGGCGTTCGCGTAATGAGAATTCACGATAAAGACAAAATAGCTTCTGCCACAAGAGTCGACGGCGATAAAGAAGAAAATGAGAACATTGCTCAACTGGAACTTCTTGACGGAAAAGGCAAAAAGGACGAAGAGTAAATAAATGCTAGACATAAAATTTATTCGAGAAAATCCTGATGCTGTTCGCGCGGGCATTGAAGCCAAAAATGTTTCTATAGATATTCAAGAGATTTTAGATTTGGATTTTCAAAAACGCTCGCTTCTAAAAGAAGTTGAAGACCTCAAGGCTCGCCGCAACTCAGTCAGCGAAGAAGTCGCGAAGCTAAAAAAGCAAGGTTTGCCCGCGGATGAAATCATAACCGAAATGAAAGGCGTTTCCCAAAAAATAGCCGATTTGGATGCTCAGGTGGGTGATTTTTCTGGAAAAATAGATAAAATAGCATTATCAATCCCAAATTTACCTCATAAAGATGTCCCCGTTGCCAAAGGCGCGGAAGGGAATAAAGTCATCCGATCGTGGGGCGAGCCAAAGACTTTTTCGTATCCTATCAAAGATCATTTATCCATCGCGGAAGAGCAAAATCTTTTTTCAATGGACAAGGGAAGCAAAATAACAGGAGCGGGATTTCCGGTTTATTTTGGGCTTGGAGCGAGGCTTGAACGCGCGCTTATTAATTTGATGCTTGATTTGCATACCAAATCGCACGGATATACGGAGGTTTGGGCGCCAACGGTTGTAAATCGTGCGTCTATGCGCGGAACAGGACAAATTCCAAAGTTAGAAGAAGATATGTATGCTCTTGCGGCAGGCGAAGGCGAGGAAAAAGGGTCATTCTTTTTGATACCTACCGCCGAAGTCCCGATTACAAATCTTTTGCGCGATGAAATAATAGACGAGAAAACGCTTCCGATAAAATACACAGGTTATACGCCATGCTTTCGTAAAGAGGCTGGTTCTTATGGCAAAGACACGCGCGGGCTTTCTCGCGTCCATCAGTTTGATAAAGTTGAAATGGTGAAGTTTGTCCGTCCCGAAAGTTCTTTGGAAGAACTGGAAACGCTTGTCCGCGATGCCGAGGATGTTTTGCAAGCGCTGGAATTGCCATACCGAGTTGTGTTGCTTGGAAGCGGGGATATGAGCTT
Source organism: uncultured bacterium (assembly GCA_964410905.1). Classification (GTDB taxonomy): domain Bacteria; phylum Omnitrophota; class Omnitrophia; order Omnitrophales; family Aquincolibacteriaceae; genus Aquincolibacterium. The sequence continues at coordinate 389 of CAYPIR010000012.1, read as the reverse complement.
TGCCGCCGCGAAATGTTATGACCTTGAAGTTTGGGCGCCTGCTACAAAAAAATGGTTTGAAGTTTCAAGCTGCAGTCTTTTTGGAGATTTTCAAGCGCGAAGAATGAATATTCGCTATCGCAACGCGGCAACAAAGAAAACAGAATTTGTTCATACGCTAAACGGTTCAGGAGTTGCTCTTGCCCGTATTGTCCTTTGCCTTTTAGAGAATTTTCAAACTCAAGACGGGAAAATAGAATTTCCTGAGAAGTTAAAAAAATATCTATAAAACGGTTTCTTAGCTACGCGCAAACAAAAACCGTAAACTTTGCTTCAGCAGCAATATCCTCAAGAATTATGGAGAGGTCGCATAGCCTGGTCTAGTGCGCTCGCCTGGAAAGCGGGTAGAC
>CAYPIR010000011.1:0-66821 GCA_964410905.1 uncultured bacterium | reverse complement strand
ATAAAAATCCTGACGGAGCGGCTGCGCCGATATTGAAAAACCTTCTATTTTGGGAATAATCACAAAATCCCATTTGGCAGGTTCTAAAAACAGCGGTTTATCGTGCGTGATTTCCACATTCTTCCCATACGCCTTTCTAAAACATTCTTCCGCCATATTAGTCGCCGATTTCCCAAGTTTAATAGTTCTTGGGATCCAATTTGCTTTACCATAATTGGGCACAAATTTTTCTTCATAAGTTCTGTACTCTTCGTTTAAAACCAGCAAAACTCGCTTGCTTGACTCGGGAATCATTATCGCGACAAAAGAGTCTAATGTTGTCGCCGCGGGCTGAACTGTTATGCAGCCGGAAAAAGCAATTATCAAAAACATAAAAAACACACATGATTTTTTCATTTTTACCTCGCGTTCGCTGAAACATATTCCAGCGGGTTGACATAGACGACATCATTTTTAACGACTATTCCCGTTGTTACCTGAGCCAGAAAATCGACAACTGTTTTGTTTTCAACAGCCAGATTCAAATCTCGAATGAACAAACTTGTGTTTTCGGCAATTTGCCGCTCGCTCTCTGTCGCGTACGCGTTCGCGCCCTGATAACTGTAATCGTTATGTCCGGCGCCTAAAATTTCTATTTGATATTGATTCTCAATCGCAACAATGTTGCCGTATTCGTCTGTTTTGCTAAAAATTTTATGGTCAATAAATGGGACATCCACCCCATCCTTGTTTCCTCTGATGCGGATAAGCGTTTCGAGATACGGGTCATCAATAATTCCATCGCCGACATAAGGACCTTCGTAAACCACCAATGCCGTTATTTGCTTTTGATACTTTTCTTCCATGTTCTCAAGCGCCTTAATCATCGGCATAAAATTCCCCGAATGCGAAAAATGCACGAGTTCAATATCATTTGTTAAGCCATAGTTTTCTTGGTTCAATTTTATTAAATCAAGATATCTTTGGCATTCTCTTTTAACCTCATCGCTCATCGCGTCATAACCAAAGAAAGTTTCCGCGATCCATCTTATAGAATTCCCGAAAAGAGTTGTCTCCTCATAAAGCGTTACAGGAAGCGCGGCCGTAGTCAAAACTTCACCGTTTTTGTCATAAGCGATATTTCCATTTTCATCAAACAAAACAATTCCCGCCGCCCCAAATTTTATTTTATCTTCTTTAACCGCTTGCCTAAAATGCGACATCAAATCCGAAACTTGGTCATAACTTCCAAGCGAATTCCAAAATCCTTGCCCGACAGAAAATGCCACAATTTGAGCGGCGGAATCTTTGGTCATATTTTGATTGTAGTTTTCAAGAAATCCTTTTATGTCCTCCATGTCCGGCAGAATAGCAAAATCGATTTCGATTTTCCCGCCGGCGTTAAGACTCGAAGTAATTCCCGCGTCCTGATTTGAAAATCCAATTTTGCCCGATTCTTTATCATAGAAAATTTCGCCATATTCATTACCGTTAAAATCCTCGAAAGTAATTTTGAAATTTCCTGTTTTTAAATCTTCTTCGGTTTTTATTCCGCCGGAACTGTCCTTTTTAATGACCTTAATATTCGTAATTTCTCCATTTTCATCTACTTCCCAAGAAACATACTGATACGAACCGTCTTCATTTTCTTCATAAATTCCCGTTATGGTTTTTTTATCTCCATGAGCTTCATAAGTAATCATTACAGTTTTTCCATTAGCTTCCACCATCAACACATTTTTCAATTTGCCGTCAATCCAGAAACTCGCGTTGCGGAAAATTCCATGCTCAATTAAATACGCTATAGTTTCACCGCCCTTGGTCATTTCCTGCAAAGCTCCTTGTGTAAATAGAAATGTCGCGTATTTTTCTATTCCCTCGGAAAATCCCAATTTATCTATTGCTTCTAAAAGATTGACCAGGTTGTCTTTGTTCAAAAAGTCATCAATGGATTCGTCCACAGATTTGCCAATGCTTTTTATAAAGTCAAATTTCGCCGGCGTATCGCTTAAAAAATCATTAAACATTCCCGCCACAATGCGGGCAACTCCCGACTTCCACAAAGACTCATCAAGCTCAAATTTATCAATAACGACTTCAGCCGAGATGGAAAGCGTCCCGCCGAGACTTTCTTTTGAAAGAAATGCGTCTTTTACGCGCTCCCAAATCGAATCTAAGTCAAACGATATATCCCGTTTCGGATTTAGATAATCCGCCACAAGCCCGCCTGCAAGCGATGTAACAGAAAGCCCAAGAAGTTTTGTAATGCGAGAATCAAGTTCGAGAGATTCTCCTAAGAAGTCTATGCCCCAGGCGGTTGCACCATTCACGACGTCTGGTAATATTTTTTTAAAGCCTTCGTCTAAAGTTAATTCCGTGTTAAAAAATTCCAACGTGACACTGCCCACGGTTTCTACTATAGACAGAAGCGGAGGCGGCAAATCTAAATGCCGCGAGATTTCGTTTACGCCCTGCAGCGCGAACGCCGATATGCCCGACTTCCAAAATTCCGCCATCGCCTCTTGCGTCGTATTTACGCTTAAGCCAACTCCCATAGCGCCGCCATAAGCAGCGCCGACAGCGCTAGAAATAATTCTAGTCAGTCGTGAATCTAAGCCTAAAATCTCTAAGCCGTTTGAAACATTCCAATTGATTGACGCCAAAACTAAATTATTGGATATTGCCTTCAACAAGCCTTCTTTGGTGGCAAGTCCTCCTACATTTGCCGCCGCATAATTTTTGATTTTCATTAACCCGGAGCCGAGAGCCTTAAGTCCGCCCGTAAAAGCATCTTTTGTAAATGTCCACGCGTTAGAAAAAAATCGCCCGACCGCTTTAACGCCTGAAACAATAATGCCTCCTATTTGCGAAATCCCAGCCTTAAGGGTAGAAATGATTCCGTTAGCCGCGATTTGAGTAAATATTGATTTTACGCCTTGAACTATAAAATTCCCCACGCTTGCAACAATGCTGATAACGCTTGCGACAAGCGCGGCATAACCTAATATTTTTCCAAACGTTGGACTAAATGGCGCGACAATCACGCTCGCGACGCTAAGCGCTACCGATGCCCAAAACGCCCATACAATAATAAGAGGGAAAAACGCTCCGCGTATTTTTCTTGATTGCTCATTTGTTAATTTTTTTGTCTGAACGGCCTTTGAATCGGACACAAGCAAATGTCCCGAGCCTTCGCCGTCTAACCAGCGTTTCATAAACTCATCACGTCGCGCGATAGACACTTCTCCGTCCTCGCCCTTGTTTGTTTCAACCATTACAACTTCGGTTTCCGTTACGCGTTTAATCACAACAAAGTGATCGCCGGCAATATGGGCGATAACACGAAATCCGCATTCCGTTTCTTGATCCGGACAAGCTTCTTTATACAAATCCAAAAGGTCTTGAAAGTCATAGCGGACGACAGCGAATTGTTTAGCGTAAATTTGCGCGGTCCGCTCAAGCGCGAACATTGAAATGACAAGCTCGCCCGCGGAAAATCTGTGAATAACGCCTGTCAAAATATCAATAAGGATTGTCTGTATTCCAAGCGTTTCAAGCGATGTTTCCACACCTTCCGAGGCCAGCATTTCCTGTAATGATAAAAACGCCGATTGTCCAAAGTGCAAATCACGCGTATTAAGCCATCCCAAAATCAAATCTACTTCTTCGCTATCAAGCGCAACCGTCTCATCTTTTGTAAGATTCAATTCTTCCAAAAGAGTTTCACGTTCCGCCGCGTCAGCCTCGAGATAATCTTCCAAGAAATCACGGACCGAGCGGATAATCATATTTTTTTGATTTTGCTTAACTATCTTTTCATCAGAATCATTCAGAGTTTGATAAACTTCCTCCACATTTACTGCCCCCGTTTCTTTATAACGCAAAATCCATTCTTCAAATTCTTCTTTAGAAACATCGCGTCCTAAAACGCGGCGATAAATATCCGTGATTACGGGTTCCATTTCCTTGCGCAAAATATCTAAAAGAAATTCTTGTTTTTGCGTCTCAAGCTCCGTGATTTTCTCAAGCGTTGCCTGCTCAATTTCTATTTTTTTGTCAGCAATCGCGCCGGGAATTTTCGCGAGTTCTTCCTCGCCCGTTACGAGCAAATTTCTTCGTTCGTTTTGCGCGGTATAAATCATTTCTCGAACGCCTGGGACTTCATAGGTATGCTTTTCACAATGCGTAACAAAAACTATTTTTTTGCATTGTTTTACCGTTCTAAATAGTTGACTGTTTAAATACGCGATATGCGCGTCATACGCCGCAAGCCCCGCCGTAACATTTTCATTTATTTCAAGTCTGGCGACATCGTCCTGCCAAACCAGTTGAAGAAGCGCGTCATATTTTGCCTGTTCTATTTGATTGAGAAGTCTCGCGGACTCTTCTTCAAAATCTTGTCTGACTTTTACAAGCGTAATTTTGCTCACAATCCATTCGCCGTCCGAGTTTTGTTCATATTCGTGAACGCTTAAAAGCTCGCCTTCTGCGGAAAAAGTTTCGCGGACATTTCCATTTTCATAAAAAGAACTTATCCCGTCCATGCGGCGGGAAAAAACCATTTCATTTTTTTCGTTATAAACAACAAGAATTTGCAAGTCGCTTGCTATCTTTAAACTTTCGCTTTGAATAAGAAAATCGGAATAGGCTCGATGAACCGCGGAAAGCATATTTAAAAACATTTGTCCGCCTTCCCAACTGGATTTTGCTTCCACATCTATTAATTCCTCGTGAATACTTTCGGTAATCGTGGACAATTCATCCGCTTCAAGAAATTCAGCGGGAACTTGCTTTGTGTAAGTTACATATTTATATGTAGTTTTTTTATAAAACAAAAACTTTTGGCTAGTTATGATTTTCTCAGTAACCGTGGTTTCGTAAGTGCTAGAAAGTTTTTTTACGGATTCTATGCCTTCACCAATAGACAAACTTTCGTTGCCTATAAAACTCCAAGACATATTTTGCGAAGCGATTTCGCGGACATTTCCCGCGCCCAAACCCTCCAGTAAACTTTTTGTCTCCTCATCTGCCTTATAAAAATTCGGGTCAGACACCGCCATTACAAAATACTCGCCCGTCTTTATGCTTGATAAAAAATAATTAAGTCCAGCGCGGTTCGCCTCAGAGTTAAATGTTCCCGTATAAACTTCCCATTGATTTGTCGCTTCCTTATAAATCGCGGCTAAAAAACCATCTCCATCGTGCGATGCCGCCAATTCACCCGTGTCAAAAAGCCTCTGCCCGCCGGTCGTTTCTAAAATTATTTCCTTAGGAAACGGCACGCCGTTAAAGTCCGCTTGCTTGCGTTCTTTCCTAATAACATCCGTAATTTCGCCTGAGGCGTTTCGGACATAAGTAAAAGTATTAGTCTCGCCGTCTTCAGATTCCGTCTTAATCAATTCTCCAAATGCGTTATAAGTCCATTTAATGCCGTCTTGGGCGATAGAAAATCCATCATAGTTTCCCTTCTCGTCTTGAATTAATTCATACGACTCACCCAGCGGAATTTCACAATCAAAAATCTCTCCGCTTGGGAGTCTGCCGCGGACAGGAACATAATTTTCTATTTCAAGAATCATTTCATCGGGGAAAAGCAGCTGACCGCTTTTCATTTTTTGTTCACTGTCAAATTCCACATTGAACGCTTGAATGCCTGAAGCGAGACGTATTTCCGCGCCATTTGAAAAATCATATTTAATCCACGAACCGTCTTTTGCTTCATATCCGTTAAGCCTAACTTCCCGAAGATTTTCACTCTCATAAAGTTCCTTCTTATAGTCATCAGAGATTTCACCGCCGTCTTCGGCTTCTTGCGTATGCCCAGAATATTCATACAAAAACCCGCCTGTCGTAATATGTTTTGTGAGTTCTCCCGCCGCGTCATAAAACCATATTGTTCCTTCTTCGTCCGTAATCCGCGTTTCATCACCGGCAAATTCATATTGAGTCTCACTAAGCGTTCTTCCGTTATAAGTAAGCCGCGCGCCGCTCAAAACTCCGTTAACATACTCATATTGCGTTTTCAAATCCGTTGAGGCATCGGTTGATATGATTTTTCCGTCTTTAAACTTTTGCTCCTCGCCGCTCGCCGCGTCCGTAAAAACTGTTATCTTTTTTCCGTCCGAGTCGTATTCATACGACAAATTAATTTCCCTCCCGTCCGCGCTAATAATTTTTTTTAGCATTCCGTATCTATAGCTAAGTTCATTAGTTGTACCGGCCGCTTGGTCAATGCCGGAAATATGTCCTACGGTAAAATTTCCCGACACTTCAAATTCATGAACGCTTCCATCCGAGAGAATTACGCGGGAAACTTCATTTTGTTCATTTAGCTCTACTCTGCTTCCATCGAAACGCTCAAACGCTTCCACGCGTCCCAAATCCGCTTTCGTTCCTTTGTAAGTCATTTGAGTCGGCATATTTAAAAACTCAACCGCACCATCAAGCACAAATGGCGAATACGCCGCTATTTTTTCTCCTATGAAAACAAGTTTATCTCCTTTCGTTTTAAGCCTTTGAAAAATTTCCGCGTCCGCCCCAATTTGCATTTCGAGAATTTCATCAAATTTCCTCAAATTAAGAAACTTAATATCGTTTAAATAAACGCCTTGCGTTTGTCCAATAAAGTTTTCATCGCGTATGACTTCTAATGTCATTTCTCCAAAATCGCCCGTTATCCCTTGCAAAGAAAATCCAAAAAGTTTTTCATCAACACTAACGCCCTGAATATCTCCAGAAAACCGCGTCTGCATATTCGTGGTTTTAAGTTTTAGGTAAAAGTTATCCGCACCTAAAAAATTTGGATTTTCTCTAACGTTTAATGTGAAAAAATCATAATCTTCAAAACGAGTATTTTCTCTGGTAGGCTTAACAACCGCTCCCAAGGTTGTTCCGCTTGCCTCCGCGTACCTATAAGTGTAAGCAACTTCATTTGAGCTAGAATTTTTCACGGCCGTGGTAATTTCTCCTTGCTTAAGCTGACCAACGCTAAAACCTCCGGCAATGGCAGAATCCAAAACGCAAACCGCTTCGTCAAAAATTATGTTTCGTTCGATTTCTCTTCCCGCCAAATTAAGATAATCAAACAAATCCATTTCTCTCAAAATTTCTTCACCTTGAACTGTTTCAAAAAACGAAACATCAACGCCGAACATTCGCCCAAGCGCGTCCAGCCTATACGTAAGATTAATTCTGCCATTTTGTGGTGTTTCAATCGCTATGGTCCTTCCGTCTTTAACAAAAACCGTCGCCCCGTTATCAAGATAAAGAGTTTGAACTCCCTCCTTATCCAAATCGAATTCGCGTCCGTCAGAAAGCGTAACGCGAGCGCTCAAAAGTTCTCCTTCAGAAGAAAACTCTAAATCGTTCAATTCCGCCGTGGAAGTTTTTATGAATTTCATCTCTCCGTTTTCATAAAACGCGCGGACTCCTTCTCTAAAATAAGAAACCATTTCTCCCGACAAAGAAAATACGCGTTCAGAATCATTGTCGCGCAAAACAAAAGACTGTATATCTCCTTTGAAATTTCTCTCGTAATAAAACCTGCCCGTCTCAAGCTTGCCGCGCGACAAATCCAATATAAAACTTGCAAGCCCATTTTCAAAAAGGATCGTTTTCCCATCTGCAAAAATCCATTTCACGAGTCGCCCGTTTTGAAAATACTGTTTATCGCCCGTCGCAAGTTCCAAAATACCGTTTACAACTCTTCCGTTATCGTCCAAAGAAAAATTACGCAAAATATCACGCGCCTCTATTTGCGTTTCAGGTTCTTTATTTTCTACGAGTGCCCGCAATACAAGATTTTTAATTTCTGATTCAGTTTTCCCCAAAAGCACTTGCCAATTAATATCGTTAGATGTTCTAATTTTTATTGCAGATATTGGGCCTAAAAGCACATCGCCGGAAGCGGCTTCCCCATCAAGCGTTTGAATAGAAATCGCAAGCTGCGATAAATTGCTAAAGGATTTTGGAATAGGCAGTGATAAATAATTCCAATCGGTATCGAGAAAATCCGAGATAAAAATTTCGCCCATTCCTTTGAACTCGAATTTCAATCTAACTTTTCCGGCATTCGCGGAATCAACTCGGACAGGGACGGAGAAAAAGTCATAACCGGAAAAATCCCGTTCATTAAAATTCGCCCAAATGCCGACGGGATATTCCACATTTTTAAAATCGAAAGGCATTCTGGTTACCGCTCCGATTTTTGAATCGTTTGCCACAACAAGTCCGGCGGCGCCATTTCCCGGCGTATAAAAAACTCCTTTTTGTATAGATGAATCAAGTATATTCAAATCTATCCCGTCCAAAATGGATGTAGCAACTCCGGAATGCGACGGTGATAAAAAATATTCTTGTAAATTCATTTTTAGAATGTTTTTGTCGGAGCCAAACTCTATTTCCGAGTGATGAAAACTTCCGTCATTCGTTAAATAGTTATAGACTTTCCCTTTACCAAGATCAGTGTCTTGAATAGAAGCGATAAAAGAAGGCTGTTTAACTAACCCCGATAATTTGCCGTCCGGAAATTCGCTATCGCCTTGATAAAGCAAATCTGCCGGCTCCGTGCCAAAAGGCGGCGTAGAATTGCTTTCAGTAACCGGCGACAGATCCCATTTGAAAGATTGATACAAAGTATCAAACTCCGTTTCCAATCCTTCATTTTTCAAATAATTACTAAAATATGTTTGCCCTATTTTTAAAAGTGAAAGCAAAAATGCGGCTTGGTTTACTCCGAAAAAGCTATCAGAAAACACCGTCTCTGTTGTCTCAAAAATTTCGCCGGTTTGTTCATCTTCGTTTAATACGGTTTTAAACCCGATTGAATCCACAAAGCCGGCTGAAGTCATTATTTCTGGAAATTGCTCTATGAGATTTTTAAGGAATTGAAGCGTGTAATGCGGAGCCGCGCCGAACGCAGCCGCGGTTCCGTAAAGCGAACCGGCATCCGAAAAAAGCCGTTCATCGGTTTCAGCCGTATTTTGAACCCCTGATTTACTTTCATATTCGGAAAGAGCATTTGCTCCGGCGGATAAAAGACCCGCGATGTTTTCGTGGGCGGCAAAGTCTGCTTGCGCGTATAAAAAGTTTTTTATCGCGACATCAAATTGAGGATATTTTGTTTCATCCACGTGAATGAGCGGCCAAAACATCTGAAACGCACCGCCGTCATAGGTAAGAGCAATATTAATTTTTTCTCCGTTTTGAAGTTCATATTCACTCCGCGCCACTTCTAATTTTTTAACGGAGCTAGCGTATTGTGGATATTTCGTGGCAAGATAAATAAGCCCCGATCTAAACTCATTGAAAACTCTGTCCATCACATAATTTTCAAATTCCCACTTCCCTGTCGCTTGATTGAGCTTTACGGAACCATAGAATCTGTCGTTTTCCGCATCGTAAAATGCCGAGAAGCCTTCTTCCTGCGCCAACAAAATTTCGCGTGCGGTTGATAAAATCTGATCTTTTTGATTATTAAACTCCGGCGCGACATCAAAATTTCCGAACGCGCCAATAACGCTCGCGAGACTCATCGCGAGATTAAGCGCGTCTCCAAGCCCTGCTTGATCAAATTCATTTTTCCAATAATAAGTCGTAATAATTTCGCCTGTCGGCTCATTGGTTTCTTCATCCAAAATTTCTTTCGTGGCTGTCCCGCGAGAAAAAAACGACAATATTCCTTTCCAGCCCGCGTCCCGCTGCGCTTCCTTGTAAGTTTGAAGCAATTGATTTAGTTTTGAAAAAGCCTCGTCTTGAGATAATTTTTGAGTGGGAAAATCTCCTCTGGCGATTGCCGCGAGTATTTCTGCCCAAAACCCAACGAGCGTGGATTGTGAATAAGTCGACTGTTCACCTGCAGAAATCGCGAAAGAATCGACCGGCAAACCCGTTGCCGCGTCTATTCCAATTCCGTCTGTAAAATAATCAAGCTGCGCGTCAATAATTTGATTGCGAAACTCTAATTCTTTCGCCGTAAGCGGTTCAGCCAATATTTCTTTTTGTTGCTGAGTATTTTCTAAAGCGGTGTTTTCAAGCTCTATTAAATGTCCGTCCGCCGTTGCTTGTTTTATAATTTTTCCTTCCTCAATAAAAAACTGCGTCCCGTCGCTAAATAAAATTTCGCCGGAAAAAATATCCCCATTTTCATCAACTGTTAAATTTTTTAGTTCAGCTTTTGTAAGTTTGATTGAAGGGACAAAGAATTGATTGTCCAAAAGACTTGGAATATCTTGCGGATTCAAAGAAATTATTTTTACAGCGGAAAGCCAAGCCGCGTTCCCGTTTTGGAATTGCAGTTGTTCACCTCCCGCAAGCGAAACAGACGCAAGCGTCATAAGCCGTTCAATTTCACCGTTTAAATTTATAGTCTCGCTTAAAATATATTCTCTGCCGTCCGGAAGCAGAACGCTTTCAGGAAACGCCGCCGCAGCATCTGACACATATCGCGTTATAACACCGTCCGCATCTTCACGCTTAATTATTTTCCCGTCTTGATAAAAATCACGGCTTCCGTCTAAATGATTGTAAACAAATCCGATAAGGTTATTTTCATCCCGCGTGAGGTCGCTTAAAAATTCCCCATTCTCAAAAATTATTTGGTCAAGTTTTAATTCCTTAATTTTCAGAGACTCTCCGCCCGCCATTTGTATTTCTATCAATTCACCTCTCTCATTAAATTTTTGAGAAAAATCTCCGCCGTCTTGCGTTACTACAAAATAGTTTTCATTATTTCCCAAGCGGTCAACGTCAAATGTATAAGTTTGGTTTCCTCCGGCATCAACACCAGTAAGCATTCCATTTTCAAGATTGACCAAAGCTCCGGAAGTTGAGACGATTTCTTTTACTTCGCCACCGGACTCATAAGTTATTTCCTTAGGAAGCCCGGCGTTAAAAACATTTTTTATCTCGGCAAATTCGTCATAACTTGCCGCGACATCAGAATACAAAATCCAAGTTTCTTGTCCGCTCGGCAAAACATAAGTAAGACTTGTTTTAAATCCTGTTATGTCCATTCCGTCTCTGCTAACCGCCGTTTCATATTTATATTTATTTCCGAATGAATCTTGATAAATATACGGTCGCCCGTTTTGATAAAACCACTCGGAGTTATCCGCCCTTTTTATCCAAACTGCTTCACCATTTTCGTCATAAAAATTACTCGCTCCATTACTCGTAGATAAAATTCCCGACACATTTTCCGCCTCGTCAAATCTATACGCAAAAGAAACTTCTTCGCCGTTTTCAGATATTTTTTTGACAATATGATTATCGCCGTCATAAATGGACTTCGCGCCATCGGAATCAATACGTCTTATAACATTCCCATTTTCATAACAAATCCTGCTGCCGTTCGCGAATTCAACTATTCCATTTACAAGTTCTCCGTCATCATCAAACTCCGGCGAATAAAAGCAATAATCACCCGTCATTTCTATAGAAAAAAGTTTCCCTTGCGAGTAACTGACAAGCGAGCCGTCTTCGGCGGTGTATGAAATTAAGTCGTTAGGAATTGTTCCGAGCGGTTGCGGTATATCTTTAAACGAATCGCTTGGTGCATTGAGTGTTACAACAAAATCGGCATATTCAGCCAAGCCGCCTTGCGCGATAGAAACAATTAAACGATTTTCTCCGCTGTTCAATTTCCAATGTTCTTCGTGAAGTTCGCCGTCTATTGTGTAACGCAAAATATAGTTTTCATCATTCGTTATATTTGACGAAATAAAATTGATTGTCGATGCAAAATCGCCTTTCAGAATGTTAGCGCTAAGAGTTGTTATATTCCCCGCGCGATCTCGCAGCTGACATAAAATTTCTGTCGTATCTATATTTATATCCAAACCTTTTTTTACTCCGCAGCTTGTCCATTCCGTCCAAGTTATTCCTCCGTCTGCCGAAAACCTTAAATCTTTAAGCGCCGCGTTGTCTTGAGCGTTGACTGTAATAACTGCTTCTCGCGTATTTGCTTTCCCGACAAAATTTTCAATCTGTAATGTTCCCGTAGGCAAAATCAAATCTTGTTTTAGCAAAATCGTCTTAGCCGCTTTATTTCCCAAAATATCCGTTTCTTCTATAGTAATGCTTGCCGTCTCCCCAAAAAATTCAAATGCCAGAGTTCGCAAAACGCCATCAACTTCATATGTAATTTCCCCGCTCGTTTGATTCGTCCAAATTTCATCGGCTATATTTATCTCCGGCGGCGTAGTATCCAAAATGTCTCGTCCGTCATTGTAAAACTTCTCTATCGAGCCGTCGTTATAAAGCGTTTTGTATCCGGTTACAGCGCCTTCATCCAAAATATTTTCTATCTTCACCTCATAAGAAAACAAACTCGCGCGAGTAAGCGCCCTTTTTAACGCTTCCGGCAAAATCGCTCCACGCTCTCTCTCCAAATTTCTAAAGTCTCCGTTGCTGGCATCAAAAAATTGCGGGTTTTCTTTTATATTTCCTTCAGCCTGTTGCTCAACCATAAAAGGCATCGCGCTGCCGTAAGCGCTCGGTTTTTCTTTGTTAGCCCAAAAAGTATTATTTATTGCCGTTAAAAATCCGCGGCTCGCCTCGCCTTTTGCGTAACTTGCCCAATTAAATTCATAAATTGACGAATTCTTGCTGCCATAAAAAATATTGTTCGCAATCTCGGGCGTTGTCCCGTTTAAAACATTTACGCCGATATCGCATTCGTAAAAAGTGTTATAACGGATTTGTGTTTTATCTTTTGGGAGCTGCACTCCAATATGTGTATTTATAAAAATATTTCCTTCTATTAACAGGTGGCCATCAAAGGCCGCAAAAATCCCGTAATCTTTATTGTCAGAAAAAATGCTGTTTCGTATTTGAACCTTGTCGCCATCCACTTTGATAGCGCTTGAAGGCGTTCCAGAATACGCGCCTCCGCCCGTAACGGTTATGTCTTCAATTCTATTGTTGCCAAGCGCGCGTATAATTTGTGTTCCTGTTTTGTTTTCACCGTTCAAGATTGTCGCGTTTGCATCTTCTCCTTTTATTGAAACTCCATTTTTGAGTTCTAAGTTCTCTTTGTAAATTCCGACGTGAATAAAAATCGTATCTCCCGCCTTCGCTCCTTCTATTGCGTTTTGAATGGACTCGCCTTGATAAACGTGGTGTATTGTTTTGCTGTTGATTAAAGATTCTGTCCGCAGCTCTCCGTTTTCACCATAAACATTTTGCGGAGTGTCGGACATTGATAATGGAGAGTTTTGTGTCACAAAAAAATCTGTCGTTGCGTCATTTATTTGCGAGTTAAATGTTGCAGACAACTCTTGTGTCGAATCAACAGTAGGAGATTTGCTAGAAATAGTATAAACGGAAGACGGCAGCGAACCGTTTGCCAAAATTATTTGTTCAGAAGAGAAAATTAGAGCGGTAAGTCCGGCTATTAACCTTATAAATAAAAATGTTTTTTTCATATTTTTCTCCTCTCGCGAAACGGGTTCATTAAAAATAATGTTTAAATTTATCGCTCGCGAAATGAAAAAAATATAATTTTTAATTGATTATTTACTAATAATCTGCCCAAAATAGATTTTTATCGATTATTAGTAGACTAAGCTTTGCCCTTCTTGTACATGCCAAATAACTCGTAGACAGATTTTGATACTCGATCATCCTGCGGGTTGCTTTTTAACGTCGCAGGATCTACAAGATCCGACACGATTTCTTTAATCGTGCGTATCGGGTGGTTGCTCTACAAATGCAACCAAAGGCTAATTTCCTCTGGATTCTGCAACTACGCTACGATTTGCGCAGAATGACTAGATTGTCTCGCTTTCGCCAGCGATAATAAAAAAACAAAAAACCCTCAACAAGTCTGTCTGCAAAATTACTGACTTTTACAATTCTCGAATGCTTTTGGCGGGAACCCATTGGCAGTAAAACAAAAATCCCGCTTGAGCGCTAGCCCAAACGGGATTTTTTGTGAAACTAAAAAGCAAGAAACTTATTAGAAGAGATAAATAAGTTGTCCTGCGATTGTGCTCTGATTTCTCTTGCCTTCCAAGTCTTTATTTGTTGCGTGATCAAGACGATATTCCGCACGTGCGATAACGTTCTCATATGGCTTATATTCGATTGTTGCCGTGTTAGAAATAATACGGCGAGCATCTCCAGCTTGAGTTGCCATATAATGATCACTATCGTTGAAAAGTTCAGCACGATAGGCAGCTGCCCATTTGTCATTAATTTGATAACGCGCAGCACCAACAACACTATACCATTGAGCGCTGTGGCGTGTGTCAGTTTCACCAGCGACACCATAGCGATTATAGTTTTGGTTGCCAATATCAAATTCTCCGACTAAGGACAATTTCTCAGTAACATCCCATTGATAAACATTCGTGATAAGGAAACGTTTATTGTCATCCTTACCTGCAGTTTCAGGCCCAAAATAAGTAGCTGTTGTCCATGTTGTGTTTTTGGTCGGCTTGAAACTGACTGCGTTTTCAATTGTCTTGAAACGATTGTTGTCAACATTGATATTCCAACCATTATTCACGCCATGCGTAACGGTTAAGAAATCATTGAACAACGAATACGTTGCGCGAACACCAGTATGCGCGACAGGGATATAACCGAAAATGATGTTGCGGCTGATATTCCAGTTGTCTGGGCCATCTAAGACCTCAAATCCAGCAAGAGAATAAAAACGACCGGCTTTAAACTCGATTGAGTGCGGAAGCCATTTGCTGTCATTGAAAGCGCAAAGCGGTTGGATGTATTGAACATATGCTTGTTGAAAAGCAAAGTCTGTGTCGCCTTTGTTGTTCACGTCGTTCTCTTCTGCATTGTAAAAACGAGCGTTTGTGCCGGCAATCATATCAATACGGAAACCAGCTCCGCCGTCCGGGTTAGCTTGTTTTTCTAAATAAATCTTGGCGGCATTGAGAGAAAACGAATCTGCCGTGTCAAACCCATTGCGTCCCATTCCATAAGAGCCTGTTGAGCCGGTTTGGCCAAGATATTCATTGTATTGCGTTTCGACATAACCGCCAATACGGACACCATCAAGAGTGGTTGAAACGATAGAAGCTGGTTCGCCATCCGGAGTTATGTACGTCGCTTGCGCCGCAGAAGCGGTTTTTTGCAACGAAGCAACTTTGGAATCCATAGCCTCAAGTTTGCGGGTTAATTTGTCGATTTGAGCTTTAAGATCTGCAACCTCACTGGTTTCAGCAAGTGTGATGCCGGGAACAAGAAACAATCCGAGGCAAATAACACTTATTGCTTTCGCTAGTGTTTTCATCGTCTAATCTCCCTTGTTTTTGTTTTAAAAAACTGCGTGAATACTACACTGTTTCGGTCATTTTTCAAGAAACTTTACCGCTTTCTGATGACTTCGGAGACTTAAGCCCCCGGAATACGTCCAAAAGCCTTCTATAGTCAATTCTTGCCATTTTTTCAACATTGTCCGCGAGAATCTCGGCCACCGGATAAATGATCGCGCTAATAAGTGATCGCGCTAATAAGTATTGTATAAATGAGATACGCACTAAATTTCGTGCGTTCTGCCATCGCTCCTGAAACAATTGTCGCGGCGGCTACACACAGGTTCAGAATGACGTTGTGTATAAATAAACATCATTAATGACAAACAATGCCATATGAGAATCTGTGAAGATTTGGAATTAATGACGTTTTTTATTTATAGAGTAAATTTCCGACAAAAACAAAAAGCCCCGCATTCAAAAACCGAATGCGAGGCTAATTCTCTCTAATTACTTTATACTAAGTTTTATCTTATAACTTAAAGAGCATATCGGCATATGTAGGCACCGGCCAAATATTTGCCGGCGTTATGCCTTCAAGAGCGTCAATATCCTTACGCAGCTCAGAAACCACCACATTAACCTTATCGCGAAACGCTTCAGCACGTTTTTCAACATCAGCAATTTTGTGCGCTTTTTTAATAGCCGCTTCAAGCACCGCCAAATTATTCGCAGCGGATGAGACAAGCTCGTTCACCGTTGCAAGCAAATCCTTTTGAACGCTCGCGGAAACAGATACCGCCTTGAACGCCGCGATGGATTTTGCAAGCTTGGTCGCGAATTTAATTCCCGCGGGAATAAAAAGTCTCTTTACCATTTGCACCGCGGCTTGCGCCTCAATGTTAACGTGCTTCACATAATGCTCTAGGTAAATTTCATTACGTGAATGAAGTTCCTTAGAGCTTAGCACTCTATACTTGCTAAAAAGATTCTCCGCTTCAGGCGTTGCCATCGCTTTAGTCGCTTCAACTCCCGTCTTGATATTTGGGAGACCACGTTTCTTGGCTTCCGCAACCCATTCATCAGAATAATTGTTCCCGTTAAAAATCACGCGTCCGTGTTTTTTTATCGCGTCGCGGACAATAGCCGTCGCTTCTTTGTCCAAGCCCGACTTTCCAGCTTTTTCAAGACGCGTGGCGATTTCGTCGAGAGCTTCGGCGACAATGGTGTTAATTACAACATTTGGTCCTGAGATGGAAGCGGAAGAGCCAACCATGCGAAACTCAAACTTGTTGCCGGTAAACGCGAATGGCGATGTGCGGTTGCGGTCAGTGCTGTCTTTAGGAAGCGGAGGAAGAGCGTCAGCTCCGACTTGTAAGAAACTCTGCCCTTTGGAAGAAACTTTTTTACCCTGCGCGATGCCTTCCAAAATATCCGTCAATTCTTCCCCCATAAAAATGGAAATAATCGCGGGAGGCGCCTCGTTTGCTCCAAGCCGAAGGTCATTGCCCGGATTTCCGCAGCTTGCGCGAAGTTTATCCGCGTGTTTATCAACCGCCGCGATAAGAGCGCTCACAAAAACCAAAAACTGTCCATTATCGGAAGGTGTTTTGCCCGGCTCTAAAAGGTTCTGTCCATCATCAGTTGAAAGCGACCAGTTGTTGTGTTTCCCCGAACCGTTTACGCCGGCGAAGGGTTTCTCATGCAATAGACAAACAAGGTCATGGCGAAGCGCAACTTTTTGCATTGTTTCCATAATAAGCTGGTTATGATCTGCCGCGATGTTTGTAGTCGAAAAAATGGGCGCCATTTCATATTGCGCGGGAGCGACTTCGTTATGTTTTGTCTTTGAAGAAATACCCATCTTCCAGAGCTCTATATCAAGATCTTTCATAAACGAGGAAATGCGATCTTTGATAGCTCCGAAATATTGATCTTCTAACTCTTGACCTTTTGGAGACGGCGCGCCAAATAGCGTTCTGCCGGCAACGATAAGATCAAGCCGTTTTTCGTAATACTTTTTATCGATTAAAAAATATTCTTGTTCAGGACCAACCGTAGATGTTACGCGCGTGACACTTTTGTTGCCGAGCGCGCGAAGAACACGCATCGCTTGTTTGGAAACCGCGTCCATGGAGCGAAGAAGCGGTGTTTTTTTATCAAGCGCTTCGCCCGTGTATGAGCAAAATGCGGTGGGAATAGTGAGCGTAACATTGCCGGAACCGTCTTCTTTCAGGAATGCCGGAGACGTGCAGTCCCAAGCGGTATAGCCGCGAGCTTCAAACATAGAGCGAAGTCCGCCGCTGGGGAATGATGACGCGTCAGGCTCTCCCTGCGCCAATTGTTTCCCGGAAAATTCCATAATAACTCCGCCTTCATCGGTGGGAGAAATAAAGGAATCATGCTTTTCCGCGGTTTTACTTGTGAGAGGTTGAAACCAGTGAGTGTAATGTGTCGCACCGCGTTCAATAGCCCAATCTTTCATAGTGTCAGCAACAACATTGGCGACTTCAGCGGAAAGAGGAAGCCCTTGTTGAATAGTTTTCTTAAGCGCTTTGTAGGTTTCTTTTGGAAGCCTTTCGCGCATCGTTCTATCGTTAAAAACATGACAGCCAAAAATCTCTGTCACATCTATTTTCTTATTACAATCACAGCTCATTGCCTTCCCCCTTTAGTTTAAATTGTCTTTATTTCTCTTAAAAAGCATAAAATCCATTCGTCAGACATAAATAAAAGCAAAATCTATACCAGAATGCGTATCGGACGAGTATGACAAAGGCAACTCGCCGTTTCGTATCAGCGAATTGGCCACCGACGCAAGTCGATCGTGTGTATGTCAACTAATTAGTAGACATACACAAGGATAACTTTAGAACTAGACCCGTCTAAATTAACCGGCATGCGCAATCTACGTCTATACTAAAACAAAATTCTACAATTTTGTAGAAAAATTGCCCGTGTCTACATTTTTGTAGACATTACTTAAGACCGTAGCCTCTTATTTTGTATCCCAAAACTCTTTCAGTAATTCCTAACTCTTTTGCCGTTTTGCGTTGATTCCCAGAATTTTTCTCCAAAGCGTTTTGTATCATTTTCCTCTCTAATTCTTCCACAGCCTCAGAAAGCAAAGCGGAAGGTTTCCCAAGAACAACTTTTTCAGGCAAAGAGTTAATATAAATAGAAGTCGGTTGATTTTTTCTGCCGGGTATGGGAAATACATCTGGTTCGATGGTGTCTGTTTTGCAAAGCAAAACCGCACGTTCAATAACATTCATCAATTCACGAATATTGCCCGGCCACGCGTATCCCATCAAATACTTCATGGCATCGTCCGAAACGTAGCGGACTTTTTTCCCATTCTCAATTGCCGCTTTCTTTAAAAAATGCGTAACAAGAAGCGGAATATCTTCTCTGCGTTCACGAAGCGGCGGCAAAAAAATCGGAACAACATTCAAACGATAATAAAGATCTTCTCTAAATTGATTCTCCCGAACCGCTCTTTCCAAATCTTTATTTGTCGCGGCAATCACTCGAACATCCACGCATATGGTTTGCGTCCCGCCGACTCTCTCAAACTCGCGTTCCTGCAACGCACGCAGAAGTTTTATCTGCATTGCCGCGGATATATCGCCCACTTCATCTAAAAAAAGCGTCCCGCCATCCGCCATTTCAAAACGACCGGGCTTTTGATTCACTGCTCCTGTAAACGCTCCTTTTTCATAGCCAAACAGCTCACTTTCAAGAAGAGTTTCAGGAAGAGCCGCGCATGACACTTTTACAAACGGTCCTTTAAATCTAAAACTTCCGTAATGAATTGCGTGGGCTACTAGTTCTTTACCCGTTCCAGTTTCCCCGCGAATAAGCACTGTCGAACGCGTGCGGCTCACCATATCAATAGCTTCGTAAACTTCTTCCATCCGTTTACTTTCGCCAATAATATTTGTCGGATGAAATTTTTTGGCTAGTTCTCGCTTAAGCTGAATATTCTCTGTCTGCAGTTTTTCCTTTTCTTGTTCTCTCAGACGAAAGTTCGCGACGGCTTGTGCGATAACAAAACTAATAATAGTAAGAAGTCTTAGATCCTCATCTAACGAAACATTTTCTTCAAAAAGCCTATCAACACTAAGCGCGCCTATTGTTTTTTGGTCAATTTTTATAGGAATGCAAATAAACGCTATGCGATTTTTTTTAAAATCTTTCCGTATCCCAGTTATGTCTAAAAAAAGCGGTTCTTCACCGATATTAGAAACCACTATCGGCTCTCCCGCCTCAACGACTTTTCTCGTTATTCCCTCGCCAACCTTATTTCGCCCTTTTTTAATCGCTTGATCATCTATGCTATGGGCAATTTCTATTGTGAGATTTTCACCTTCCGCGTCAAGAATTGCGAGCGTTCCACGATGCATTCCCATTTTTTGATGTAAAGAATTAAGAACATTGCGGAGGCGATCTTCCAAAGAAAACGGCGCGCTCATTTGACGCGTTACTTCATAAATGGCTTCGATTTCTCTGCTTTCGCGTGAGGCGGGCTTTGATACTTTTGTTTTTCCGCTAGTCATTTATTTTTGTTTCTGTCAGCTTTTCTTCTATGCCGTAAAGCACGATGCCGGCACGGTTGGCTTTCTCTACGAAAATTTCCTGCCCTATAAAAAGTGTTTTATTTGCTTCAAACGCAAGCGCTTCAGCTCGTGCCGCTATTAATCCTTCAAGTGTTTTAAGCCCGACCGCTGGCACATCAAAGCGCATATCCTGATTGGGTTTTGCGACTTTTACAACCACTATCTTTCCCCGCCCAAGTTCGGCACCACGCTTTATTGCTTCGTCCGTTCCCTCTATCGCCTCAACAGCAAGCACCACTTTATTTTTTACAACAACGGTCTGCCCGATATCCGCTCCCGAGATTTTCTTTGCCATTTCAAAACCAAAATTAATATTTTCAAGTATTGCTTTTGACGGCGAACGCTTCCCCAAAACTCCCGCGCCGGGCATCAAATGTTTTAAAAGAAATGTGGAATCTTGAAGCGTTACGCCTTTTTTAAATAGGTAATCAGCGATGCCGCCAAGAAGAGAGTCGTCCTTGTGGTCTTTAAGCTTGACAAGTATCGCCATCATATCCAAATCAAGGCGAACGTTTTCTTTGAAAAGTCTAACTTTTTCAACCTTGCCAGCCATAACCGCTTCATGAACTCCTTCCGCAGCAAAAAAATTAGTGAGTCGTTTCATCTCTCCTATTTTCATCCAGCGGAACGCATCTGAGAAATCGACAAGCGAAGGTTCGGCTTCTTGCTCAATAGCGCATACGACCACGCGATAGTCTTCTTTTTTGGCTTCCTTTGCCACAAGAATTGGGAAGCGTCCATTACCGGCAATTATTCCCAGTGTTTTCATTTTGCTGCTCCAGAAATTTTGAATCTATATCACTTACGCAAATAGTTTATCCGCAGATGCCTCTTTCGGACTTCTCCAAAAATTCCAGTATGGTCTGAATAGAAGGGGTTTGAGGAAGGTCTTGCTGAATTTGACTAATAGCATTTTTAAGTATTAATCCCGATTTAAAAATAATTTTGAAGGCTTTTTTAATTATAGATTTTTCATTTGAAGAAAATCCAGCGCGATCGAGCCCTATAGAGTTAATTCCAAACGCTCTCGCGGGATGGCCATCGACCATAACAAAAGGAGGAATATCTTGCGTAATTTTAGAACAGCCACCTGTGATGGAAAGTTTTCCGACTCGGACAAATTGATGCACGGCGCTCAATCCGCCAAGTATTGCTTTGTCTTCCACTATCACGTGCCCGGCGAGAGTCGCGTTATTGGCGAGAGTCGCGCCGTTTCCGATAACGCAATCGTGCGCTACGTGGCAATACGCCATTAAAAGGTTATCGTCTCCCACAACCGTTTCGGTTCCATCAAGCGTGCCGGGATTAAACGTCGAATATTCACGGATGATGTTGCGGTTTCCAATGCGAAGATAACTTTTACCGCCGTCAAATTTTCTATCCTGTGTCAAACTGCCCACGACAGCGCCTGTAAAAATGGTGTTGTCTTCGCCGATTATGGTGTTGCCTTCTATAGTTACGCGAGCGCCAACTTTTGTCCGCGCGCCGATTTGAACAGTTCCCGCGACAATAGCCCAAGGTCCAATTTCTACGCCTTCGCCTATTTGAGCATCAGGGTGAACAATTGCTGTAGGATGAATCATTATTGCTCCCTATCAACCACTGCGAACTTTACATCTGCTTCGCATACTAGTTTGTCGCCAACATAGGCCTTGCCTTCGCATTGTCCAAATGACGAGCGTTTTTTTACAACCACAACTTCCATTCTAAGCGTATCGCCGGGCAATACCGGTTTTCGCCATTTAACAGAATCAACGCTCATAAAATAAGCGATTTTTCCGACATTTTCCGGTTCTTGAAGCATAATCACGCCGCCAACTTGCGCCATCGCCTCAACAATCAAGACCCCCGGCATGACTGGATGTCCGGGGAAATGCCCTTGAAAAAAATAATCGTTCATCGTTACATTTTTAAATCCTGTCGCTCGTTCACCCGGGACGAGATTTTCAACTCTATCGACAAAAAGAAACGGGTAACGATGCGGAATGATTTTTTGGATTTGCTCCACGTTCAAAGTTCCTAAATTATTTTGTGGAGTTTGCGCATTTTCACTCATGGTTAATTTCCTCACTATTTCAGAGTTAAGAGCATGCCCGCTTCGCGAAGCGATAACATGTCCGCGGATAAATTTTCCGCATAAAAAAAGGTCGCCGATAATATCTGTGATTTTATGGCGACACGGTTCATTTTCAAATCTTAATGTTGTTTCTATCGGTTTATTATTTTCAAAAATCAGTGTGTTGTTTGGGTTAGCGCCTTTGCCAAGTCCCAAAGCCAAAAGTTGCTCGGCCTCTTTCTTGAGACAAAACGTCCTAGCAGGAGCAAGTTCTTTCAAAAAAATTTCCGGTGTTATGACAAATGTAGCATTTTGGTCTAAAAGGTTTGGATCGCGATAGCTAAGAGTATAAGAAACAGAGAAAGCGGCCGCCGGCACAATGACTATTGATTGATCGCCGCGATCAACAACTACCGTTTCTTTTATTTCAAGAAACTTACGCGGAGCGTCTTGTTGCTCCAAGCCAACCGCCTGAATGGCTTTAACAAACTCTAACGCGCTTCCATCCATTCCGGGGACTTCATCGCCGTCTATCTCAACGGTTATATTATCTATCCCAAGCCCGTGAAATACCGACATCAAATGCTCTACCGTCCTCACTCGCCCTTTTCCAACAATAATGGAAGTTTGACGAAGCTCATCCGTTCTAACATTTTCAAATGTGGCAGAGGCTTTTAAATTCGCATCTAGATCGACACGACAAAACGAAACGCCGCTGTCGGCTGGCTCTGGGCATAGCGTTACCCTAATTTTATTTCCGGTATGAAGTCCAACGCCCTC
Source organism: uncultured bacterium (assembly GCA_964410905.1). Classification (GTDB taxonomy): domain Bacteria; phylum Omnitrophota; class Omnitrophia; order Omnitrophales; family Aquincolibacteriaceae; genus Aquincolibacterium. The sequence goes on along the minus strand of CAYPIR010000011.1, from coordinate 44,169 downwards.
TAGCGAAACTTTTGCTTTTATTGTTTGCTGCTTAATCACGTCTTAGATATACCGCTTATTTTTTATATCGCTTCGCGAGCTCGGTAGAAACTTTTTCTGTTAAATCAAACTCCGATTTTTGAGCTAGAAGAACGCGTTTATTAAAAATCATATCGTATCCTTCTTTTTCACGGATTTCTTGTATCACTTTATCGATTTCTTCAAAAATTTCACGAACAACTTTGTCACGCTGCTCAGCAAGCTGTTGACGGACATTGCGGTCAAAATCTTCGAGTTTTCGTTTTTCTTCTATCAATTGTTCTTGTTTTTTGCCACGAGTATCCGCGGAAAGAAGCGCAAGCTCATCTTCCATGGCGCGAATCTTGTTAGTGATATCCGTGCGTTCTTTTTCCTTTGCTTCACCTGCCGTTTTCAAAAGCAAATCCTGATCTTTTGTCTTTTGATAGCCGTCAAACACATCACTCACTTCAACAAACGCGACTTTCAACTCTGCCGCAAATCCGACCGAAGAAACAAGAAATGCTACCGTGAAAAACACTGCGAAAAAACGCATTGCCTTTTTCATATATTCTCCTTGATTGAGGTTTAGATTATTTTAATGAATAAACAACTGTGCATTGCGCGGAAACTTCTATTGTTCCTGACTCTATAGATGGCGCAATAGACGCGGATGATGCCGTCTTCAACATCGCCGCATCGTCTGCCATCGCCATTTTCATTACGGGTCTATAGCCTCCGCTTACATACGATGAAATATTTAAAACCGAATCAATCGCTGCTCCGGCGCCTTCCGCCAATTTTGCCGCTTTAAGTCTTGCGTCTTCCGCGGCTTTTTTCAAAACGTCTCGTTTTAAATCGTCAATTTTCATTGAAGCAAACTCCAAATTCTCCACACGGCTTTCTGGGATTTCGGAAAGAGCATTCAAAATCTTACCGAGATTATCAAGACTAAGCACTGTTACCTTCAATGTATAAGTAACTTCATAGCTGCTGGGTTTATCTATGGTTGAAAAAAACTTCTTTCCTTCATATAAAGGCTGATAGGAGTAACCCTGATTTTTTATATCCTCGCTTCGGATACCAAGTTTCGCTAAAGCGGCAGATGTTTTATTAATCCGATTAGAGCTTTCTTCAAACGCTTTTTCTAGTTTTTTCTCTTCTACGCGAAGATTGAAATTAAAACTCGCTTTATCGGGAGCCGTTTCAATTTTTCCCTCTCCCTGCACTGTTACTTTGGGATATTCTTGTTCGCAGCAACGTTCGGTTGAAAACGCAAAAGGAATTAGAAAAGAAAAACTTAACACGCCCGCCAACGCTGAAAGTAAAAATTTTTTTCTTATCATTTTAGAATCCGTTCTTTAAATTAGAAACTTTTGCTAAGACTAAATTCAAAACGCCCATTTTTATCTTTGTCAGATTTATTTTTAATGGGGAGTCCATAGTAAAACGCAAGCGGCCCGATAGGAGTTTTGATTTTAATACCAGGTCCAACACTGACGCAAAACTCTCCGGCGTCTATTTTATACGAATCCGCATTTACTTGCCCCGCGTCAATAAAAACGACTCCTCTAAACGCGTCAAGTTTTGGCAGCGGAAATGTATAATCGATATTAACAATAGCCATCGTTTGTCCGCCTAGTGCTTGACCGTTCCACTGAGGTCCGACTCTGTGATAATCAAAACCGCGAACCGTTCCAAGTCCTCCAGCAAAAAATCTGTCATATGCTGGAGAAACATCGTCATCTCCCAGTGAATCTATTGTGGCGAGACGCGTCTGAAGCTCTATTTGATGCTTTTGAAAAAATGTAAAATATTCTGTATATCCTGTTTTAAATATGTAGTAATCACGGTCGCCACTTAAAAAACTGCCGACAAGTTCGCCGCTTATATTTGCAACGCGTCCTTTAGTTGGATTCATCACATTATCGCGATTATCAAATGTCGCAAAAATACGTCCGCGGGAAAGCCACTCCGGTCCTTTGAAATCCGTGACGGATTTTGGAGCGCCGCCGACAATCTCTTCCAACTTAACTCGTTCCATGGTGTATCCTGTTCCAAGCCTCAACACGTCCTTAAAGAGTCGGGAAATTGATGTGGACGCGCCCATGCGTTTTTCGCCAAAAAGAGTGTTGTCGTTATCCTGCTCTGTGGCATAAATATTTGTGCCCCAAGAAATAGGCTTATTGAAAAGATAAGGCTCAACAAAATTCAAATCGTATTCTTGCCTAATTGTTCCAATTTGTCCGCGAAGAGATAAACTTTGTCCGCCGCCTGTAAGCCTTGGCCAATTTAAAATGTCAAAGTTACGCTGAGAAATTTCCGCGAATCCCATAAATGCATCGACAGAACTAACTCCGCCGCCGAATGAAAGCTCGCCTGTCCGTTTTTCTTTAACGCGAAAGATAAGATCTTTTTTGTTAGGCTCCGTGTCCGACGGTTCCGTATCATAAGTGATTTCTTCAAAGTAATTTAAATTCTGAAGACGCTCTTTGGACTTTTCAATTTTCTTTCCATCAAAGCGTTCGCCGGGACGGACGCGAAGTTCGCGGCGGATTACTTTGTCGCGTGTTTTTGTGTTCCCGCGAATTTGAATTCGATCTACAAAAAAGAGTTCGCCTTCTTGTATTTCGTAAGTTACATCAATTTTGTGCGTCCCGCTGTTCATTCGCACATCAGGAACAATTCGCGCTTCAATGTATCCCTGACTTGAATAAAAATAACGCAGCTTTTCAATATCCTGCGCTACATAGTATTGGGAGTAAGAAAGCCCCGGCAACATTTCAATTTCTTGCCAAAGTTCGGATTCGGGGAAAAGGCTGTTGCCCTTAAATGAAACCGCTCCAGTCTCGTAATGCGCGCCCTCCTCAATTTTGATAAGGACTTGTATAGTATCTTTTTCTTTGTTATACGTAAATTCGGGCGCGACTTTCGCGTCAAGATAACCTTCTTTTTGATGAAAGAAGGTCAGGTTTTCAATGTCTTTTTCAAAATCCTCTTCCTTAAGCGTTCCAAAAAGGAACCACATTTTCGCCTTCGTTTTCATCAACTTGCGAAGTTCTTTATTTGTAAACGCGTGATTTCCTTCAAAAGAAATTTTATCGATTTTATATTTTTTGCCTTCGGTGATTTTTACTTTTATAGTGGCTTCTTTTTGCTGCGCGTCTTCCTCCATGGAAGTTTCAACATCGACAAATCTGTAACCTTTATTCGCATAAAGTTTTTTGATTTCCGCTTCGCCTTTTTTCACCGCGCTGCGATCTAAAATCTGTCCTTCTATAACGCCTAACGTTTTGCGAATCTTATCTTCTTTAAAAGCGGTTCCGGCCTCGACAATAATTTGCTTTACAATCGGTTTCTCGCTCACGTTGACTATCAATTTATACCCTGATGACAAATCCTCTACTTCCAGCCTAACATCATCAAAAAAACCTGTCGCGTAGAGACGCTTAATATCTTCATTTACCGTCTGCTGCTTCAACGCTACGCCTTGCTGGCTCTGGACTTTACTCAAAATTGTATTGGTGCTAACGATTTTATTCCCACGAACCTCAATTTCAGATATAGCCTTACCTGTAGACGAAGACGAAACGGAAGGATTCGCTGCGTTGCCGCTATCACCTGAGTTTGCGTCAGCATAAATCAAAGGTAAGGTATTTGCGCTCAAAATGCCTACTAAGAACAACCATAAAAAAACTCTTTTCATTAAAAATCCTCCTGATGTTCGGTGTCCAAATCAGCAAAGCGCGTAAATTCTTTGAGAAACATTAGGTCAACACTTCCCGTAGGACCGTTACGCTGCTTACCTATAATAGCCGTTACTTTGTTTTTATTTTCTTCGGTTTCTTTATAATAATCTTCTCTAAAAAGAAGCACAACCACGTCAGCGTCTTGCTCAATTGCTCCCGACTCGCGAAGGTCTGATAGTTGCGGGCGATTGCCAGTTCGTTGTTCCACTTGACGAGAAAGTTGACTTACGGCAATTACAGGCACGCGAAGCTCACGTGCCAAAGCCTTAAGAGAACGAGAAATTTCCGAGATTTCCTGCTGACGATTTTCGGCTCGCTTCGCCGACTGTATAAACTGGAGATAGTCTATCACAATTAGTGAAATATCGTGTTTCATTTTAAGCCGTCTTGCCTTTGCTCTAATTTCCAAAACCGTTTGCCCCGGCGCGTCATCTATAAAAATCGGCGACTCGGATAATTTGCCCGCGGCCAAAGTCAATTTGCTCCAATCTTCGCCTGACAAATATCCGTTTCTAACGCGCGACAACTCAACCATAGCCTGGGAACAAAGCATTCTTTGGACAAGCTGTTCTTTACTCATTTCAAGAGAGAAAATGGCAACACCCTTTTTAAGATGAACCGCCACGTGTTCGCAAATAGAGCCGGCGAAAGCCGATTTTCCCATAGACGGCCGCCCCGCGATAATAATTAAATCTGACGGTTGCAATCCTGCGGTTTTTTTATCAAAATCTCGAAAACCGGTCGCGAGCCCCGTTATCGCTTCTTTTCTTTGCGAGAGCATTTCAATGGTTTCAATTGTGCTGTTAATAATCTCATTTATCGGGACTGCTCGTTTGCTAATTTGAGATTGCCCAATTTCAAAAATTCTTTTCTCAGCGTCTTCTATAATTTGTTTCGCGTCTCCATCGGACTCCAAACCTTCTTGAACAATTTCCGTGGCCGAACGAATCAATTCCCTGAGAAGAGCTTTCTCCTTAACTATTTTGGAATAATATTCAACATTCGCCGCGGTCGGGACCATTTCCTGAAGCTGCATCAAATATGTTTTTCCTCCAACAAAATCTAATTGTCCATTTTTTTCTAAAGCGTCAGAAACGGAAATAAGATCTACGGGGTGGTTACGCGAAGAAAGGTCGAGTATTACTTGAAAAATATTTTGATGGCGAGAATCATAAAAATATTCCGGACGAAGAATTTCTATAGCGTGGTCAATCGCCTCGGCGTCAATGAACATCGCACCTAAAACGCTCATTTCCGCTTCGATATTCTGAGGAGGTCGCTTTGTCTGAAGATTTACTGTTGTCTTTACTTCCACATTCAAAGCCCCTTTTGGAGAAATTAAAGCAGGATGATTTAAAAGATATTTATGACTTATCTATCCCGAAAAAAAACTACCTTCCCGCAAAAATTAGGCTTCCGGCTGGCGAACAAGTTCTATAGTTAATCGCGTTTTTACTTGCGGGTAAATTTCCAAGTCAACTTGATGCGTCCCAAGAGTTTTCAAAGCGCCTTTAACACGAACCTGTTTCTTTTCAAAAATATGTCCCAATTTTTCGAGTTCAAACCGTATGTCTTCCGCCGTAACAGAGCCAAAAAGTTTTTCGCCTTCGCCAGCTTTAACTTCAAGACGAATGGTTAAATCTTTAAGATCCTTAGCCCGTTTTTCCGCAGCTTCTTTTTCTTTAGTTTTGCGGGCAACACTGCGCGCGCGATGCTCTGCAAAAAATTGCTTATTGGCGCGAGTCGCCGGAATCGCTAGATCGCGAGGAATCAAAAAATTTCTCGCGTGGCCGTCACGAACACGAACAACATCGCCTTTTTTTCCAACATCCGCCACATCTTTTAAAAGCAACAATTCCATTGTCTCTATTCCCCTTTATTTTCGTTTAATCAACTTTAACCGTTTACGATTAGTAATTGGCTTGGAAGGCCAAAAGTCCCGAGTGTCTCGATTTTTTAATAAGTCTTGTCAATTCGCGTTGATCTTTCGCGCTAAGGCGCGTAATACGTCGAGGAAGAATTTTCCCTTTTTCTGTGATGAATTTCGAAAGAGCGTCAACGTCTTTGTAATCTATAGGCGGAAGCACGCGACGAACACGTTTGCGGGGCGAACGGTTTGAACGCTCCGACGAAGAAAACTTTTTTTCGCCTTTTTTAGGCCCGCGCGCGTTTTTGTTAAATGGCTTTTTTTTGTTATCTTTAGAAAATCGAGAAGAAGGTCTAGGTTCCATAGTATTTCCTTAGCATTTCCCTGTCTAGCCGATTAAAAAGGAACATCCTCATCGGGTTTAAGTTCATCATTTGAAAAAGAATTTGTATTTTTAGGGACTTCAAACGCGCTGTCATCAACGTCTACAGAAGGTATCCCTTCGCCTTGTCCCGCTCCGCCGCCTTGTTTTGAACCGAGGAGTTGGATATTGTCCGCGATAATTTCAGTAACACTTCTTTTGGTTCCATCTTGCGCGTCATAATTACGGACTTGAATTCTTCCCTCTACAAATACAGGCCGTCCTTTTTTAAGATACTCATTGCAGATTTCCGCGAGACGACTCCACGCGACAATACGAATAAATGAAACTTCCTCTTTCGCTTCACCCGACTTAGATTTGTATCTACGGCTTACCGCTATAGAAAACTGCGTTACAGGCTGTCCTGAAGGAATGTAACGCATTTCGGGATCTCTTGTAAGATTTCCAATTAGCATTACTTTATTTAATGTCGCCATAAGATATCTCGCCTATTTTTATTCCTGCTCTTCCGCCAAGTCATCAACCGCGACAGTTACTGGAGGCAAAGTAGGTTTTCCAGAGGGGAATGTTATCATATATTTCAAAAGCCCTTCTTGAAGTTCAAGGTCTTTTCTAAATGCCTGTGTCTGAGAAGCTGGCATCTCATATTCAAAAACGAATGTTCGCCCTTCTCGATATTTCCCAATCAAATGCCCAAGGGACTTTTTGCCAAGATCGTTTGCCTGCAGAACCTTGCCTTGGAACTTTTCAATCCATTTTGTCACTTCAGCTGTAGAATCTTTCGCCGAATCGCTTGTAACTTCAGGCGGGAAAATAAACAAACCTTCGTATTTTTTCATTGCTTGCTCCTCTAATAACAGCTTGTATTTTTAGACATTGCGACAGTTATCGCAACAAAAAAACATATATTTTAACTTAAATGATAACTTTCCGTTCGTCTCGTAAGCAGAAGCCACAAAAGCGGGGACGGTATTTTAGCCAAAATGGGGCTAAAGGGAAACGGACTATATCATAAACATTTTTGTTACGCAACTTTTGAGTAAGAAAAATTTCACTGTTTGAGCTAGTAAACAGCTGAAAGGCAATCGGAGTTTTAATTCAGATCTATCAAAGCATCTTTTAGAGATTTTTTATTTTTACGAAAAAGCTCCAGATCTCTTTTGTTTGCCGTCCGCGTCGTCAATTTATCATCCTCGCCTGTGGTTTGAAAATCAAGCGATATATAGTTTTCAAATCCATAACTATGAAGAACATCAACAAATTCTCGTGCGACGGTGCTCCACAAATATAAAATGTCTTCGTTAATCGAGCCATCGTCTGACACGATTTTTTGTTTTTTATCTTTCAGAAGCGCCATTGATTCAAAAATAAATCTCGGCTCTCGAGCTTGCTCAAAGCGGAACGCCCCTTTGGCGTCGGAAAAAGTATTAAAAATTCTCTCGTCTTTCATTAATAACTCCTGGCAGCGGCGTGTAATTTGAAGGGACAAGAACTTTTCCATAGTCATATCAGGAGTTTCAAAATCACGCTCCCAACCAGGCAAACTTTCATAAATCGCCTCGCGGGTAAACGCGAAATCAGACGGCGCTTCCATTTTATCAAGTTCCGTCATAGGAATAATTTGCGTGATTACCGCGTTTTGACCTAAACTTGCCGAAACAATAAAAACAAATTCCCTCTCGCCTTCAATGCTTGCCGATACGCCCGATTCTTTTGGAGCAAAAAACACTTTAACATAAACGGCAACTTTCCCGTCCTCAAGCGGTATGCTGCGCATATCTAAAACAGCCCAAGACACAATGCCGTATTCAAGTTTTTTTCCTTTATAATCAACAAAAAAGAACTCTTTTTCCCATTTCTCTTTATTTTTTTTAGAGAAATATTTTTTTTCTATCGTTTTAAGATCCGCCTCGTTTAAATCTTTAAAAAAATTCTTAACGGGTCTGTGCTGCAGCACGGCGCGGTTTATCCCCATATCATGAATAATACGTTTTCGATATTCGCTTCTGGGGATATCCCAAAATCTGACACGCTTAAGGTCATCAATATGCCCAAGAAACGTCAAATCCATCGCAGATTTTTCGCCGTCGGTTGCCTGCAGATAATAAAACTCTATTTTTTTATCTGTGCTAAGCATCACCCGCGACATAGAGAAAAGAATATCTTCCACTTGCCCAACCGCTTCTTCGCTTGGCCTAAAAAGAGTTTCCATATCCAATTCTTCTCCTTTTAAAATCGCCTCTTTAAAATCCATAGCAAACAAATTTTTAAGAGGTAAGTAAACGCCCAGCGTTGTTCCTTTGAATTCCACTTCAATATTGGGAATGGAATATTCTTTGAGAGCTATTTCTTGGAGAGACCGCTTAAGTTTTTCTTCGGGGAAAGTCGCTTGTCCGCAGCCACTTAAAAAAGAGGCCGCTAAAATAAGACATAAAAAAGGGGCGAACGCGGTAAATTTTAAAGCCCGAATTCGCCCCATAAATATTTTTACCTTATTCCTTAGGAAGATACGCGCTATTGGAAGATTCTAACAAATGAGCTCTGCGGGGATTGACTTTGCCAAATTCAGCAAACACCGCTTCGATTTCATCGTAATCAAGTTCTTGCTTCTCAATGAGAAGTTTTGCGAACCGCTCAAAAAGAGCGTTTTCTTTTTTAAGAAGATTTTCAACATCCAACATCGCTTCTTTCAAAATTTTGTCCACATCTTGGTTAAGTCGAGTCTTGATTTCTTCTGATAAAAGCTGAAAATTTACGGTATAGTCGCCAACCATCCCCGATGGTCCCATGCCAAACCGCCAAACCATTGCGTTGGCAATACCGGAGGCTTGATAAAAATCACTTCCTGGACCTCCGCCGACACCTGTTGTCGTTGTTCCAAATTTAAGTTTTTCAGCAACATAACTCGCGACACAAACTTTAATCTGCGCCATCAACGTTTCGCGGTCTTGGCTATGCCATTCCTCTATCGGTGTTGGATGAACCACTCCAAGCGATGATTTTCTCGGGATGATTGACGCTTTAAAAACATCGTTACGCGGATGCAAAAGATATGTAACAATCAAATGTCCAGTTTCGTGATACGCCGTCATTTCCCGCTCTTTGGCATTTATTGTAAGTTTCTGCTTCACGCCAAGTTCAATTCTTTCAATAGCTTCCGTAATATCACGAAGGCTAATGACATCTCGTTTATTTCGCGTGGCAATAAGCGCGGATTCTTTAACAATGTTTTCGATATCTGCGGGCGATTTATCAACCGCTTTTCTTGCCAAGCGTTTGCAGTCAACTGAAGCATCGTATTTTACTCGGCTCAAATAAAACTTAAAAAGCGACTCGCGCCCTTCAAGATTTGGTTTTTTAATATAAACTTTTCTGTCAAATCTTCCCGGCCTAAGAAGCGCGGGGTCGAGGACATCTTCAGCGGCATTAGTCGCGCCAATTACAACGATATTTTCGGACTTTTCATTTAGTCCGTCCATCGCGACAAGCAATTGGTTTTGCGTAGTGTTCCCTTCACCGCTTCCGAACTGGTTGAACGTGCGGCGTTGTCCCATAGCGTCAAGCTCGTCTATAAAAACAATACAGCCTCCAAAGCCGTATGCCAAACGCTGCGCTTTTTTGAAAAGTTGACGGACGCGGCTGGCGCCCACGCCAACAAAAATCTCATTAAATTCGCTCGCCGCCATTGATATAAATGGAAGTCCAGATTCAGTAGCAATTGCTTTTGCTAAATAAGTTTTTCCGCAGCCGGGAGGTCCCATCATCAAAATACCTCTAAGGATTTTTCCGCCGATTTTTTTTAAGCGGGCGTGATCTTTGATAAGCTGTACGACTTCCCAGCATTCGTCCTTTGCTTCATCGATGCCAAGCACATCGGAAAAATGGACATTTACTTGATTGGATTTGATATTTTTTTTGTCCATTTTGGAAAATCCGCCGCGAAAAACTATCATATATAAATAGACAAAAATGACGGAGTTGATAATCACCATCAAAATCTGCAGAGGAAGTTGGGCGAGAGTAATGTTACGGTAATAACTTTCTAGGGAAGCCATGCCCCAAATAGAAGCCAAAACCAAAATAAGCGCCGCGCTGATAATCGCGACCTTGACCCAATGATCCATTATGAAAAGTTTCCACCTGCGCCATTTATTCATAAAAACCGCCTTTTTAAAAGTGCTTGTTTGGATTTGATAAAGACAAAGTTCGCGGATTATAACCGTAAATTAAATCTATTTCTATAACAGACAATTTAAAATAACTGAAAGTTCCGGTCAAAACATCTTTTATAAAAAAACCACCTACCACCAACCATCGTCATTAGAGCTATCGTTTGCGGCTTCTTCAACTGTTCGCTCAGAAGTATATGATCCTCCTTTTTCGCCCTCTAAAGCATTATCATCGCTGGAGTCATCCCACCACGAGTTAACATCTTCCCGTCCGACCGCGCTATCAGATTTTTCATAACTATATTCACTTGAAGTGTCTTTTGCGAATGGCGGGTCAATAAAAAATGTGTCGCTCGGATTGTTGCGGACATGATAAAGAAGCGGCCCTTTTACTCCGTCTTTTTCTTCTTCCATTTTCTGCCGATAAAGAACGCCTTCGGCTTGAGTATTTAAAATTGGATCTTCGTTTTTACGAACCGAGGCAAGATTGAGACAGGCCAGACATAGTAAAATAAGCGAAATCAAAATTTGTTTTTTCATATCGCAAGTATGCCTTATGAGAATTTGTTTAGCAATAACTGTTCCATTTATAAAACCCGCTTATTTTCATCAACGCAGACGGCGTTGACCATTTTGATATCACAAAGCGGCTCATCTCTCGAAAATCACGGCAAATTAAGTCGCGCTTGAATACGTGCGCAAATAACGCTTCAGACATTGCCCGGTATACGAACGCTTGCAATTTAAAAGCCCCGAGGCGTCACCTTGATACAAAACCTCGCCGCCCAAATTTCCGCCTTCTGGTCCCAAATCTATGCAGTAATCTGCCAAACTAATAAGCCCCATATGATGTTCTATAACAAGCACGGAGTCTCCTCTTGCTAAAATTTCATCGAATGCCCCAAGCAAATATCTAACATCGTCTTCGTGCAGCCCAGTTGTAGGCTCATCTAAAAGATATAAAATGTTTCTCATTCTTCGTTCGGAAAGCTCATAAGCAATTTTAAGCCGCTGCGCTTCGCCGCCCGACAAAGTCAAAGTAGACTGTCCTAATTTCAAATATCCCAGTCCGATTTTTTTCACATGCTGCATTTTAGTAACGAACCCTTTGCTGTCAGAAAAAAACTCTAAGGCTTCATCTATCGTCATATTTAAAACATCATCAATATTTTTTCCTCTATATTTAATTTTTAAAATTTCTGACTTAAATCGTTTGCCGCCGCATTCTTCACAAGGAACAAATATATCCGCTAAAAAATGCATCTCGACTTTCACCTCGCCATCGCCTTCGCAAACATCGCATCTGCCTCTTTCAACATTGAAAGAAAAATGTCCCGCGTCAAATCCTTCCCGGTGTGCTTCGGCGGTGTTAGCGAATATTTTTCTTATGTCTTCAAACGCTTTCATAAATGTTGCCGAATTAGAGCGAGGAGAACGCCCAAGCGGCGATTGGTCCATCATCACCATATCCGACAAATGCTCAAAACCTTTTATTTTCTCAACGCCGCCAAGTTCTTCCGAGGGCACGGAACGCCCTTTAAATTTCAAAAAATTATTGTAAAGAATCTCATATAAAAACGTGCTTTTCCCAGAGCCTGAAACGCCCGTTAAAACACTAAACTTTCTAAGAGGGATTGAAACATTTATGCCTTTAAGATTGTGCGCTTTTGCTCCAAAAATTTCTATTTTGCTTGTTCCTTCGGTTTTGGACAAAATTTTCCGCGAAAGTTTTTTCTTATGAGAAAGGTAAGCGCCCGTAAGTGAATTTTTTTGCGCTTTAAGATTTTCAACGCTCCCCTGAAACAAAAGATGTCCGCCTTGAACGCCTCCCGTCGGCCCCAAATCCAAAACTTCGTCAGCCGCCTCAATCATAGTTTGATCATGTTCCACTACGACAACTGTATTTCCTAAATCTCTCAGTTTTTTCAGAAGCCCTATAAGCATCTGATTGTCCCGTTCATGAAGCCCTACAGACGGCTCATCCAAAACATAAAGTGTATCCACAAGAGCTGAGCCAAGAGAACTTGCCAAATGAATCCGTTCTACTTCACCTCCCGAAAGAGTGCGAGACATTCTGTCCATGGTCAAATATCCAAGCCCGACATCATTTAAAAAATTCGTTCTGTCAAAAAGCTCTCTCATAACTGGTTCGATTTTTGTTTGATTGGGATAAGTCGAAATAAACGTGTTCAAAAACTTTAAAAGTTCCGAAATATTCAAAGCTTGAACTTCGGCGATATTTTTTCCGTTTATCAAATAACTCAACGCTTCGGGCTTAAGCCGAGAACCGCCGCAAACATCGCAAGGCGTATAGCCGCGGTAACGATTAAGAAAAATTCGCACATGCATTTTGTAAGTTTTTTTTGCCAAGTAGTCGAAAAACCCTTGAACGCCGTAAAAGTCATCCTCCGGCGAACCATGTAAAATTTGTTTTTTATGCTGCGATTTTAAATCCTTCCAAGATTTTTTAGTAGATATACGTTTTCTTTCACAAAAATCCAAAAGTTGTCCTTGTTCCCAACGGGCGCTTTCTGTTCTCCACGGCGCGATTGCTCCGTCTTGCAACGAAAGAGTTTCATCAGGCACAACTAAATCCCAATCGATAGTAATCACTCGCCCAAAACCTTGGCAGGTCGGGCACGCGCCGAGTGGGCTATTGAATGAAAAAAGATTGGAAGTTGCTTCTATAAATTCTTTCCCGCAGCCGTGGCATTTTAATTTTTCCGAGAAAAAATAATTTTGAGCGTTTATCTCAATGCCGATCTCGCCGCGCCCAAGTTTGAACGCCGACTCAAGCGAGTCCGAAAGCCTCTCTTTATTAGCCTCTGATATTTTCAGCTTATCAACACCGACTAAAATCTCTTTTTTTGATTTGATTTTTGCGATCAGATTTTCAGACAAATCCCATTTTCCGTCAAAAGAGAACTCGCTAAAGCCCTGCCTTTCCAATTCCTCAAATGTCTCTTTCAAATATTTTTGAGTTCGTTTATTGAGCTGTGTCTTAAAAAAAACGCGCGCTATTTGCTCATAAAAATTTTTATTTAGAAATTGGAAAACATTGGCGGGATTAGATTTTTCTACCAAGGTTTCGCAGGCGGGACAAATCAGAGTCGCGGCTCTAGAGAAAAGCGCTCGCAAATAATCATTAATTTCCGTTTGCGTTCCGACTGTAGAGCGCGCGTTAGATATAACATTTTTCGCTTGAATGGCTATTGCCGGCGGAATTCCATCGGCAGATTCCACATCCGGCTTCGGCATGCGTTCCAAAAATTGTCTGGCATAAGCCGAAACGGATTCTATGTAGCGGCGCTGCCCTTCGGCGTAAAGAGTATCAAACGCGAGCGAGGATTTCCCGGAACCTGAAACGCCTGTTATGACATAAAGTTTTCTATGCGGAAGAGTAATAGAAAGATTTTTTAGATTATGCGTTGAAATATTACGAAGACAAATTGCGTTCAAGAGGCTTAACGCTTTACAACTTTTGCGAGCGTCTCCTTAATCTTATTCAAAACATCTTTTCCGCCTTTTTGTGAACTCGGAGAAAGATAAACCGCCGTCGTGGTAGGATCAATGCGTTCAATCAAAATCGTTATTTCGCGCAAATCGGCATCCACTAAATTTGAATAATTAACATCGCGCAGCTTCAAAGTTCCTTGCTCTTTTTCAGTCAGCGCGAGCTGCCAATCCTTATAACCATCAACGGCTTCAAGAACTCGCAAATACGTCAGATCATACGGGAGTTGAAACGTGAGTTTCTTCGCGGACGGGTCCGCGACTTCAAGCGTTTTGCAAGCGGAAAGCGAAAGAGTCAAGGCCGCGATAAGACAAAAAGAAAAAAGTTTTTTCATATTTAAATGTCCTTTATCTTTATTACCCGTGAACTGCGCCAAATTCAGCGCAACTCGAGAAAACAATCGTTAAAACTTGCCTGTCATGCGAACAAAAAAGCCGTTGGAACGAAGGTTGTCAGTTGTGCGGACATCGCCCTGGTCATAACGCAAATCATCGCTAAAATCAGTGAAATTGTAGCCGATCCCAAGCCGAACATACTCATAAATTTCGCGGTCAAGCTCAACAACGACCCCCTGCCGCAATGTTTCTTGCGCGTAACTTTGTCCCAAAATTCTATACTCCACTGCGAAATCCCATTTGCGGGTTACATGAAAATTTACTCGTGTGGCAGTCAAGAACGTGTTCGCCGCGACAGTATCGCCATATGAGGTAAAAAGACGCGATTGCTTAAATGCAAATTTTTGGGCCAATCCAAAATATTTACTTATATCATAAGCAATATCAAAAGATAAAATATGCGCCGACTCGTCCGTTCCATAGCCATTGTAATAAGAACTTTTCCATTGCTGCTCAGGAGCAAAATCACGCGTATAAGTATAGCGGCCCAACATATTCAATTTGTCGCAATAAATCGGACGATACGCAAATCCTGTATTCCATTCCAAAAATTTCGCGGAATCAGAGGCCTCTCCATATTGATCAGACACGCCATAATTCATATATGAAAGCCATGACCATTCTTCGTTAAATTGATATTTAACGGAGTTTCTCGTTACGATTTGCGCTAATGACGGCGACTCTTTATCGTGACGAATTTCCCAATAAGTCCGTGCGCGAAATTTTTTGCCCCGTGCATAACCCAAATTTCCGCCCAAGGTATTAAATGTATTCGCGCGCGCCAAGGATTCCGCCGCGGCCTGGCTTAAAATCCAATCCCCTTTATAATTTAGCCGTCTGCGTTCAAACTTTGCTCCATAATCCCAATTATCCCCCGCTTTCCCTTCATATCCCAAAATATCCGCGTAAGCGTCTTTTCCGGTATATGATGAATATTGACGTTCGGAATAAACACGTGAGTTTTGAGTAAGCGAAAACGAATTCCCGATCGCCGTGCCGATAACTTTATCGCCAATGCCCCTATCTATTGAGCGGATATTCGCGTAACTTCGGACTCCGTTTTTGTGCTGTCGTTCAAAACCAAAATAAGTTGAATCTCCGTAATTCCCATACATCTGCTCAATATACGCGTACAAATCATTTAAAACTTGATAGCGCACGCCCGCGCCAAATTGATGGTTGCTTTTGCTTTCATAAACCGTTTGAGCCTTAATATAAGGAAGCAGTTTGTCGTTTATATGATAACCCAGCTTCGCGGCAAGTCCGTTGTCAAAAGAAATTTGATTGTCTATTGTCGGCAAAAGATATTGAGACTCCTGACCGTCATACGCGTTTGTTTTAGCGTATTCAAGCGCGGCTAAATATTTACCGTTGTCATAAACCGCTTGCGCGGTGTGAACGCCGCGATTTTGATACGGCGCGTAAACACCGTTTCCGCCCGAAAGAAGCGTTTCAATTACGTCTTCACGATCAAAACGGTAACGCATTGAAAAATTATCTGTAAATTTATAACGTGCCGAAACTCCATATTTCTGCGTTCCTTCTTGACCTATATTGAAGTTGCTGGAAAATCCGTTTTCAACGCCTTGCAAATATCCAGAAAGTTCAAGATCTCGAATGGGCTGAGACGCACCACGGATTAAATACGCGTGTTGAAGCGTGTCCGGGTCTTTCGGGATCGCACCGCCGTTATAATAATTTTGTCTGTTCCCGCTAGCATCCGCATAACGAATATCAGCATAAGTGATACCGCCATCATATGAAACTGACGAACCGCTGAGATGGCTAAGCGATTGAGCGTATTCCGCTGTAATCTTTGTATTGCGGCCAATTTTAAACAACGCGTCCACGCCGCGTAATTGATAGTCCGCGTCAGCGCGTTTTTCTTGAATTGCCGTGCCGCCGACACGAATGTGATCGCCCATCCAAACATAACCGCGAAGCCCTTGATTCGTAAGCGCCTTATATGCCTGTCCGGCAGGTTCATATTCATAGTCCACGATCAAATAAACCGGCGCGCCGTCCAAAATATCGTTGGAAATCAGCGTGTCAGCCGCCGCGACTGACGAAAGAGGACGGGACAGCAAAATGCGTCCTTCCTCATAGTTAATTTCATAGTCGGTAGACGCTTGAAGATCATAGCTGGCGATTGTCATATTTTGAATCTTGTCGCGAACCTCGACACGAATTTTCTCACTTCCCATCGCGATTCGGCGATTGCGAGTATAAAAGAGCGAACCTCCCGTCGCGTAAAGTTCGTTATGGTCGGACAATGTTTCAGACTCCGCGCTATAAAGTTTAAACCCGCGTTTTGAATCGCCATAAACCGTTGTCTCAACAGAGTCATAATTAATTTTCAAACCGGAAAGAGTTCTGTTATGCGAGGCAAGTTCCGTGTCCGTAAATTCCGTTTCATAACTTCCCCATTTTACATACGCTTTATCCATCTCTACTAATATATAAAGTTTCTGAGTTGTGCTAAGCGTTTCATAATCGCGGGTTGAGTTGTCGCCATAAATCGGGTAATAGTCGTTAGGATTGAGGTTGGTAAAATAATTTTCGTCTTCGCCCTCGGTGTCATATTTTGCTTTGATAAGAAACTTGCCTTTAATTTTCCCTTTTAGGAAAAACGCCACGCGGCCGTCTTGGCGAAACCCGTTTCTGAACTCATCGCCTTCTACCGCCTCCATAGAACCGTGATTGTGATTAAGCCCAAATTGCTGTTCGGCAAGCGCGACCATAAAAAGCGAGCTGTCTTTTACAGTAACAGATTTTGTGAAGCTCGTTGTTTCGCCGTCTTGATTTGTTGTAGAAATTTTTATGTCGTGAGTGCCGGGCGTAACAAAAAACTCCTTTTGGAACATTCCGCTTTCTTCTTCCACCATAACGGGCGTGTCGTTGATAGTGATCTGGTTGCCAAGTTTAGTAGTTCCTTGAACTCTAACAACAGGCTTCGCGTTAAGTGAAATACTGCGTTTGCCGTCTTTAAAAAGATTAAAATCGCCGATTGACGGAATCTCAGGATGATAATTTCCGCTCGCTTTCGGATCGTTTTTAGTCATCACTTCAAAAAACTTCAACGTTGTCCAATCTTCATTGTATTGTTCGTCTCGAACTTTAAGCTGATAAGAATAAATTCCTGGCGTAACAAGCATTCCGTTTTCCGCCGTGCCCGCCCAAGAAACTTCCGCGGGCGGCTGTCCAACGCCATATCCAATCCAAACCAATTCGCCAAAACTATCGCGAATTTCAAGCGACCATTTCTTTATATATTTTCCATAATTGTTATCGAATGTAAAAACAGGCTCTTTTTCAAAAACTCCAACACCAAGCTTTAGAACATCTTGATTGATTGAAACATCAAGCGTTGGCTGAAACACATCAACGCCTTGCGTTACCATAACTTGCAAGTCTTGAGCAAACTCTTCAGGTATCCCAGATGGCGGCAAAAGTATCGCAAAATTCGCTTTTTGTATCATTCCGCGCGTGGTTTTTACAAGTTTGGCCTCTTCCGTAACAAACTTTGTTCCTTCGGGCAAACTGTGTCCATCGATTTTCACAATATGCCTGCCGGGGTTTACATTAGGAAGGTGATAGCGTCCGTATTCGTCGGTAACAATTCCAATGCCTTCTTCAGTATAAAGACTGACAAACGGCACACCCATTTCACCGCAATCTTGAACAGTGTTTTCGTTAAAGTCATTAAACACCTTTCCAATAATCGTTCCTTTATCAAAAACGGGATCTGCTTCAATGTCGAAGTAAATATATGCCCGTCCTAAAACATTCCCAACGGCATCTTCCACCCAAACTGGGATTTTGTAACGATGCCCAATACGCACGCCGCTTGTAACAAGTAAAACAATGCTTGATGTGTAAGTGGTGTCGTTTGGCATATCGCCCAGAGTCTGCGACATGGCTTGTTTGCCATTAACGCGAACTGTTTTATCAGCAAAGTCAAAACCGCTAGGCATATCAATATGAACGAAAACATCGTTGAGCGGCGCGCCCGAACCATTAGTAAATGTACCATTAACTCCAACCGCGTCGCCTACAGAAACTCGTTGTTTTGAAGCAGTAACACTAAGTCCGTTTCTTGTTACATTTACAATAAAATCATCAAAATAAGTTGTTCCATAACTTGGGCTACCACCACTAACCCCATCTGTTTTTAAAACGATAACCACACGAGCGGTTCCTTCCGGTGCAGTATAAGAAATAACAGGAAAAGCTTTCCAATTAGTATATGTGCCCGATGTGATTTTTGGCGTTTGCACGCAATAACCAGGCCCGCCGCAAAGGTTCTGTCCAGAAGCATTTTCAAATTTTATTTGAACAAAAGCACCAGCGTCTCCCGAACCAACAGTCGATTTTGCCCAACCTGAAACAGACACATAATCTCCAGCGCTCGCATCTACAGCCTGCCAAGTATAAGTCGATTCATAATCTGGAGGCGAACCTGCTTTGTAATATGCTTGAAGTCTTAAACTTGATGATCCACTGTGTTTTTCAGCAGTTGTAATATCGTATTTGGCATATGTTTTCTGAGGCTCACCGTTAGACCAAGTTCCGTTCATACCATCGCCCAAGGGCTGTTCAAAATTAAGATTGCCAAATTCCGTTGCAGCATATGCTTTGGGCTGAGCGGGAACGAACACAAACGATGAGGCGATCATAAAAAACGCCACGACGTTTGCTATAAATTTTAAACCAAATTTTTTGTTATTAGATTGAATAGACATTAAAACCGCCTGCTTGAAAATTTAACGCCAAAACGCAAATCATAGTCGGGAATATACGGCGGCGTATCCGGATCTTGTTTGTTGCGCTGCGCGCGGCCGACTCCGACCCATTCTCCAAAAATAGCAATCTTGGATAACCATTCGTTTTCTTTCCATTTATATGCGCGGAAAGGCATAATGCGAACGCCCGCGGCAATGAAGTATTGGTTTTGATAGTAGTCAGAATAATCAGAATTATTGACATGCTCAAACCGCATATAAGGCATAAAAACCAGTTCGTTATTTATGGGATTTTCTGGCAGAGGAATGCCGGGAAGTTTAATACCCAAAATAAGCGATGAGTTTGCCGTGATGGCATTGTAACTTGGCTTCTCGGCTTTGTTGGCAAATCCTGTTTTGGAAACATAGTAGTCGCCAAAATATTCTCCCCAAACATATTGACGGATATAGTCGGCAAAAGTTTCCGGTTTTCCTTCGTCAAGTGGCGACAAGTCCGTTCCCCATTCATAAAAACATTGAACGCCCCAAATAAGGTCATAATGTTGCGCGCCGAGAATTTCGTTTTTAATATTGTATTGTTCACCGTATTTAATATAAAAACGATAGTTCCGCATCCATTCCAAAATTGGGATCCCGCCGTATGGACGAAAATTGACAAGCCAAGGATTGCGAGCCAAAGGCCGCCATTCCATACCGACATAAAGTCTAAGATTATTTGTCCAGGACGTATCGCTTGAGTCCATACTTACAATTGATTCAACGAACGGCGAAAGATTATTTAAAGGAAAGCGAATACCGCCAAACACAATGCGGTTTGCCCAATATCCAACCTGCGTATCATAATGTCTTGCCGAAAGGTTTGTCATACGCCAACTTGTTTCGCCAAACGATTGCCAGGTAATCGGCGTTCCAGAATTTTCTCCATATAACACGCCATACATCTTTTCACCGATACCAAGTTGATCCGTGAACTTAAGCATCAACTCTTCTTCGCGTTTAAACTGCGCGGGCGTTTTTATTTCAAGGACAGGTTCAGGCTCTGGGACATAAACCGGCGCGGATTTCACAACTTCAGCAAAGTTTCCGCCGTATGATTCAACTGCCAATTTAACAAAATCTACCGCTTGAGCCGCGGAGGTGGCATCCGTAAACGCTTTTTCTCCAACAAAATAAAGAGTTGTTACGCCGCCCTGGACAGTTGGGACTGGAAGTTGCCTAATCTCCGTCCCCGCGTATTGAGCGACTTGAGCATTACTTTTAATATAGCTGTCAATTTCTTTTATATTTTTAAGACCGGGAAGGTAGCGAGATTTTAAGATGTTTGATTTGAAATCCGTAACAATGGAATATTCGGTGTTTTTGGATTTATTCGGCGTCTTGATTATGGGAAATCCGCGAACAAGTTCCACGCGATTTGCGGTCTTCTGATTTGCCGGAACAAAAAATTGATCGGCAAAAGGATTTACATCCATACCACTTGACTGAGTCGACTTACGAATTTCAAGCGTTGGCAATTTCACGCCTGGAATATCTGTTTGTTCAATTTGTTCGTAACGGATATTGCCGCCGCCCTCGTCCATTACGTCATTCTGCGCGTTGTTTTTTAATGTCGCAGGATGACTTGAAGGAGTTGTAGCCGTTTGAACATCAACCGCAGTAGCCGCTTTTACAGCTGGTGGCTTTCTATTGATACTAAGATGTTTTTTCGCTGTTGATGTCGCGGCCGGTTTAACAACCGCAACCTTTCGTGAGGCAGATTGCGCTTGAGCTTCGGCGGAGGAGGTTTGAACCAACACATCTTGCTCATGCGAGCTTGAAATTTGCGGACCATCACCCGCGAAAGATTGGGAACTTGGGGAAGATATGGCTAGAAGATATGCGATTGAGATTATTAAATTTTTTTTAATTCTTCTCATCGACAATAATACTCTCTCGCGTTTGATTAATTGTGTGAAAGAATCACAGAAAATGTTAGATGAAACTTCGTCATTTCTGAAAGATTTAACTGGAAATGACAATGAACAAATTTGCTATTCAATTCCTAAAACTTGCGACATATGATAGAACCCGTTCTTTTTTTTAGCAAGAAATTTCGTTGCCAAAAGAGCTCCCCGCGCGAAGGCTTCGCGCGATGACGCCTTGTGCGTAAATTCAATTCTCTCGCCGTCGCCTAAAAAAGAAACAGTGTGATCTCCAACGACATCGCCGCCTCGCAGCGCAAAAACGCCTATTTTGCCTTTTTCACGCGCGCCGGTATCCCCGACCCTGCCGTAAACAACATCTTTTTCAATATCCTTTTTGCGAGCCTTAGCAAGAACTTCCAAAAGCTTCATGGCCGTTCCGCTTGGCGCGTCCTTTTTCATTCTGTGATGAGTTTCGGAAATTTCAAGATCATAGTCATCGTTCAAAACCGTCCCCGCGATCGCCATTAACTTGAAAAGAAGATTCACGCCGACACTCATGTTTGGAGACTGAACTATTGGTATTTTTTTTGAAGCCAGCTTGATTTTTCTCATCGTTTCTTTAGGAATCGCGGTAGTGCCAATAACATACGCCGTTTTGTTTTTCACAGCAGCATCAAGGTAGTCGGGAATTGCCGAAAAATGACTGAAGTCTATAAGAGCGTCCGCGTCCTTAAGCGCGGCGTTAGCGTATGGAGTAACAGTCCTGCTCATAGGTTCACGACCGAGTATAAGTCCAATGTCTTTTCCTAAAACAGGATTTCCTTGACTCTCAAGAGCGCCGACAACTTTAAAAGTTTTATCTTGAAGCGCGAGGTTAAGGATAATTTTTCCCATTCGTCCAGCCGCGCCAGCCACAACTAATTTAATCATTTTGTCTCTCCTTTATAACTTTTTACCGCAAAACTCTACTTCGTCACTCCCAATTTTTTTAAAACTTCTCGCAGTTTTTTTTCATTTTCCGGCTTCATCTCGCAGAGCGGCAGGCGAAACTCAAGCGTCAATTTTTTCATAATAGCCAGCGCTGTTTTTGCCGGTATCGGATTAGTTTCGATAAAAAGTGTTTTTGAAATTGGATAAAGTTTTTTATGCATCGACCGAGCTTCATCAATCTTGCCGTCAAGCGCGAGCGACACCATTTGTTTTACCAAACGCGGCACCACATTTGAAACAACCGAAATAACGCCGCGCGCACCAAGCACGATAAGCGGAAAAGTAAGCGAATCTTCGCCGGATATAATGGGAAGGTTGCAGAGCTGCATAATTTGATCTGCTTGGTCTAGACTTCCGCTCGCCTCTTTAATAGCCACAATGTTTTCTATTTTTGAAAGATGCGCGACCGTTTCCGGCGTAAGCGACACGCCTGTTCTGCCCGGCACATTATAGAGAATTATCGGAATATCAACGTGGCTGGCAAGATATTGGTAATGCTTAAAAAGTCCCTCTTGAGTGGGCTTATTATAATAAGGCGTTACAACAAGCGCGGCGTTCGCCTTTATGCTTTTCGCGTGGCGGATAAGACCCAGCGCTTCCGTTGTGTTATTGGATCCGCACCCGCAAATAACAGGAACTCTGCCCGCGACATAATCCACAACAAAGCTAAGCGTATCTCGATGTTCTTCATGAGACATTGTTGCCGCTTCGCCGGTTGTTCCGCACGGAATGAGGACATCTGTCCCTTCTTCAATCTGGAAATCTATTAATTCTTTAAAAGTTTTTTTATCGACCTTGCCATTTTTAAACGGCGTAACAAGAGCGGTCATCGAACCTTCAAATCTAACTTTCGGATTACTCATAAAAAATACTCTCCTTTATAGACAATTTGGGCATGCCCTTGCAAAAAAACCTTTTCAACTTTACCGTCCTTCAGACTCATGTCAATTTTCAAGACTTCACCACTTCGGGTTTTGACATGAACAGGCGGCGCAGTAAACCCCCGCAGGACACTCGCCACGGCCGATGCCGTAGAGCCCGTCCCACAAGCAAGCGTTTCATTTTCCACTCCGCGCTCATATGTTCTGACTTCTATATCTTTTTTGCCGCGTATAGCGACAAAATTCACATTCGCGCCAAACGGCTGAAACTTGGCGTGATTACGGACAAGTCTGCCCACCTCAAAAACATTTACTATTTCTAAATCTTCAACAAAAATCACAACATGCGGAACGCCTGTATCCAAAAACGTGTAATGAATTTTATTTTGCGTTAAAGAAAGTTCAGAATCCAAATCGAAAACCTTCGGTTTAACAAGCTGAACTTTTACAATATTGTCTTTTTCCACTTCAGCTTCTATTAGTCCAGAGCCTGATTCGAATTGTATGCGTGATGAATATTTCAAAATTTGATTAGCATATAGAGCTATGCAGCGAAATCCGTTTCCACACGCCGCCGCCTCTGTCCCATCGAGGTTGATTATGCGCATCTTAAAATTAGCTGTTTTTGAATTTTCAAAAAGCAGAACTCCGTCCGCTCCAACGCCTTGATGAGGTTTGCAAACTTGGCGCGCCCATGCGGCCGTGTCTCTTATAATTTTTTGGCGGTTATCAACCACAACAAAATCATTTCCCGATGCTACCATTTTATAAAAAGGAATTGTTGTTTTCATTTCATAGTCCTTAAAAAGCAATTAAAACGGACAAGAATTATAGCACATAACCTTTTACATTGTCTTTCAAACATAAGAAGGTATTATTCGCATAACGCAGGTTTATACTTGTTTTTATCTTCAACAAAGGAGCCGCCATGAACCGAATTAAAGTCGCGTTTTTCGATACCAAATCATACGACGAAGAATCGTTCAACGAAGCAAACAAAAGCTTTAATTTTCAAATCACTTACCTCCACACCCGTCTTACAAAAGAAACCGCGCCGATCGCGCGAGGGCATGATGTTGCCTGTGTTTTTGTAAACGACAAGATAACGGATGAAGTCGCTCAAATTTTAAAAGATTGCGGAGTTCGTTTTATAGCCCTCCGCTGCGCGGGCTACAACAACATCGACTTGCGCGCGACATTTGACAAAATACATGTGGCTCGCGTTCCTGTTTATTCTCCTCACGCTGTGGCAGAACACGCGCTAGCGTTAATACTCTCTTTAAATCGCAAGATTCATAAAGCGTACTTAAGAACCCGCGATAACAATTTTACGCTGGAAGGGTTGATGGGTTTTGACCTTTGCGGCAAAACTGCCGGCGTAATCGGCACAGGACAAATTGGAAAAGTTCTAATCAATATTCTTCTCGGTCTTGGGTTGAAGGTTTTGGCATACGACCTTTTTCCCGACAACGTGTTCGCCCAAAAAACCGGTTTCAAATATGTATCGCTTGAAGCCTTATATAAAGAAGCCGACATAATTTCGCTTCACTGCCCGCTGACAAAAGAGACTCAGCATTTAATTGACGAAAAAGCCATTTCGCAAATGAAGCGTGGTGTAATGATTATTAATACGGGGCGCGGAAAACTCATTGATTCCCACGCGCTGATTGAGGGTCTAAAAACTGAAAAGGTCGGTTACGCAGGGCTGGATGTTTACGAGGAAGAAGACGAGTATTTTTTTGAGAATTTTTCAAATACCGTTGTAACGGACGATACGCTGGCGCGGCTTTTGTCATTCAACAATGTAATCGTGACTTCTCATCAAGGATTTTTTACTCGTGAAGCATTGCACAACATCGCGAATACCACGCTAGAAAATATACGCGCTTTTTTTGCCGATGGAAAAATCCCCAACGAAATTTGCTATCAATGCGGCACGGCAAAACCCTGTCCGAGAGATAAAAACGGAAAGTGTTTTGCGTAAGGCTGGGACTTTATCGATTGAATTTTATATTTTCAGCCGAGTCGCTTTGCTAGATTTTCTTCCTCTCGGCCAGCAGCAATTTTTCTTTTTTAGCCGTTCCGAAAGCAAAACCGCCCGCCGAGCCGTCTGACTTTATAATTCTGTGGCACGGCACATCGGGTGCGAATGGATTTTTATTAAGCGCATTGCCTACCGCGCGCGCGGCTTTTGGCCGTCCAATTGCCACGGCGACTTCTTTATAACTTTTCGTTCCGCCGTGCGGGATCGTAGCCACATATTCATAAACAGATTTTTGAAAGCCGCTAAGCTCCGCCCATTTCTTTGTTTGTTTAATCTGGTTTATGTTCATATTCGTTCATAAATATTTGCAATCTTTTCAGAACTATTTCGCTAGAATAGCGCGCGTTTTTTATAGCTATAGTAGTAACGGCATCAAACCAAAAGGGTTTTTGCGGGTTCAAAGCCATTGAAATTCGACACGGCTGAAGCGCTTGAATATGCTCCGATGTTTTTGGCGTAGACGACATCGCCGGCGGAGAGCTCGGGAAGTTCTTCACTTGAGGAAAGTATGTCGAGGGAATCGCAGGTGGGACCCGCCAAAGCGCATTGAACGCGCGGCCCGCGCCTTAGAGTTTTAAATTCATATTTGCAATGGTCAAAAATCATTCCTGAAAAATCTTGATACACTCCGTCATTGAGATAATAAAAGTGTTTGTTGTCGCGGAATGATTTTCCGATAACTTGTGTAACCAAAACTCCCGCCGGACCCGCAAAAAACCTGCCCGGTTCAGCAATAAATTCCGTTGTTTTAGGAAACAACTCGCGCATTTGTTTGCGGATTTGCGCCGCCATCCGCTCAAAGTTAATTCCTATTTCGTTTTCAAAATGTTGTATCGGAAAACCTCCTCCGATGTCCACTATTTTAAGAGGAATGTCATTGTCTTTTGCTTCTTTAAAGATATTTGCTGTTAACTCCAACGCCTGCAAATAATTTTCCACATTTGTCGATTGCGAACCCACATGAAAACTAATCCCTTTAGGAACAAGCCCAAGAGATTTCGCTTTGCGAAGCAACGGAAACGCGTGCGCGACTTCCGCGCCAAATTTCAAAGATAGCTGAACAACACTTCCCCGATTTTCAACTTTTATTCGGCAGAGGACATGAGCTCGCGGAAAATTCTCCGCAATTTTATAAAGCTCGGCCTCATTATCAAATGTCATAAGCCTAACACCGCGTCTGCGGGCGGCAATCAAATCTTCTTCGGATTTAATAGTGTTGGCAAAAATAATCTGTTTCGGCGAAACTTTGTGGCGAAGAACCGCGCGCATTTCGGCGGCTGACGCCACATCAAAATTAGCGCCGAGCTCGGCAAATGTTTTAACGATTTTAGGATTAGGATTTGCCTTTATAGCATAATAAGGAGTAACTTTCGGAAACGCTTTTTTAAATCTTGTGAACTGTTTTTCGAGCACGCTGCGACGGATAAGCATAAACGGCGTCTTATGCTTTTGAAGCATACTGCGAATGAGCTGCTCCACTCCGGAACTGTCGGACAGTTTGGGCTTTAAAGAAGAGACGAAGACGTTGCCGTTTACGACGGGTTCATTCATTTAAGAAATCATCGCTCCACTAAAAATGTAGTGAATTGCCACAGATCTTTTTCTTTTGGCATTTGCGCGCCAAACTTCAAATATTTTTGATTCAAATTTTTAAGCGGCGTCCAATCCGATGGAATTGAAACCAAAGGGGCAATATAAGGCGTCGCAAATTTTAAAATGAATTCGTGATCGACATCGTCAGGCAGCAAGAACCCTTCTTTAGGATTTTGTATCATCCATATGACCGCCGCCACGACAGACGCCGCGACTTGAAGAGTTGTCGCTTCTTGATGCGGCAGAAGTTTTCGTGTTGTATGAATATCAAGCAAAGAGCCGCACCACCATGATTTAAAATCGTGCCCCATCAAAAGAACGCCCAATTCATCGCGTCCGTCAACAATATCGTCAGACAAAATCCGCAAGTTATCCTGCATTTTGTATTGGCGCATTTTAAGTTCATGCAAAGAGAGAATCGCCGCGTCAGACGGGCAGTAAGCATAATGGACGGTTGGACGATAAACCGCTTTTCCGTTTTGCCAAACTGTCAGCCGATCAGAAATGCTGAACGCCTCACCGTGTCGAATCACCATTCCGTTTATCTCGCCGCACGGAACCCAAGACTTCACCCAAGTATTCATTCCAAGAGAATTTAAGCAAATTTGATTCTTAGGGCCTGTTTTATATTCGTGAGCACCGATGGGCAATTTTTTCTCATGAGTTCCCCAACCCATTTCGGCTGGCGCGACGCCTTCTTCATAAAAACCTTCTATCGACCAAGTGTTAACAAACTCGTTTACCTTTTTAGGCGCGTCCGTAATCTGAGTATCGCGCTCGCTTATGTGAATAGTTTTAACGCCCAAAATTTGCGCGAGTTTCGCGAAGTTTTTTTCAGCGATAAATTGTTCTAGTTTTGTTCGGCGCGCGTCATTCTTTTTTTCTTTTAAAACTTTTTGTCCAATATCAATTAATGCTTTTTTTGTAAAGTGAGACACAAGGCCGGGATTCGCGCCGTGATCGACTATCGCAGTTGTCCCTTTTACGCCCTTCCATTGTTTCGCCATAATGGCGCGAAGTTTCATATGTCGCGCATAAAGAGTATAAAGAGTCGGATCTGTGCGTTTATCATCGCGGTAAGGATCCCATTCTTCAATGGAGGTGTTCGCATAAAGAACTTCGTTTTCGCGGCACCAATCAAGAATCGCCCACGCTTCAATGTTCCACGCAAGGTCAACAATTAAATCTCCGGCTCCGACATATTTCACGAGAAGTTTTTTGTAGTTATCTTTTGTGATACGGTCAAAAACATAGTGAACGCCTTTTTTGAGCGAATCTTGGACACGAAATCTATTGTCCACAAAATCCATAATTGTTATTTTTGAGGCGGGAGTATTAAGATGTCTTAGCAAAAGCGGAACCACGCATTGCGCCACACCGCCGCAGCCGATAACGAGAATTTTCCCAGAGAATTTTTGTTTAATTTTTGGAACTTGGGCTTTGATTTTGGGATATTTGAATTCACTCATTTTATATTCAGCTCTCCAATTTTTTTTTGTGGTTTTTAAAAAATTTTCAAAAGCAAAACAGCGTGAATATTACAGTAAATTTTTTTTTGCTTCAATAAAAACCAATGAAAAAAGAGAGATTTTTTGAGATGGCTCGTTTGCACTTGTTGTGCGGCTATTTTCTGGCTCGCCATTCGTTTCCGTCATCCTTGTTGATGTCAGCTAATTCATGGACAGATTTAATTCTAAAGTCATCCTGCTCGTTGTTTTTTAATGTCGCAGGCTCCAAGCGTTGATCGCCTATGGATTCTGCAATGCCACTATGTTTCGTGCAAAATGACGTAGTGGACGAATACTGCGAAGCGGATTCGCTATTATGTATCGGCGAATTGGTCGCAAGGGCAAAATACCGCAAAGGGCGATAACGATAAAACCAACTCACCTTTAGGGAAATTTTTTACTGTTTTGTCACGTCATAAAATCAATAGTTAAAAAGGTCTCTATGCGCAAAACTTTTTTCAGGACATGCCAGGTGAAGAGCGTTTAAAACTTTGGTCTTCATTCTCGGTGTAAGTCTTCGCCCAATCCTCGCCTTATGAATAACCTTATGCGAAAGCTGTTCTGTTGAAGCCTCGACAAGGCTATGATTAGTAAGACCTAAGTTTGTCATTAGCGCGTCTAGCGGCTGCACGCCCAAGTCTGAATTAGTTTTCATTTGCCAATCTTTTCTATCGCTTGCAAAAACTCGCGATTTGTAGAATGTTTTTTTAGTTGCGTCAAAAGCGCGGCTATCGCTTCCGTAGGTTTCATACCCGCCAACACACGTCTTGTTTTTCGTATCGGCTCTAACTCTTCCGCCGTAAACAACAGTTCTTCTTTGCGCGTCCCGCTTTTTAAAATATCGACGGCGGGGAAAATTCGCTGATTAGAAATTTCACGTGATAAAAAAATTTCCATATTCCCCGTTCCCTTGAACTCTTCAAAAATAATTTGATCCATTCTACTCCCGGTATCCACCAAAACCGTCGCGAGTATTGTAAGCGACCCTCCATTTTCCACGCACCGCGCGGAACCAAAAATACGGCGCGGAATTTCTAACGCGCGCGCGTCCACACCGCCGGAAAGCGTTCGCCCGCCAGAAGAACGCTCGGCGTTATGAACTCTTGAAAGACGCGTGAGAGAATCCACAAGAAGCATAATGTGCTTGCCCATCAATACTTCTTCATAAATTTCATTCATCAATTTATCAGCCGTTTCAATGTGATGTCCATATGTCTCATCAGTTGACGACCATCTAACGTCAGCTTGAACGCCGCGTCTAAAATCCGTAACTTCTTCGGGGCGCTCGTCAATTAAGAGACAGTAAACCTTAATATCCGGCGAGCTCTTAATCACGGAATTGCAAATTTGTTTTAGAAATGTAGTTTTCCCAGAACCCGGCGGAGCGACAATAAGCCCGCGCTGCCCGCGTCCTATGGGAGCAATCAAATCCATAACTCTCATACTAAGTTCATTTGAACCATCTTCAAGACGGATACGAGGTTTCGGATCAATCGCGACAGTTTCTTTAAACTTTTTCAACGCTGGATTTTCTCGCGAAGTTTGACGCGGTTCATAACGCGGTTCAAAATGTTCGTTTGCCCTGCCGTAAAAACCTCGCGAGCCATCACGGGAATTTTGGCTTCTTTTGAAGGAATTGTAATGTCTCACTTTTGTAATTTTTCTAATTTAGATTGAAGAGAAAGCCACTCTTCTTCCGCGTTTTCTATTTGGATTTGCGCGTCTTTCAATTTCGCGTTTCGGTCTTTTGAATAATGAAGCGGATTGTCCGCCATTTCTTTTAAAATTCTGTCGCGCTCAGCGATGTAATGTTTCATACGCCCTTCGCTTTTTTCCATCTGTTTCTGGATTTTTTTTATTTCAGAAAGTGGCGTTTTTTTTGGTTCTTCGATTACTTTTTCCGCCTCGTTTTCTTTGAGGCTTTCTCGTTCAGGCAAATCATTATTGGTATCGTCTTCTATCTCGCCGCGAGCAATCTGCTCTAAGTGATAAACATAATCTTCATAACTGCCCGGATAATGCGTAATGCGGCCGCGCTTTACCTCAACTATGCTTGTCGCGAGCAAATTTACAAACGTTCTGTCGTGGCTAATAAAAATAACTGTGCCGTTAAAATTTTTAAGCGCTCGAGCCAAAGACTCAACGGTTTCAAAATCCAAATGGTTTGTAGGTTCATCCAGTAAAAGAACATGACTTTTTGAAAGCAAAATTCCCGCCAGGACAAGCCTCGCTCGCTCTCCTCCGCTCAATACTTTTATTTTTTTTTCAACATCATCGCCTTTGAAAAGAAAACAGCCCGCCATATCCAATACATCTTGTCGGCTTACGCCTTCTGCCCGCTCGCGCGAGAGATGCGTCAAAATATCGTCCTCCGGCGAGAGCGTTGTAAAAACGTGCTGCGCGTAATACGCCACCTTAAGCCCAGTCCCCCACTTGAAGCCGCCCGCCTTTGGCGCAAGATTTCCGACAATAGTTTTAAGAAAAGTTGTT
This sequence comes from uncultured bacterium, assembly GCA_964410905.1. Classification (GTDB taxonomy): domain Bacteria; phylum Omnitrophota; class Omnitrophia; order Omnitrophales; family Aquincolibacteriaceae; genus Aquincolibacterium. The sequence goes on along the minus strand of CAYPIR010000011.1, from coordinate 13,944 downwards.
TTACCTTCGCCGTTATTACCAAGAACCGCCACGTGTTTGCCGCGTTCAATTTCCAGATGAATCTTTTTTGCGATATCTTTTTCAGGATAGCCTATTGTTAAATCTTCACATGAAAGCGCGACTCCTGTCTTTCTTTCAACAGTGGGAATTTGAATATTCACATTGTTCATGGGGTGAGCGATTTCTATTGTTTTTAGTTTGGCAAGCTGCTTCATTTTTGACTGTGCCCGCGTCGCAGTTGTCGCTTTCGCTTTAAATTTATCAATAAATGTCTGCAACTGCTCGCGTTTTTTATCAACGCCTCTGTTATACGCTTCAGCTTGTTTTAATTGTTCTTCTTTAAATCCAAAATATTCTTCTACATCGCCCGGATAAAGCACAAGCTGCCCGTTCTCCACCTCAAGCGTATGATCGCAAGTGCGTTTCAAAAACTCTCTATCGTGCGACACTACAAGGTATCCGCCTTTGAAATTTAGAAGAAAATTTTCAAGCAAAATCAAAGTACTTAAGTCAAGATAGTTACTAGGTTCATCCAGTATTAAAAAGTTAGGGTCGCCTAAAAGCATCGCTGCAAGTTTTACGCGCGTTTGATACCCTCCGGCAAGACTCCCGACCGCCTCATCAAGCATTTCATTTTTTATTTGGAATTGCGCCGCCATTTGAGCGCATTCCCAATGCTCTCCTCGCGTTACGCGCTTTAAAAAACTCAAAACATTTTCACCCGGCTTAAACGCGTCGTGCTGCTCCAAATAACTTAAGCGCAGCGCGAAATTTCTTGTAATAGTCCCGCTGTCAGCAGTATCGTGGCCCGTGATGATTCTGCAAAGCGTTGACTTCCCCGCTCCGTTTCTGCCAATTACGCCTATTTTTTGGTCATCGCCAAATGTAGCCGTGGCGTTATCGAGAAGCGCCCTCGCTCCGTAACTTTTTCTAATATTGTTTACTTGTAATAAAACCGTCATTGGCTTGATTTTCTCTGCAGCAAATGCTTGCGGACATTAAATGCGGGACTTATAAATTTACTTCCTAGAAAGAATAATTTTCGCGACATCGGCAGGTTTAATATCGCCATTTTCACCAAACGCGGCTCCGCGCTCTTTAAAACGCTTGCTGATTTTTTCTGACGCCTCGCGCGCGTCTATTTTGTAATTGCTAAGTCTTGTGGGCATTTTAATAGAATGAAAAAACGCTTCTGTTTTCTCTATTGCCTGTTCAGCAGTTTTAACATTCCATATTCGCTTTCCAAATTGCCGCAGCTTTTCCCGTTTGGATTTTAATTTGTATTTCCAAACACCCGGTAAAATAATCGCCAAAGTCTCCGCGTGGGCAAGCCCATAAAACGCCGTTAACTCATGCCCGATCATATGAGTCGACCAGTCTTGCGGAACTCCGCACGCGATAAGCGTGTTAAGCGCTAGCGTCGCGCTCCACATAAATGAGGATTGCGAATTATAATCTTTAGGATTTTTAAGAATTTTAGGAGCGACCTCTATCAAGGTTTGGATAATACCTTCAGAAAACCTGTCCTGCAGCGGAGCCTCGGCGGGATATGTCGCGTACTGCTCCATTACGTGAACAAATGAATCGACAATTCCATTCCTGAGCTGATTTTGGGGAAGCGAAAATGTTGCTTCAGGGTCAAGAACAGAAAATTTTGGATAAACCAGTTTGGAATAAAACGGAAGTTTTTCATGTGTTTCTTTTCGCGAAATAACAGAATTGCCGTTTGCTTCCGAACCCGTAGCGGGGAGTGTTAAAACTGTTCCTATTGGCAATGCTTCGCGCACATTGCTTCCGCCTTGACGCAAAATATCCCAAGCGGATTTGCCTTTAAAAAGAACAGCCGCGGAAATAAATTTTGCCGCGTCAAGAACAGAGCCTCCGCCAACCGCGAGGATAAATCCCACTTTATTTTTTTTTGCCAAAGCCGCCGCCTTAAGACAAGTTTCATAGAGAGGGTTGGCTTCAATGCCGGAAAACTCAACAAACTTCACGCCTTTCAAAGCGCGACAAACTTGCCCGTAAATGCCATTCTTTTTTATAGAACCGCCGCCATACAAAAAAAGAACCGTTTTGCCTTTGGGAAGTCTTGATGAAATTTCCGCGATTTTGCCCCGCCCAAAAAGAATTGTTGTGGGATTGTAAAAATTAAATTTTTTCATATTAGTATTTGTAATACTCCGGTTTATACGGTCCGTCAACGGGGACGCCAATGTAGCCCGCCTGACGAGCCGTAAGTTTCGTGAGTTTCGCGCCAAGTTTATCCAGATGAAGTCTCGCCACTTCCTCGTCTAATTTTTTATCTAATCGATATACGCCGGGTTTTTTAGAACTTTGCGCGAGGTCAATTTGCGCCAGCGTTTGATTAGTAAATGAGTTCGACATAACAAAACTTGGATGTCCTGTCGCGCATCCGAGATTAACAAGCCGTCCTCCCGCGAGCAAAATAATTGAATGCCCGTCTGGAAAAATATACTTATCGACTTGCGGCTTTATATTTAATTTTTTTATTCCTTTCCAGCTTTCAAGTTTAGATACTTGAATTTCGTTATCAAAGTGCCCTATGTTGCAAACAATAGCTTCGTCTTTCATTTTCGACATATGTTCGGCGGTAATTACATCGACATTGCCTGTTGCCGTTACAAAAATATCTCCTATCGTTAAAACATCTTCTATGCGAGCGACTTGATAACCCGCCATACATGCTTGAAGCGCACAAATCGGATCAATTTCCGTAACAACTATCCGCGCCCCAAGACCGTGCATTGCTTGAGCGCTGCCTTTGCCGACATCTCCATAGCCTAAAATCACTGCCACTTTTCCTGCAATCATTACATCAGTAGCGCGCTTAATCCCATCAGCAAGCGATTCGCGACAACCATAAAGATTATCAAACTTTGATTTTGTGACAGAGTCGTTGACATTTATCGCGGGAACCAAAAGCGTCCCTTCCTCTTGCATTTTATATAAGCGATGAACACCTGTTGTGGTTTCTTCCGAAACGCCTTTCCATTCTTTAACCATGCCATGCCATTTTTTCGGCTCAGTCTTTAAAACTTTTTTGAGAAGTTTTAAGAGCTCTACTTCATCTTGCGACGCGGTTTTTTTATTTAAAATTTTAGGATTCTTTTCCGCTTCATACCCAAGATGAATTAAAAGCGTTGAATCTCCGCCGTCATCGACTATTTGATGCGGTCCTTTGCCGCCAGGGAAATTAAGTGCTTGAAGCGTGCACCACCAATATTCTTCCAAAGTCTCGCCTTTCCACGCGAAAACAGGAATGCCTTTCACCGCGAGGGCGGCGGCGGCATGGTCTTGCGTAGAAAAAATGTTACAAGAGCACCATCTAACATCCGCGCCAAGTTCTATCAAAGTTTCAATCAGAACGGCGGTTTGTATGGTCATATGCAAACTTCCCATAATCCGTAACCCTTTGAGTGGTTTTTTAGGACCATATTTCCGTCTTGTCGCCATGAGACCGGGCATTTCTTTTTCCGCCATATCAATTTCTTTGCGTCCCCATTCGGCAAGGGATAAGTCGGCTACTTTGAAATCGTTCGTATCGTTTGAAACTTTTACTTTCATTTTTAGTCCTTTTGCAACTGGTTAAATTTCAATCGTGAGTTTACAGCAGGCGCAGTTGTCTTTTAATTTCAATGCTTTTCTAAGCGCCTCTACCTTATCCGTTTTTTCCCAAGTAAATCCCGCTTCGGTTCTGCCGAAATGTCCATAAGCAGCTGTTTTATTATAAATAGGGCGGAGGAGGTCAAGCGCTTCAATAATTCCCCGCGGCGTAAAATCAAATACTTCGAAAACGGCTTTTACTATCGCTCCTTCATTAACGCGATTTGTGCCAAATGTATCAACGCGAATTGAAACAGGTTTTGCCACGCCAATGGCGTAAGAAACTTGTATTTCGCAACTTCCCGCGAGTCCTGCCGCGACAATATTTTTGGCTACGTAACGTGCGAAATATGCCGCCGAGCGATCAACTTTAGAAGGATCTTTACCGCTAAATGCGCCGCCCCCGTGTCTGCTCATTCCGCCGTAGGTATCAACTATAATTTTCCGTCCCGTTAAGCCTGTATCGCCATGCGGACCGCCAACCTCAAAACGTCCCGTAGGATTAATAAAGATTTTTGTATTTTTATCCAACAGTTTCGCGGGAATAACTTTTTTAATAACTTTTTCAATCAAATCTTTTTTCAGTGTTTTTTGACTTACTTTGTCATCATGCTGACTTGACAGAACAACGGCGTCTACGCGTTTTGGTTTTTCATTTTCATATTCAACAGTAACCTGGCTTTTGGAATCTGGCCGCAAGTATTTGAGTTTCCCGGATTTCCGAACAGCCGTGAGATGTCTAACAAGTTTTTGCGCTAGCATAATTGGAAGAGGCATTAATTCTTTGGTTTCGGCCGTGGCATAGCCAAACATCATTCCCTGATCACCCGCTCCGCCAATATCAACTCCTTGAGCTATGTCTGGCGACTGGGTATGGAGCGCTACATCAATTTTGCAAGTTTTATAATCAAAACCAACTTTGGGATCTGTATAACCAATTTTACGAATTACATTCCGCGCCACTTTTTCAACATCAACTTTAGTTTTACTCGTAACCTCTCCCGCGATAGTCAGCCGATCAGTCGTGGCAAGTGACTCGCACGCCACGCGCGACGTGGCGTCTCCCGCCAAAAACGCGTCTAAAATTGCGTCGGAAATTTGATCACAAACTTTATCTGGATGTCCCTCAGAAACAGATTCCGATGTAAAAAAATAATGCCCCTTACCCATAAAACTTCTCCTTAAATGTTAGACGCGTTTTTTATGATTTCGTTTGCTCGTTGATAGGAAACAATATCGCCGATATCCAGCCATATACCTTTAAAAGAAAAAGCAAAAAGTCCGACGGTTTCCGCAAGCCAGCGCATATAATTTCCGGGCTGGTCGGTGTTATTACCCAATTCAATATATTTGTCAAGCAATTGCCAAATCTCTATAGGCAGCCAATATATTCCGCACGAAACAAGAGTGGAAAAAGGATTAGATGGTTTTTCCTGAAATTCCAAAACGCGGCTTTGCGAGTCTATCCTGACAAGCCCATATTTTTTAGCAATCTCCAAGTCGCCAATGTCGTAAGCCGCGAGAGCGCCGTGCGGACGAAGCGTTTTCGTTTTCTCAATAAATTTAACCAAATCAAAATCAAAAAAATTATCTCCCGCCAGCACCAACAAATCGCTTGGAGGTAACTTTTCCGTCTTTATTGCGTAATTCAAATCGCCGATTGCGCCAAGCCTTTTTTCATTTTCTGTCGTCTTGTCATTTACAACTATGACAGGCCACGAATGTTTAGAAGTCTTTTTCCAATTATTAAAATGCTCCGCGAATTTTTGGTTGGTTACGACATAAACAGCCTCGACATTAGAAAGATTTTCAATTTTATCCAAAATCCATTCCAATATCGGTTTGCCTCCTACTGGGAGAAGAGGCTTGGGAGTATTTTCTGTCAACGGATGAAGCCGTGTCGCGTAACCCGCGCAAAGAACAACAACTTTCACTTGTCTCCTCTTATTATTCTTTTATGAAGACAAAACTCATCGGTTTAGTCATCGACTAGTTCTTGGCAAACGTCTTTAAGTTTCTTTTTCAGGAAAACATAAATGTCTTCGCCGGTCTTCAACGCGAGAGCGCGCTGCGCGATTGACTTGGCATCGGAATACTTTATTGAACGAATTGCTTTTTTAATTTTAGGCAAAGTTACGGGGCTGGCGCTTATTTCATCCACGCCAAGCCCTACAAGCAGAAGCGCGATGGCCGGGTCAGATGACATTTCTCCGCAGCTTCCAACGCTAATGTTATGCCCGTGTCCGTTCCTGACTGTTAAATCTATAAGACGAATAATTGCCGGATGTGTCGGCTCATATAAGTAAACAATTTTTTCATTCATGCGGTCAATTGCCAGCGTGTATTGAATTAAGTCATTTGTTCCAATCGAGAAAAAATCAACTTCTTTCGCCAGCACATCACTAGCAAGCGCCGCCGATGGGATTTCGATCATCGCGCCTACATGAATTTTCTTGTCGTAAGTTATTCCTTCTTTTGTGAGCTCATTCATCGCTTCGTTTAGAATTGCACGCGCAGCACGTATTTCGTAAATGCTAGCGATCATAGGATACATAATTTTAAGATTTCCGTGAGCGCTTGCCCTTAAAATAGCCCGAAGCTGTGTTTTGAAAATATCCGTTCGCGCGAGACAAAATCTAATTGCCCGCCAGCCAAGATACGGATTCATTTCGTGCGGAATGTCTAAAGTAGACGCAAACTTATCTCCCCCCAAATCAAGCGTTCTAATGACCACTGGATTCGGCTTTATTTTTTCCGCTACTTTTTTGTAGGCTTCATATTGTTCATCTTCAGTCGGCAGTGCTGCCCGGTTCATATAAAAATACTCCGTTCTATAAAGGCCCACGCCCGTTCCGCCATGCTGAAAAACGGAAGATATTTCATGATGAAATTCAATATTGGCGGCAAGCACAATCTTATGCCCATCCAAAGTTTCCGCGGGCAAATCTCGCAACTTATCCAGTTCTGTCGACAAGTGCTGAAACTTACTTTCGCGAAAATGCAATTTTTCTAGCGTTTCATCATCAGGATTAACCGTTACAACGCCGCTTGTCCCGTCCACGATGACTTGATCGCCGTCATTTAATTCATTAACTATGGATTCTAAACCGACAACCGCGGGGATTTCTAAAGAACGTCCCAAAATGGCCGTGTGTGAAGTCGGCCCGCCAATCTCTGTCGCGAACGCTATAACTTTTTCGCGGTCAAGAGAGGCCGTATCAGAAGGAGATAAATCTCGCGAAAGCAAAATCACTTTTCCTTCAAACTCTTCTAATCGTTTTTTTTCTTCACCACATAAATTGCCCAAAAGTCGTTTGCCGACATCGCGAATGTCCGCGACGCGTTCTTTTAAATAATCATCGCTTATTTGCGAAAACGCTTGAAAGTATCGTTGGATAACAAGGGCAAACGCGTAATCGGCGCTTACTTTTTCTTCTTTAATAACGCCAATAACATCTTCTATCAGCGTCCTGTCCTCCAAAATCAACAGATGCGCTGTGAAAATGTCCGAGCTTTCTCTGCCGATTTTGTCTGATAATTTTGAACGGACAGAAAGAATCTCGGCACGAGTTTGTGTTAACGCCTCTTCAAAGCGAGCAATTTCATTAGCCACTTGCGTGGCGGCAATAGGATGTTTAGGCGGATTAAAGGATTCTCGGCTGTGCAGAACAAACACTTTCCCAATAGCAATGCCCGGAGAAACGCCTATTCCTTTGTATTGTTTCATTTTTTATTATTCTCCAAAATCAGACTCTATCAATTTGCCTAAAGCCGCAAGCGCGGCATCGGCATCAGCTCCGGATATGCGCAGCGTTATGGAAGAACCCATTTCCGCGGCAAGTCCCATTATTCCCATAATGGATTTCCCGTCCACATTTGTATCATCTTTTCGTATTTCAACCGATGACACAAACTTGCTCGCAGTTTGAACAAAGACGGCCGCGGGGCGCGCGTGAAGCCCTAATTTATTTCTTATGGTAAAAGTCTTTTCCAAAACTTCTACGCCATGTTTTTTTTTGTTAGCAGTCATTTTATTTATTCCTCTTCACCAACTATATTTTCGCGGTAATAATCCATAATTATTTTCATCAATGTTTCAGAGTCATGACGAACTTGATCTCCCGAGAGAAGCGTTTCGCCTGAAATTATTTTGTATCCTTTTTCCTGAATTTTATCTGTGTCCAAATAAACCGGAATTGAGTTCTGTTTTTCATAACGTTTCAAAACCGCTTGTGGCACTGACGCGTTATTTACAAAACACGCGTCAAAAATACGTGGATCCGTATGCTCTATAATGGTGCTCATATGATTCCACGCGGTCATTCCCGTTGTTTCGCCGGCCTGCGTCATCACATTCATTATAAAAATCTTATACGCGTCTGACCGCAATATTGCTTCCCGAATATCTTTTACCAGCAAATTCGGCAAAATACTTGTGTAAAGGCTGCCCGGTCCCATCAAAATAATATCGGCTATATCAATAGCCTCTAACGCTTCCTGCGTAGCCTTGCAATCATCAGGCCGAAGGCTGATACTGTGAATCGCTTTTCTAAGATCGGTGATATCTGTTTCGCCCACGGCTTGAGTTCCATCCTTAAACTCGCCCACAAGCGACACCTTTTCCAAAGTCGATGGCAGCACTCTTCCGCGAATCGCCAAAACCTTGCTGGACTCGGCTATCGCTTTTTCAAAATCACCTGTTACCTTAGAAAGAGCCGTGATAAACAAATTCCCAAAACTATGTCCCTTAAGACCTTCGCCTTCCATAAACCGATACTGAAACAAATCGCGGATAAGTTGTCCCGTATCCGAAAGCGACACAAGACAGTTGCGAATATCTCCCGGCGGCAACACATCCATTTCTTCGCGTAGCCTGCCCGAGCTTCCTCCATTATCCGTTACTGTTACAATCGCCGTAATGTTGCTCGTAACAGTTTTAACACCGGAAAGAAGCGTGCTCAAACCAGTTCCGCCGCCAATCGCAACTATTCGCGGCCCGTGTAAAAGAGATTCACCTTTTCGTTTCCGATAAACAATATCTACCAGAGAATCATTTTCGTTAACAGGCATAAGCGCCCGCACGAAAATTCTAATCATATTTTTAATGGACGTAAAAATAAGAAATATTCCAAGAATTAAAAATGCCGTAGTCAAGGACGCGCGCAAAACGCTATAACGGGCTATCGTCTGAACCGTCAAAAAGGCAACGACAACGATTATGCTAAGACCTAAGACGCACAAAAAAACCCAGCGTTTAAGACCTATTCCCGGATAAAGCCACTTGAAAAATTTCATATAAATTTTGCCCTAGACAATTTTGGGACTTAGGCTTTGCGATTTTCTTCTTTTGCGATCAAATCGAAAACATCTTTTGCTGTTTCACATTTACGCATAAGTTCACAAAAATATGTATCACGCAAAAGCCTAGAGATTTGCGCCAAAGCCTTCAAATGCGCTCCAGCGGCATCTTTGGGAGCAACAAGTAAAAATAAAATATAGACCGGTTCATCGTCTAACGCCTCAAAATTAACTCCCTTCTTGCTCACTCCGAGCGCGGCAATAAGTCCGTCAACTTTATCTGTTTTTCCATGAGGAATTGCAATGCCCTGGCCAATGCCCGTAGACCCCAAATTTTCACGCTCAAGCAAAGCCTTCAAAACAGTTTTTTTATCGCCAATATCTTTTGACTCAGCAAGAGCATCAACCATTTCGGAAAGAACATCTTCTTTCGTCGTCGAATCCAAGTCAACTTTAATGGCTTTTAAATTAAGAAAATCTGTTATTTTCATGCTTCATTTCTCCTTTTAAGGGTCGTCCCTGTTGACAATCAAAATTATGGTTCAATAAGACCATGATTTCCGCTTTTGAGTTTGTGAATTACATTTACTTCGTCTGTTTCGCGATTGCGAAACACAACAAATGATTCGCTTGTTGCTTCTAATTGAAGACTGGCTTCTTCCACCGACATTGGTTTTGAAGATAACGCTTTTGAAGAAACAACTTTTGGAGATTCAGGCAAATCCACTTCTTCGGCTTCAATCATTTTTAAAGCGCGCGAAACTTTTGCTGAAGACTTGTGTATTTTTTTATGATGTCCTTTAGACTTGGCGCGAAACTTTTTAAGTTGTTTTTCAATTCGAACATACGCTTCGTCAATAGCAGCAAAAATATTATCTTTCTTTTCCGCGACTCCAATAGCTCTAAATCCCTTCGCCGTCAAAGCGATTTCCGCTCTGAAAATATATTTCTCTTTTTTCAAAAAAACGTGTGCTTCGACAACCGATGGAGCATATTTTTCAAGTTTAGGCAAATGCGCCTCAAGATGCTCTTTCATTCCCGAGGTGATTTTAATGTTTTGACCAGTAAAACGAATATCCACGCCGTTCTCCTCCTAGTTGTTTATTCAGCAAAAGCCAAATTATTTTTAAGATAATGTAAACCGTTCGCCCAAATAAATTTCCCGCGCCTTAGTATCGGACGCCAAAAATTCCGATGTCCCCGACACTTCAACCCGTCCTTCAAAAAGAAGATATGACCTATCGGTAATAGAAAGCGTTTCTCGAACGCTGTGGTCAGTCAAAAGTATGCTAAGCCCCTGCGCTTTCAATTTTTGTAAAATTTTCTGCACTTCAAAAACCGCTATCGGATCAACTCCGCTGAAAGGCTCGTCCAAAAGAATAAGCGATGGATTTGTTACAAGCGCGCGCGTAATTTCGAGTCGCCTGCGTTCGCCGCCGGAAAGCGTATAAGCCTTATTCTTCGCGAGGTACGCGATGTCTAAATCGGCCAAAAGTCTTTTTAATCTGCGGTCGCGTTCTTCTTGCGAAATTTCCAGCGTTTCTAAAATAGCCATAATATTTTCTTCCACTGTAAGTTTACGGAAGATAGAAGGCTCTTGTGAAAGGTAGCCCATTCCAAGCCGCGCGCGTTCAAACATAGGAAGATTAGTGATATCTTCGCCGCGGAAAAAAATTTGTCCCGCGTCCGGGCGGATAACTCCTGTGAGCATATAAAAAGATGTCGTTTTCCCGGCACCGTTCGGACCCAAAAGCCCGACAATTTCACCTCGCGAAATTTGTATGCTAACACCGTTTACAACACTGCGTCCTTTATAAGTCTTAACTATTTGTTTGGTCTCAAGAAGGTTCATCATTAAAAACCTCCTTCGAGAAGCGAAGAAGATTCTCTGCCCTCAACATAAAGCGCTTCTGTATCTCCACCCAAAATAATTCTGCCTTCATCGGCCAAATAAATAACGCTGTCGGAAAAAGTTTTATTTCCATCGGGATTTTCAATCGCCACATCGCCCGCCGCAGTAATTTTAGAAACGCGTTTTGAGATTTTATTATAGTAAACGTCCATTTTATCAGCTGAAAGTTTCCCTCTCGCATCTTGCGCCACAACATTATCGCTGAAATACGCGATGTTTTTTTCATAGTCGATTATAAGCGGTCCATCACAAGTAATCGTTGTCGGGCCGCCTTCTTTGTCTTCAAGGTTTTGAATTACAACTGTAACATTTTTTTTAAAACGGATTCTTTTTAGTCTAGTGTCAGCGCGCGCGCCCGTTCCTTCGACATTAATATTATCCCTCTTCACCTGCGTAGGAAGCTCCGTTTCTACCAAGTGCTCCGACGGACGCATATCAAGCGATTCTGTTATGAGCCTTGTCCCATCGTCAGTGGTTGCGATAACATTTTTTTCTATGCGGATTTTATTTTCCTTTTTGTCATACGCGCCTTTGTCGGCGGTTACCGTTACAGGAATTTCTTCGGCATAGGCCTTTGCCATCACATTCATTAATTTGACATTGCTGGCAAGAATGTCCGCGGAATCTCCTTCTATTTCAATTTCGCGCTGCCCCTCCGGAGTGTATTTGGTAAAAGAAAAAGCAAAAACTTTTTGCGAACGTTCCGAAGAAACCCTCTCCGTTTTTTTCTGAGCGCGTTCCTTGCGTGTAATTACAACCTGGAATTGAATAAAAAATACGTAAAAAATAACCAACGCGACAAAAACTATTATGCTTTTTTTTATCATTTCATTTCTCGTTTTCTTTTTCGATTTTATTTTCTCTTAAAACATCTTCAGGCCGCGTTCGCCATCTGTTGTGCAGCCAGCCCCATTGCTCCGGATATTTGCGAATCATCGTCTCAAACTCCCGCATCCAAATCTTGGTATATTTTTCTATCGAGGCTTCGTGATTTCCATTTTCTATTTTAGGACGAATAACATCTCCTAAAAACAGCTTGTATCGGCCCTTAGGCTGCCTAATCATAAAAGCGATAAGTATCGGCGTCCCTAATTTCATGGCGATTTTTACCGGCGCGATATTTGTATAAGCAGGCTTCCCAAAAAAATCCACAAAAACACCGCGCGCTCTATCCAAATCCTGATCCGGTAAAAGCCCGACAACTTCACCATTTTTAAGACAGCGATGGATGCCGCGAACAGCCTCGTTTTGGTAAATGGTTCTGACGCCTACAGAAAGCCTCAAATTCACAATCCATTTATTATACGGCTCATAATAAATACGCCTGCCAACCGCAGCACCGGGAAAACCGTTGATAGCAAAAATTCCCGCCAAAAATTCCCAATTCCCTATATGCGATGTCATTATAATAAGTCCCTTACCTTCTTGCAAAATATCTTTACAAATCGGCATGGCATTTCCGACATCGACAAACTTCGAAACTCTTTTATGCGAAAATCGCGAGAACCGCAAAAAATCAATTCCCGACTGAAGTAAATTTCCTACGACTTTTTCGCCGATTGAATCTAACTCTTCTTTGCTCTTACTATCACCGTAAGCAAACTTAAGATTTTTGAAAATCTCTTCTCTATGTCGAGGAACAAACCGATACTCCAGTTTGCTGATTACGCTTGCCGTTCGCAACGCCAAGCGTCTTGGGATAAGCATCAAAATAAACGCCGCGAACCTCGCCAAAAGATAAAGCGGATAACGATACGGTTTGTATTTCGCCATTTGTTTTTAAACTCGTCCAGCTCGCATTAAATCTTGCGCGTCCAAAAGCCCAACAACTTTGCCCGTCTTATCAACAACAGGAAGTTCATCAATCCGTAAAGACTCCATAATATGAAACGCTTCTTCTGCCAATTTTTCTTTTTCAACAAATCGCGGTTTCAAAGTCGCGACATCCGTTATTTTCCGCTCAAGAAGTTTTTCTCCATGCGAGCTAAGATGCCTCCGCAAATCTCCATCCGTAAAAACGCCCGCGAGCTTCCCTTTCCCGTCAACTATAACGCAACAGCCCGCGCGCGATGTTGTGATTTTAATAAGAGCTTCTTGAATCGTCGTGTTTATTTTTACTATAGGGTTAGCCGTGCCCGTTCTCATAATTTCACTTACTTTTAAAAGTTTTCGTCCAAGACTCCCGGCAGGGTGAAGCTCCGCGAAATCTTCAGAACCAAACCCTTTTTTCTCCAAAAGTGCCATCGCAAGAGCGTCGCCAAGCGCGAGCGCCGCGGTAGTTGATGCCGATGGCGCGAGATTGAGGGGACAAGCCTCGCGGCTGACGCCAAGGTCTAAAACAATATCCGCATTTTTTCCAAGCGTTGATTTTGCGCGGCTTGTCATTGCTATAATTTTGACGCCTTTCTTTTTTAGCGGCGGCAAAAGTCTTGTAATTTCATCACTTTCTCCGCTCTGCGAAATAGCCACAATAACATCCTTGCTTGTTACCATGCCCAAATCGCCGTGCGCGGCTTCCGCCGGATGCAAATAAAGGCTCGGCGTTCCCGTGGACGCCATAGTCGCGACAATTTTTCGCGCTATAAACCCGGGCTTTCCCATACCAGTAAAAATAACGCGCCCGGAACCCGCCGAAAGAAGTTCAACGGCATGTTCAAAATCTTTTCCGATTTTCGCGCGAAGCCTTGAAACCGCGCGCGCCTCGATGTCTAAAACATTTTTCGCTATTTTTACAACATCCACTTTTTTCATAAAGTTAATACCCTTTATCCAACTATTTTTTTTAACGCTATAAGTTTTTTTAAAAGTCGCGGCAGCTTCGCAAGCGCTAACGCGTTTGGACCATCAGACAAAGCCTTTTTGGGATTCTCGTGAATTTCCATAAAAAGCGAATCCGCTCCCGCCGCAACGGCGCAACTCGCAAGAGTCGGAATAAACTCCGACATTCCGCCCGATGCCGTTCCTTTTCCTCCGGGAATTTGCACGGAATGCGTCGCGTCATAAACCACCGGATAACCAAAACTTCGCATTATCGGAATAGCCTTAAAATCATTAACGAGATTGTTGTAGCCAAAACTCGAGCCGCGTTCCGTTAAAAGAATTTTCTTTGT
>CAYPIR010000010.1:62279-74864 GCA_964410905.1 uncultured bacterium | reverse complement strand
TTGCGGGAATTAGAAATGGCGTTTTCATAATAATTATTATACATAAATAATATAAGTATTACATATATTAGATTGTAAGAAAACCCATTTTGAGCGGGTAAATTTATAAGGTCAAGCGGACTTCGCTTCCATGAACATCCAAAATAACAAAGCCGTCATTAATTTCCTTTACCACTGCTTCAGATCCGACTTTATCACCCACGCTGCTCAGATGACCGTTTAGGACTGCGATTTTGCGCTCGCGGAGATCAGTTATACCTGTTAGTCGGTATATCGTTCCCGTTGACAGCTGCAAAACCGGCGTGGAATTTGTTCCGCCTGAGAATTGTGATTTGTTTTGCGGAAGCAGAAACAAAATTATCGCCGCCGCAGCTATAGCGGGAATTATTACAATGGCTAAAAATGGAAGTTTTTTTTGTCTTTCGTAAGGAAGTTGATTTTTTTGAGCGTCATAGAGCTTTTTCTCAAAATCTTTACCGAAAAATTTCTCGTCATAAAGCTGCTTGCGTTTAACCGCCTCTGAGGCGGCATGCTCTTCTTGTTTTTTGCGAGTTTTTTCTAACGCCTGTTGAATTAAACTCATACGGCGGCACCGCTTAAATCGGCATCAGCGCATTCCACAAGCGAGGAATCGACCGTCCGAATACTTTTGGTAAACGCCGCGAGAAGCGAACGGTCGGCTATGGAATTAATCAGGCGAGGAATACCGCCGGAAAGTTCGTAAATTTTTCGGACAGCGTCATCAGAAAAAACGGACTCAACCGAGCCCGCGACAGACAAACGAAATTCTAAATATTTTTTCGTTTCTTCATGGCTTAATGCCGACAAATGACAGCGGACAGAAATCCTCTGAAAAAGTTGCTTCAAATCCGAACGGGACAATAAATCTCGAAGTTCAGGCTGCCCCATTAAAACAATTTGCAAAAGTTTTTGCGTTGTAGTTTCAAGGTTTGACAGCAAACGAATTTGCTCCAACGCCTTAGGCGAAAGCAGCTGCGCTTCATCAATAATCACAACCGCGTTAAAACCCTTTGTGTTTTCTTCCAAGAGAAATTTATTCAGACAGTCAAAGCAGTCTTTACGAGTTTTAGTTTTAGGAGTAAGCCCAAAATCTTCCACAATTTCCCGTAAAATTTCCACTTCAGAAAGCTTGGGATTAAACACTAACGCGGTATGAACTTTTTCACCTAATTGCCGTAAAAAAAGTCGCGAAAGAGTTGTCTTTCCCGCTCCAATTTCTCCCGTTATTTGCATAAATCCGACTCGTCTTTCAACGCCATACAACATTGAGTCTAATGCGTCCTGATGAGACTTACTTAAATAAACAAATCTCGGATCCGGAGTTAAGTTGAACGGCGGTTCATTTAAACCGAAGTAAGATTCATACATATTTTATTGAGCGGCTCCGCTTCCGTCCGACAATTTTTTATAAATATCAGCCGTGGCAATTACAACTACTGGGATAGCCACAAGCACGCCGATCCCTAACGCCAAAACGCCGACAAAAATCAAAATGGCGTTTAGCACAACAAACAAAAGGCATTGAGCAAGGTTAGGTTTTGTCAAATCAAAAGACGCTTTGATAGATTCAATAACGCCTGTGTTTTGCGAGACCAACATGTAAGTCGCAGGAAAAAGAAGCGCTAAAGAAAAAAGCACCGGAAAGAAAAACAGCGCCATCGCGATGCCGTTTATAATTCCAAGTATGAAGGTTAGTCCTAATGCCTTGAGATAAATATTTTTATCATTTTTCAAGACGTCCCAACTCACAACCGCTCCAGACAGAACGATAAAAGACGCCTTGATAAACGACACAATAATATAAGTTCCAATAAGCCACTGCAGCAAGTTAGATAAAAAACCGCCCCTTAAAAAACGGACTATGGAATTCGCAGCAATGGATATAACGCCAAGTCCAACAAAAACTTGCCAATTCAGCTTAAATCCTTCCCAGCCTTTTTTAAACGATTCTTCAATGCCGAGTTCTATTCTCCCCATCGTTTTCTCCTTTTTGTTTTAAGTAATTTACGATCTTGCAATTTCAAAAACTTTACCGTCCTTCGCGCCGATAGAAATCGCAACAACGCATTCCTCTGAGAGAAAAACTTTTTGTTTTTCACTCGTTGCCAAATCCGTCAAACTCACACGAGTATTTATCGGCAAAACTGACCGCAAATTGATGGACGCCGTTTTTGCTTCAACCCCGTTATTTGTAACAACCAGAAAATATTTTTTTCTGCGCGAAAACAGCGCTGTTTTGACATTGGCGGCAAGCGAACGACTTGGTGTGAAAATTTTTAAATAATCCAAAATGGCAAGCGCGACTTCTGCCGAAGGTTCAATCCCCAAGTGAATTATTTTCCCTTTACCGATTTTCTTTATATAACCAATTGTTTGTTTCCCATAATTACCAAAATCCGCGGTTATTTTTTCACCCGCGCACTTTGCGAACGTGTAAACCGAACTTACCAACTGAACAGGTTTGTTTTTTTTGCCAAACGTTATTTTAAACGAACGTTTAAATTCAAACAAAGTTCTATCGGGATCTTCAAAACCAATCTCCCGGCAAGTTTTGAAATCGTCATCTTTCCTTGGAAACGAGCGAAACGCGACAAGAGAGCCGCCGCGCTCAACATATTTTCTCAAGTTTTGGTGAGCATCTTTGCCAAGCCACTGATTGCCTGAATAAAAAACAACTTTTTTATTTGTCATTGAACGGCTTGGGTCAAACGCGTCATAGTCAATATCCGCGTCATAAAGAGCCGAAAGAACGGGGCTATCGGATAAAAATGTTCGAGCCGCGTATTGAATTGGATTTATGGTAACCGCGACATCCGTGAGTTTCTTAACGCTTGACGGATTGAACTGATTAAACACCGCGACGATTTGTTTGAAGACATCAAAAAGTTCGTCTCGCACTCTGCCCCATTCGTTAATTGGAGACATATACCAATTATCGCGGTTAACCAGCATATACCAATTCCATCCGCAGATGCCCGCCATAAGCGCGGACGAGGAAATCAAGCGATAGTGGTTGGGTGTCAAAACTTTGGTTTTGTAATGATGTCCGTGCCAAACTCCAGACTGAAACTCGGCGATGAATGGAAGATTAGAAACGCTTGATAGATAACGAATTTTGTCGCAGAACTTACGCTGCTCAAATTCGTCTTCGCTAAATTCATTTGTCGGATACATATCTATGCCGACAGCATCGGACTCCGCTTGCAAATCCGCCCAATCTTGAGCGTAAAAAAATGGATACGCGTTTAAATAGACTGGAACATCCACGCCCACCGCGCGATACATTTCAACCATCTTACGCGCGACTTGCCGAGAGTAAAAATACTTGAACATAAAATAATCAAGATGGCGTTTTAGCTCTTTGTCGCCTTTTAGGGGAAGCCCTGTTTCTCCCGGCAGCATGGTCGCGATAAAAGGCGCCGCTTCATCAAAAGATTTATAATTTGTTCCCCACGCCGCGTTCAAATCATTGACGCGCCCATTGTAAACCGTCTCTATAAACTCTTGAAAAAGGCCGGGCTGTCCCGACAACCCGTATTGATTGCCAAAGAGGTCCGGCCACGGATCAATTTCGTTATCCGCCTGAACCATCAAAATATGCCCGTTCGCGCGAGTCGCCAAGTATGGCAAAAATATTTTAGAAACTTCTTTTATCCATTTTTGAGCATAGGTTAGAAACTGCGGATGAAGGCGATGATACTTGTAAGCATATTGAGGAACGCCATCACGCTGCCACTCGCCATAAATATACGGACCGGGACGCAGGATAAGATAAAAACCTTCTTTGCGAGTAAGATCTAAAAAAGCCTTAAGATTGCGCGCCGGATCGGTTTTACCCGTGAAGTCAAATGAGCCGCGTTTGTATTCGTGAAAATCCCAGGGAACGTAAGTTGAAATTATGCGAACGCCCATATCCTTGACGCTTTTAAGCACATCCCGCCAAGCATTGGCATTAAGCCGCCAATAATGGACTTCTCCGGAAATTAGCGGAATTTCTTTTTTACCAAGCAGAATTTTTTGATTTTTTATTTCGACTTTAGGCATTGGCGACCACAATGTTAACCGTGCGAGATGGAACGATTATGATTTTTTTCACGATTTTTCCTGTAACAAACTCTTTAATTTTAGGATTTTCAAGCGCGAGTTTTTTTATTTCTTCTTCGCTCTGGTTACGAGAAACGACTATTTTCGCTCTGACTTTACCGCCTATTAAAATAGCGAGCTCGCATTCCGCCTCAATCAGATATTTTTCGTCAAATTTCGGGAACATCTCGTAAGCTATTGTTTTTTTGTTGCCGAGTTTTTCCCAAAGTTCTTCGGCGATATGCGGCGCGAATGGCGCGAGAAGCAAAATAAACTTCGACAAAACAGCCCTAGAAAAATCCTTCTTCTGTGAAATTTCATTTACAAAAATCATCAGCGCGGAAATCGCCGTGTTAAATCTCATATTATCAAGATCTTCCGTTACTTTTTTTATCGTCTGATGCAAAATTTTCAATTCAAATTGGTCGGGCTCTCTAGACGCGACTTCAGATCGAAAGTTTCCGTCCTTATCGATAAAAAGTCTCCAAACCTTCCCCAAGAATCGATAAACACCTTCAACGCCCGATGTCGACCAAGGTTTTGTCATTTCAAGCGGTCCCATAAACATTTCATAAAGTCTAAACGCGTCCGCTCCGTATTGCGACACAACATCGTCTGGATTTATCACATTGCCGCGGGATTTTGACATCTTTTGATTGTCTTCACCAAGAATCATCCCTTGATTAACAAGTTTCAGGAATGGCTCCGGAGAAGAAACCGCGCCAATATCAAACAAAACCTTATGCCAAAATCTCGAATACAAAAGATGAAGAACCGCGTGCTCCGCGCCTCCGACATAAAGGTCTACCGGCGACCAATATTTTTCTTTTTCTTTATCAACAAAGGCCACCTGATTTTGCGGATCGATATACCGCAGATAATACCAACAAGAGCCCGCCCATTGCGGCATTGTGTTGGTTTCGCGTTTCGCCGCGCCCTGACATTTAGGACATTTGCAATTCACCCAATCTATAGCCTTCGCAAGCGGCGGCTCGGCGGAACCTGACGGCGTATAGTCGGTCATTTCCGGAAGTCTGAGCGGAAGTTCATTTTCGGGAACAGGAACCGCTCCGCAAGTTTCGCAGTGAACTATCGGTATCGGCTCACCCCAATAACGCTGCCGTGAAAAAAGCCAGTCTCTCAGTTTGTATTGAATGCTTGCTTTGCCCAAGCCGTTTTCTTCAAGCCACGTCGTAATTTTCTCCTTCGCTTCCGGCGTTTTTAATCCTGTAATAGAAATTTCTTTTCCTGTTGAGTTAACCGATATTCCGTTATCCGTGAAACCTTTCCAATCGATTTTTTCATTTTCAGGTTGGACGACTTGTATGACGGGTAACTTAAATTTTTGCGCAAATTCATAATCCCGCGTGTCATGCGCGGGAACCGCCATAATCGCGCCCGTTCCGTATCCCATCATCACATAATCAGCGACCCATACAGGTATTTTTTCCGCGTTAACGGGATTGATCGCGTAACTTCCCGTCCAAACGCCTGTTTTATCTTTTTCTAGCTGCGTTCTTTCAAGTTCGCTTTTCTTTGCCGCGTCTCGGCGATATTTTTCTACTACATCGCGCTGTCCCGCATCTGTCAATTTTTCTAGCAGTGGATGTTCAGGGGCGACAACCATATATGTCGCTCCAAAAAGCGTGTCGGGACGCGTTGTAAAAACTCTTAATGTTTCGCCCGCCGCTTCGCCGTTTGCTATTTTAAAATCGACTTCCGCGCCAAAACTTTTGCCTATCCAGTTGTGCTGCATTTCTTTTATCGCCTCAGACCAGTCCACGAGTTTTAAATCTTCAAGCAGCCGCTCTGCGTAAGCCGTTATTTTCAAAACCCATTGTCTTAGCGGACGGCGAAAAACTTCCTTATGCCCTTTCCTGTCGCAAGTTCCATCCGAACGAACTTCTTCATTGGCAAGAACCGCTTTGCAACCCTCGCACCACCAAACCGGAATTTCAGACTCATAAGCAAGTCCGCGTTTAAAGAGTTGCAGAAAAATCCATTGCGTCCATTTGAAATAATCAGGGTCGGTAGTATTTACTTCTCTGTCCCAATCATAACTAAACCCAAGCATTTGAATTTGCCTGCGAAAATTATCGATATTTTTTTTTGTCGTAACGGCGGGGTGAGTGCCCGTGTCAATTGCATACTGTTCAGCGGGAAGCCCAAACGCGTCCCAGCCGATTGGATGAAGAACATTAAACCCTTTCATCCGCTTGTAACGAGCAAGAATGTCTGTCGCCGTGTAGCCTTCTGGATGTCCTACATGAAGTCCCGCGCCAGACGGATAAGGGAACATGTCGAGAATGTAATATTTAGGCTGGGTTTTATTTTGAGATTCTTTTGTTTGGAAGGTTTTATTTTGAAGCCAATAGTTTTGCCACTTTTTTTCAAACTCATCAAAAGGATACGCTTTGAATCCGCTAACCATTGATTTTTTCTTTCGATATGTTTTGGCGTCTGCCTTTTAACAAAAAAAAACTGCGAGAGCCTCGCACCTCATAAAAATGATGGTGCGAGAGGAGGGAGTCGAACCCTCATGGTGTTTGAGCACCGCTGGATTTTGAGTCCAGTGCGTCTGCCAGTTCCGCCACTCTCGCTCGTGTTTTTTGGACCGGAAGGGAGTCGAACCCTTGACCTCTACAATGCCATTGTAGCGTTCTACCAACTGAACTACCGGCCCTTGATAAGACAAATCAGTTGGCAAAAAAATAAGTGCGGTATTCTACTTAAGAAATTTTAGTTTTACAAGAAAGGGATATTTTTTTTAGCTGTGGACGCATATTAAAAAAATGTTTCAGGATCAAGCGCGGGCAAGCCTTCCTGTAAACCGGGAATCAGCGCCAAAACAGTATCAAATGCTCCACCGCCAAGCCGCGTCACAGTGCGAAGAGTGCCGTCAAAGAAACCGCGCGCGTCGCGAAAAAAACGCGGATCGCCATCATCATTAGAATCGTGAATCACGATTGTATGTGGGATTTCCCACGGCGCGCTTATGATATTTTTAAATCCGCGCGAAAAAGTTTCACCGAGCATTTTCCAGTAGCTGTCGCCTTCTTTCGCAAAAGCTGACGGCAACATCCCTATGCATAGGAAGAGAATTAAGAAAGCAACTATTTTTTTTTCCATATTAGTCTCCTAAAAACATTTAAAATTGTTTTAAAATTATTTTTTTCTTAAAGATTTTTTTATGTTTGCCGATTCTTTTTATGCCTTAAAAAATCGCTTCAACTTATACAAAGAAAGGCTCTTATGAAATCCGCTTATACTTGTCCTGATTGTCAGTGGTCGGGCAACGAATCAAGTTTCGATTCCAAGATCCTATCAATTATGTATCGCCCAAAACACGACAACATCCAAGCCTTCAAACAAATCAAATGCCCCAAGTGCCACAATGTCGTAACAATATTGTTTGAAACGCTTGACGGCACAATTGTAAAGTAGCGCCGCTTCTCAAAATCGTCTCTTCAACGCTTCTACTTTAACGCCTCAAAATTCACCAGCTCTATTCCAAGACTAGTCAGATAATGCCGCAATTCTTTTCGGCTAAAAAGCTGATACTCCCGCTCACGAGGCTCGGTCAATGAACTAATTGAAGAAAGCTCTTCGTCCACCCAGCCGGGATGGCACATAATTTCACTCGTTCCAAAAGGAAGAGTAAAAAGCAAATGTCGCAAAACTTCTTCCGACCAAAAAGTCCGCGGATCCAAATTTCCATAGAAATTTTGCGTTGAGCAAATCCCCGCGCTTATTCCCTTAAACTCCGACAGCTTGAGTATGCGGGTCCAGCGAATTGGTAAATTGTATTTTTTCGCAAGTGGCACAAGTGCTTTAAAAAATGGACCAAAGTCATGCATATGATGATGAACGTCTATATGCGTTGGCAGGCGCTTGAAAACCTGAGTGAATTTTTTTAGCTGCGCGCTAAACTCCTCCGTAATTTCGGAAACGGGCGGCAGCGCCCCAAGAAAATAGTGGTCTTTCTTTTTAAATCTGCCCTCTTTTTGCAAAAGCGAAGGAATCTTTTTAGGGTTTGCGAGTGGCTTTCCAAGCGTTATATTCAGATGAAGTCCAAGCCCCAGCTTTTTGCATGATAAAATTTTCCGAACAACTTTTTTATCAATGGGAAGATTAACAAGAAATGTGGTGCTGGTTACAATTCCAGTTTTATGCGCTTGCAAAATAGACTCGGTCACCTGAGCCGTCAAGTTACAATCATCAGCGTTAACAATAAGTATTCGTTTTGTCATTTATTTTCCAATCACGGCGATTACGTTTCCCATCGCGAATGTCCGTTCATGAGTTAAAGAAATTTCTATCTGCAAAATATCTGTGATTGCAAAGGCGCGCTTTACTTGTTTAGTCAAATTCAAAAAAGGGCGGCCATTTTTGGCATTCAGAACTTCTATACCGTTCAACCGCTGTCCTCCTTTGTTTTTTTTGCCAAAGGCTTTTAAAAAAGCATTTTTCACAGCCAGACGTGCCGCGTAATGTTCGTATTTTGTTTTTTTATCAGAACAATAGGCTTGCTCTTTCAAACTAAAAATATTATTTAATTTTTTTTTGTCGCCGCGTTCGATTAGATTCTTTACTGTTTGAACTTCCTGCAAATCAATCCCCTGAAAAATTTTCATAGGATTAACTTCATGAAGCGGCAGTTTGCAAGAACCAATAAATCAAAGCCGCGATTATAATTATGGAGAGAATATAAAAATTATTGAATCGCCAAAATCCCCACAGTCTTTGCCAGAATGAAATTTTGGTATTTGTTTTTACATTTTTTGAAAGAACATCGTATTTCAAATGCAAAACTTCTTCTTTTCTAAAACGGACATAAACTCCGCCGATTTTGTAGGCGTGCAAATGACCGTCTTTGATAAACTTTTCAATTCCCGTCCTTTCAACCCCAAGAAACTTTTCAACTTCCTCAATGACCAGCATATTGTTCATATAAAACTTACTTCCTCAAATTTTAAACTTTTGTTTTTTCGCGTTGAACCCAACTGTCAATTTCGCTTTTTTCAAAAATCCATTGCCCATTCTCCGAACGCGCCGGTATTTTTTTATTTTTAGCCCAATCCTCAATTTCACGCGATTCAACTTCTAAGTATCGAGCGACATCTTTCAAAGTCAAAAAAATCTCAGAAGCATTGGCGCCGCCAACCGCGTTCATCTTTACCACGCCATCTAAAATTGCTCCATCGGCAATACTAAGCCGCGGAGTTGTGATATTGCCTTGCAAATTCGCAGTTCCCAAAATCGCGAGAGAAGCGGACGCGGCGACATCGCCGGAAACTTTTCCGGCAATCACAATATGATCGCCGTTAATATTCGCGGTAACTTTTGCATTTTCTCCAATAGTCAAACTTCCCCGCGTATCCAATTTTCCTTCAAAACTTCCGTTGATTCTCAAGTTTACAGGGTCTTTAAATGAGATGGTTCCTTGCATGCTCGCGTCAACATCGAGAATCTTTTCTTGAAGTTCATCTTTTTTCTTGTTGTTCGCCATAGTCGTTCTCCTTTGAAGATTAGGTGGGCTTGAGGAGCATAAAAGATTGCACATTATTACTATTTAAAAATATCTTGTCAATCCATTGAATTTGTTTGATAAAAACGCCGCAAAAGGTTTTTAACCCTTCGCGGCGTTTATGAGAAAGCTATTTAAAATAAAACTACTTGGCGAACTCCTGATAAAGCCAAGTGGAAAGATAGCGCTCTCCGGTATCAGCAATCACGGTAATTATTGTCTTTCCTTTAAATTCAGGACGCTTTGTCAGCTCAAGAGCCGCCCAAACGTTTTTGCCCGATGAAATACCCGCCAAATGTCTTCTTTTTTGGCGAGATCTTGCGCGATACAGCCAGCGTCTTCATGCTTTACTTTAATTAACCTCATCATAAACCTTCGTATTCAGCACGCCCAGAACAAATCCCGCGCCAACACCTTGAATTTTATGCAATCCTGCTTTTTCACCCGACAACACGGGAGAATCCGCGGATTCAACGGCAAACACAAGAACCTACGGTTTCTTTGCTTTCAAAACTTCGCAACGCCCGTTCCAATACCCGCGACAAACGCCTAACCTCACAGTTGCTGTCATTCCGCAGCGATGCCCAATGCATCGATACAGGAAGTACCGCAACCTTACGGTTGACTGCGCCAATCCTCAATGGATTGGCACGAAACGGCAAAGCACCTTTGGCACTTGTCCGTTATGTCATTCCGCGCGTTGCTTTTTAACGTCGCGGAATCCACAAGGCAAGACGAGGTGTTCCTTGAGTCTCGCTTGACAGTGGTTGCGCATAGGCGCAACTAGAAGCAGTCAGCCTTTGGTTGCATTTGTAATGCAACCACCCGACACGCACGATTAAAGAAATCGTGTCGTATCTTGTTGATCCTGCGACGTCCGCTTTTGCGGTCGCGCAGGATGACTGAGTATCAAAATCTGTCTACAAAATTATTGACTTTTACAAAAAAAACGGCACCGATGACAAATAGCGCCTCAAAAAGCGAGGAGATTTGGAATCGATGTCGTTTTTTTGTTTTTCTTGCTACTTAAAAATCATACCTCACGGTCGCGTAATATGTGTTGCTAAGAAATTTGTCTCTTTTCTCTAAATCCCAATTCCCTGTGAATGTCCAGTTGCCTTTTGTAAGCAGCGCGACTTCTAATCCCGACAGTATTCCGCTCTTCGCGGGTTTTGCTCCTTGTGACACAAAACTCTGGCCGCCTCCCGCGAAACTCGCGCGTGTTTCATATCTATCTCCCACATAATCATACAGGCACGCGCCCTTCACCGCGGGAATTACTGTCCCTATTTCCGTTGCTATCGGATATTGCAGCTTTAAACCTATTGTCTGCTCTAGCTCTTGATAACTTTTTCCCTCCACGTCGAGATTTAGCGCGCCCGCTCCTTTTTCCTTATAACTGTTCAGGTGCAAATAACTATATTCCGCCCCGATAAACGGCGTTATCTCAAGCGTTTTTGTGGCTCAAATGTGAATGTGTAGCCCAGCTCTGTTTTTGCGCTCCATTCTTGCCCACTGTGTTCCGCTTTCGCTACGCGGCCAAATGTCTCTCTCCGTGAGTCATATTCATTCCACGTAAATCCCAGCACTCCGTCCACATACCAATAATCTTCGCCGTAGTCCTTTATGGCGCTTCCGCGGTTCTTTCCTCTCACCCGAGCTTCGCATAAATCCATTGAATCATAACTTCCGTATAAACTGACATTGTAACTGTTTATTTCATCCGTAGGATGACCAGACCTCTTGCTCTTTACGTCCGCGTAGCCGTAGCCTCCTGCCAAGCCCAGCCGCACGTTGCTGTTTATTAAATGGTCTATTCCTATTGTTGTGCTGAACGCGTTTGCCTCAAACCCTTCTATTCCTTTTCTAGTCTCTTGCTCCATATTGTTTCCCAATCCTTGAATCCATACCCCTGTTCCGTCTATTGTCTCTCCAGATGAAACTCCGCTATTGGCAAAACCACTTCTCATTCCGCCCAGACGGTTTGATATTGATGTCAAATGATTGCCCGCCAGCATCCTGCTGCCTTGCGCGCTTCCTGAACTTATATCCGGCATCATTGTTGAGAGCACGCTTTCTACATCTCCTGACGACATCCCGTCTAATGTATTAAGCACATTCAGCATGTCGCCTTCGGCGTTCGGAATATTGTCTAAAACTCTGCCCACCGCGCCTGTGTTTCCATCTCTTCCAGTATCGCTTTCAAATCCGCCCGTGCGACTGAGCATAAGACTCAATATTCCATCATGAATGCTTTCAGTCTTTGTATACCAATCTGATAAAAGTGTCAACAAACCGCCAAAATTTAACGTGCCGCCCGCGCTCAAAATATCTACTGTGGCATCATTGGCATGATATCCCGATGCAAGCGAGACATCGATATATCCGCTAACATCTATATCACCATCCGCGACAATAGAACCATAATCGTTTTCCGCTATCGTGAGCGCAAGCGTAGAACCGGCAGCTTGACTAAAATTCCCGCCGATGGATAACGCCGTTGTCCCAAGTTTAAGAGTAGTACCATCGTTCAATGAAACATCGCCTGTTCCAAGAGCCTGAGAATTTCCAACAATTATTTTCCCGACTGACAATGTCGTTCCGCCGGAATATGCGCTTGCTCCTGAAAGGGTAAGCGTTCCTGTCCCTTCTTTTACTAAACTTCCGTTCCCGCTAATATCACCGGAAAAAGTTGTACTCCCATTATTTCCTCCAACTGTCAACACGGCTGTTCCTAAATCCACACTGCCAGCTCCGCTTAACCCTTTCACAGCTTGATCATAATCATTCAAGTCGAACACGGCGTCGGATCGAACTGCTAAACCAGAACTCGTGGAAATTATGTTCGCAGCTCCTGCTTGTAATGTTCCGCCGCTAACCGTTGTTCCGCCTGTATATGTATTCGCCCCGCTAAGCGTTAACGTCCCTGTCCCGCTCTTTATCAATTCTCCACT
>CAYPIR010000010.1:28317-62179 GCA_964410905.1 uncultured bacterium | reverse complement strand
TTTCCTCCGCTGACTGTCGTCCCACCCGAATATATATTCGCCCCGCTAAGCGTTAACGTCCCTGTCCCGCTCTTTATCAATTCTCCACTTCCGCTCATCACTCCGGAGTATGTCCCGTTTGTCGATTGATTAAACTCGACATCAGCGTTGTTTGTTATCGCGCCTTGCAAACTTGCCGTTGTCCCAACTAATTTTCCTCCGCTGACTGTCGTCCCACCCGAATATATATTCGCCCCGCTAAGCGTTAGTATCCCTGCCCCAGTCTTTGTCAAACCTCCAGAACCGCTCAATACACCGTTCATTGTAGCCGCGCTTCCATTGCTTATAGTCCCGCCGTACTCACCTAATGTCCAATTTTTTGAATATGTCGCGCCTGTTAAATTCAATGTCCCGCCATTTATCGTGTTAACAGATTCTGTATCAATTCCGTCATCTTCCGCTATTCCTAAGCTACCGCCACTATTAATATTGACAGTGCCATCAGCTCCAATATATGGTCTGTTTAATTTTACATTCCCTCCTGAATTTACAGTAATTCCCATCTCATAATGACTAAAATACTCTTCGGAACCATCAAAAACGCCGTTTGAAAAAGTCAAATGTCCGCCACTGTTCCAATTAATACCCGACATAGAAATGTTTGAACCAGAAATTGTAACATCATGACCATAGACTTCTACCTCGGTGATAACTATATTCCCAGCATCTTCAATCATAATGTCATTATCGATAGATGCCGGTGGATCAATTTGATAAATAGGAGCAATCCCTGTATTCCAGTTTCCATCTGTTTCCCATTTGCCATCGGAGGCAGCGCCAGTCCAAGTTACAGTGACAGCAAACGAAGCTGGCGAGAAAATGCTGAATAAGAAAATGAGAGAAGTGAGAAGTGTTATGCCGCGGAAGAAAAACGAACGCTGGGAATTAGTTATTTGTTTGTTTGTTTAGCATACATATTTATCCCCTTTATTTTTAAAAATAATTTTCGATCCAAGATTGAACTTTTGAAATCGCTTGAACAACACGGTTTTTTTTAACAAAAAAGTTCAAACCAAGCTGTTCTCTTTTTTTCATCCAAGCAAATGTTCCAAGCACCGCGGCGAGAGAAGGGTCTCTTAAAATCTCTTGAGGCGCTTCAATTCCGTGAGGGGCGACAACTTTTCCATCATGAGAAAACTCGGACTGGACCCACTCCAAAAACCCGTCCGTTTTAACCGTTCCGCCCGACCACAGCATATTGGGGAAATGCAGTTTTTCGTCATTTAAAAAAACATCCGCTTCTTCAATTATTTTTCTCATCCACTGCCCCGCGTCGAAAAAAAACCTTTCCAAAAATTCCTTCTTAGAAACAGAACGCCTAATATTATTATTTCTGGTAACGAGAGGAATGAGTTCCTCGCTGTTTTTTTCTTGAGGATCAAGCGTCGCGAATTTTTCTTTCACTTTTTCCGCGTCGCTTGGTTCAATGTCCCAGGCTTGCGCTATCCGCTTAGTCAAAAACTCTCCGCCGAAAGGAATTGTTTTGACTCCCGACAAAAGCCCGTTTTTCCACATCACAAGCTGAGTCGCGGAATCCGCCACATCCAAAATCAAGGCGCCCTCCTGCCGCTGCAAATCATTTAAAGAAGCCTCAGAAAGCGGAATTGCTTTGGGAATATATTCCAAAACGTTTAAATCGAGCGATTCAAACACCTTTTGTATATTCCTAAACAGCTGAAATTCCAGAGTGTGAATTTGAAGGGTTACGCCTAACCGTTCCGCCTCAAGCCCAATGGGATTGCGCACATCGGGCATATCGTTGACAAGAAACGACTCCGGGATCGCCTGCAAAACCGCTTCGGTCAGCGGCAAAGCCGCGATACTGCGCGTTTGTTCGATGACGGAACTGACTTCGCTTGCGGTTATGACGCGCTTATCGGATGGGAAATACTGGCAGCTTTCGTAACGGTAAAGTTTGATTTTGCCGTTGCCCAGCACGACATAAATCGGGATTCGTCCCCATTCGTCATCGCTTATCATTCCGTCTAAAATTTTTTCTATCGACAAAGTCGCGTCTTGCAAATTCGACACGAATCCATTTTCAAATCCTTTAGGGAAAAGCAGCTGCTCG
Organism: uncultured bacterium; assembly: GCA_964410905.1. Lineage (GTDB taxonomy): Bacteria > Omnitrophota > Omnitrophia > Omnitrophales > Aquincolibacteriaceae > Aquincolibacterium. The sequence goes on along the minus strand of CAYPIR010000010.1, from coordinate 60,069 downwards.
CTTCGGATAATGACAGGATGCTCTTTTGTTAAGTCGCCAAGCATCGCCGCCATTTTCCGCGAACCTATGTAAATTGTCAGACAGCGTTTTGATTCTTGCGTTTCTTTCATTGTTTCCTTTTGACCGCGACTCTGCCGTGTTGAATATCCATATATTCGATATTTTCTCGCGGCTCGGTTTTGAATAGATAAACCGCCTTTGTTAAAAATGAAAGTTGTTCTGACGGTTTTCTGCCCATCTGAAAATCCGGTCCTTCACCAAGCCGCGCGGTTACATTCCCATAAGGATCGAGACTAATTCTTGTAACGCGCTCGCGGCGAGAAAGTTCATGCCGGCGGAAAATATCGACAAACTTTATTGCTTCCTGAAAGCCTTTGTTTTCGACCCGCAAACCAACTTTCGGAGCTTTTATTTTTTCTGAATAATCCTCAATCAAAATCCACGCGGGATCAAGTTCCTGCCTGACATCTATAATAAAACCATCGGTGGCAACAATGGCGTAATCACCGCCAGATTTAAATTGAACATTTGCGATTGGACGCCGTTTTTCAATTTCAACCCTCAATGTTGACGGCATCTCACGGACAACACGAACGCTGCGCGCGCCAGGTCCAAGCTCGATGGAACGTTCGATTTTTTTCAAATCCACAATCAAAATATTTTTATCAATAAGCAGCTCTTCAAGTTTGCGAACGCTTTCTTGAGATAAAGCGTCCGATGGAGACACTCGAATTTCCTGCACCTTAAGCCAAGGATCCGTTTTTAGATTCGCGTAAATTTTGGCTCCGCTATATCCCACAATCCCCGCCAAAACCGCCACCGGCAAAAGACGCAGCAAAAGCCAGCGGATGCCTTTTCCTATCGCCTTTAAAAGCCCGCCTTTTTTTCCTGATTTGTTTTTATTTCTAGCCATGTCGTTTCCGTAATAGTTTTATTTTTTAGCCTTTTTCCACGCCGCGAGCAAAACTTCCAAACACAATTCGTCAAAACTAATTCCTATCGACCGCGCCGCTTTGGGAAGCAGGCTTAATTCCGTGAGACCGGGAATGCTATTTATTTCTAAAGCAAACGGCTGATTCTTTTTATCAAGCATAATATCAACGCGTGAAAACCCGCTAAGCCCAAGTTTTTTGTGGCTTTTTAACGCGAGATTTTGAATTTTCAGAGAAACACTTTTAGAAATTTTTGCCGGACAAATATACTCCGTCATTCCTTTCGTGTATTTCGCCTTGTAATCATAAAAATCCCGCTTTGGCTTAACTTCAATGGGCGGCAATTTTTTATCCGACAAAACGCCGCAAGTAAGCTCGCGTCCAAAGATTCTTTTCTCTATCAAAATTTTTCCATACTTCAAAATGGAGCGTTCTATTTTTTCGGCGGAACTTGAGAAATCTTCAACTAAAAAAACGCCTTGGCTGGAACCGCCGTCCAATGGCTTCGCGAAATACGGCGTTGGGAACTTCTCCGCTTTTTCTTTCCAATCTTTCTTATCAAGCAAAATAGATTCGGGGGTTGATATGCCGAATTTTTTGAAATATTTTTTTGTTATGAATTTATCAAAGCTTTTTTTACAAGCGGCCGAAGACGAACCCGTGAAAATTATTTTTTTCTGCTCTAAAAATTCTTGCAGGCTCCCGTCTTCCCCGCCCTCGCCGTGCAAAGCGATAAAAAGAATGTCCGCCTGTTTTGCTTTTCTTAAAAAGTTTTCCTTATCCGCGGTATCAAGCGTTAGGACTTTAAAGCCTATTCTCTTGAGCGACTTCGAGACAGCGCGGCCGGACCTTAGCGAAATCGGGCGCTCCGCGGAAAGCCCGCCGCGGACAACTCCGACTTTTAAATCTTTTAAGCATTTATATCGTTTATTAGAAAAAAAATCAGACATCATTTTCTTTTTTTATTTTAAAGTTGAGGCGGAAAATTTTTCGGCATATTTTCCCGCGATTTCGCTAATATCGCCCGCGCCCATAAAGAGCATTACGCCTTCGTTCATCGGATGCGTTTCAAGATATGACAAAATCTGCGCGCGCGAAACCACTTGAGTTTGCGGATGCCCGGCTCGGATAACTTCTTGATAGACCTGTTCAACGCAAACACCATCAGCGTTAGTTTCGCCGGCGGCATAAATATCAGTAAGGACAACTTCCGCCGCGTCATCAAACGCGTGAGCAAACTCTTTGCAAAGATTTTTTACGCGGCTGTAGCGATGCGGCTGAAACACCACTCGAACATATTTCCCGGCTTCTTTTAGAGCGCGAAGGACGGCTTTGATTTCTGTCGGATGATGGGCGTAATCATCCAGCACCAAAAGTCTGTCTGTCCCGCCTTTTACTTCCATGCGCCGTTTTGTTCCCTTAAAAGCCGAAAGGGCTTCTACTATCTCCGTTAAATCAAATCCCAAGTTCAGCAAAATAGAAATTGTCGCAAGCGCGTTGGCTATGTTGTGTCTTCCCGGCACAGAAAGTTTTATTCGCGTTATAAAAAATCCCGCTTCCATCAAATCAAATTCCGCGGAAAACGCTTGTAGCTGTATATTTTGCGCCGAATACGCTCTCTCGGGTTCAAATCCAAAATCCACCGACGCGAGCCCGCTTTGCAAAACCATATCGCGAAGGAACGCGTCATCGCCTAGATAAGCAAGAAATCCCGGTTTTTGGAATCTTGATAAAAATCTCTCAAACGAGTTTACCAAGCTCTGCCAATCGCCGTAATGATCGAGATGTTCCGGTTCTAAGTTTGTGAGCACGGCATAATGTGGAGAATAAAGTTCGTGGCTTCCGTCACTCTCATCAATTTCGCTCACCCAATAATTAGATTCTCCCACCATAAAATTGGTCTGGTAATTAAGCATATCGCTTCCGACAAAACAGGTGGGTTGAACGTGTAATTGCGAAAGGATATGAGACAGCATCGCCGAAGTCGTGGTTTTTCCATGAGTTCCCAAAACGCCAATAGCCGTTTCCGCCTGATTGAAAAGAGCGGCTAAAACCTCAGCGCGATGAAAAACTTTTAAACCCATTTCGCGGGCGGCTTGCAGCTCCACATGATTAGGTTTTATCGCGCTGGAATAGATTATTGAATCGGCATCGGCAAAATCCGCGAAATCTTGTCCGATACGAACGGGAATTCCTGAGAGACGAAGATTTTTTGTTGTTTCAGTTTCCTTGCTGTCAGAGCCGGATACTTCAAACCCTTTTTGCTTAAGTATTCGCGCCAGTCCGCTCATTCCAGAGCCGCCAATTCCTATCAAATAAACTTTGCCGTTTTTGAAAAAATCTTTATCTTTTACGCGTTCCATTTTTCTCTATCATCTCGCAGGCTATATTAACCAAATCTTCCGAAGCGTGTATTTTCGCTTCCCGTCTCATCGCGGTAGAAAACTCTTTCAACTTACGCTCATCCGCCAATAAATCTCTTAAGTGTTCTAAAAGCCACGCCTCAGCTTCGCTATTTTCTTCATGAGTCAAAACAGCGCCTCGGCTTTGAAAATCCTGAGCGTTCAGCATTTGATGACCGCCGGCGTAAGGATATGGAATCACAAACGCGGGTATTCCAAACGCCGCGAGCTCAAAAAAAGTGGCGGATCCCGCGCGGCTTATCGCCAAATCTGTTTTTGAAAAAAGACTGCCCATATCCGAAAAAAATGGATAAACGGCAGCGGGAAAGTTTATGTCCTGATACGCCTTTGAAATGTCCGCGAAATCAGTTTCGCCAGCGATATGAGTAACGGCTATTTTCTTTCTTTCTTCATCTGAAAATCGCGAGAAAACTTTTACCGCGATCCTGTTAAGTCCTCTGGCTCCTTGCGAGCCTCCGACTACTAAAACGCGAAGCGCTTCTCCTTCTCGGCGTTCTTTTTTTTCGCTTAATTTCTTTAAGACTTCAGCTCTGATGGGCAGCCCGACCGTCCGTAATTTCTTGGGCGTAATCTTAAAAAGAGTTTGCGGGAAACTTTCACAAACCGCGTCAACTCTTTCAAGCAGCCAATGAGTAGCTTTGCCGGGAGATTTGTTCTGCTCATGAATCAGCGTCGGAATTTTCATATGCGCCGCGACGGCCATTCCAGCGAACGAAGCAAAACTTCCAAACCCGACACAAATATCGGGTTTTTCCCGCGATAGAAAAACCGCTTCCTGATAGGCTATAAACGGAAAAAGGATAAACGGTTTTAAATTCTTTATAGACAAACCGCCGGGAAATCCAAATTCCGGCAAATAACTTATTTTATCGAAAAGCCCTTCGGGAAAATTTTTCGCGTATTTTTCACCGCGTTCGGACGTAACAAAAAGAATTTTTGATTTGGGAAATTTTTGTTTGAATCTCTCAGAAAAAGATTGCGCCGGGAAAAGATGCCCGCCTGTAGGCCCCGCGTATACGACAACTTTGAAAGACTCTTTAGTGTTTTTCATTGTTACGCCTTGCGCTTTTTATTTTTTCTATCAATCGCCATTAAAATTCCCACGGCAAAAAGGCTCATAAAAATCGAACTGCCTCCGTAACTGACAAACGGCAGCGGCAAACCTTTTGTCGGAACAAGCCCAGTCGCGACCATCATATGAAAAATAGCTTGGAGGATAATTAAAAGAGAAACCGAAGTGGCAAGAAGTTTTTCAAATGGTTGCTCGGCTTTTTTTGTTATTCGTATTGAGGCGATAAAAAATGCTATATACAAAAGAACCACCACGAGAATTCCCGCCAGCCCCAGCTCTTCGCTTAGGATTGCCAAGATGAAATCGTTATGGCTTGATGGAAGATAAAAAAGTTTTTGTGAACTTTTACCAAGCCCGACTCCCCAAGCGCCTCCCGAACCGATGGCCAAAAATGATTGTATGATTTGAAAACCCGACCCTTGCGGATCTTCCCAAGGGTTCAAATACGCTTGAAGACGGCTAAGACGATATGGAACCTTTATAATCAAAAAATAAAACATGGGGACGAACACAATCAAAATGCTCAAAATATAACGAATCATTAGCCCGCCGAGAAAAAGAATAATCGCTGTGATAAACGCCACGATGGCAAACGAACCGAGATCGGGTTCAAGCAGGGTTAGAATTCCCACAAACCCAACAAGAAAAAACATCGGGACAAAAACTTTCCATCCGCCCGTCTGAATTTCGGCGCTTTTCCTAGAGACATAATCCGCCAAATAAATGCAGCATGCTAATTTCGCGAACTCTACAGGCTGAAATTGAATAGGACCTACGCGCAGCCAGCGTTGCGCTCCCCCGGCAGAATGTCCAACAACAGGAACATAAACCGCGAAAAGCAGCAAGATAGCAAGAAACATAAACGCGCGCGCGTTAGATTGATAAAATTTTATCGGAAGAGATGCCGCCATAAAAAAAACAACTATTCCGGCAAATGTGTAGACTAATTGCCGCGTTAAAAAATAAGTTTCATCGCCATGCATAGCATAAGCGGAAACTCCGCTGGCGCTGTAAACCATCACTATCCCAATTGCCACGAGCAAAAATGTGGAGAAAAACAAAACCCGCGCGTCTTTTGACATTGTTATCTATTACCCTTTTCGAGAATCTAAAATTTGTTTAATTTTTTCTTTAAATATGCTTCCGCGCTCTTGATAATTTTTAAACATATCAAAACTGGCGCACGCGGGCGAAAGCAAAACCACATTCCCATTTTCCGCCAAACGAACGCTCATTTCGCACGCCTGCTCGAAAGTGTCAGCTTCCACCAAATTAGGAATTTCCGCCCACGCCTCTTTTAAAACCTGCCGTGCTTTACCAATTAAAATCGCGACTTTGGTTTTCTGGCGGACAAGATCTTTTAGGCTCTTAAAATCATCAACGCCTGTTTTGTTTTTTCCGCCCGCTAAAAGCACGACGCTTTTATCGGCATATTTTTCAAGCGCCCAAGCAAGCGACGCGGTTGTCGTAGATTTAGAATCGTTTATAAATAAAACACCGTTTGCTTCAGCGAATTTTTCCATTCTATGTTCAAGCCCTTGAAAATCCGCCGCCGTCTTTTGAACTGAACTTTTGGAGAACCCAAGCGCGTCAACCGCGCATAAAACTGCCGCCTCGTTTGAATTGTTCGCTTCAACTTTATCAAAATAAACCCGCTTGGCGAAAGTTTTCAAATTAGGAAAAAATTTTTCCTTATCTTCATAGCGGCAAATCATTACATCCTCGGCCCCCATAGCCTGAAACATTTTAAGTTTCGCTGCCGCGTATTCGTTCATATCTTTGTGCCAATCAAGGTGATTTGGGAAAATATTTAAAAGAACGCCGACATTCGGAGCAAACTTCTCGCAGTGCGCAAGCTGAAACGAACTAAGCTCCAGAACCACTATTGTGCCGCTGTCTATTTTTTCAATTTCGCTAATCCACGTATTTCCTATATTCCCGCACAAAACCGTTTTTTCACCGTTCGCCCGCGAGACTTTTGAAATCAATGTCGCGGTGGTGGTTTTTCCGCAAGAACCCGTAACAGCTATAATTTTTTTCGCCTTAGAAAATCTGCTCGCGACTTCAATTTCGCTATAGATTTTTTTATTCGCTTTTAGAAGAGTCTGATAAATTGGAGCCGCAGGAGAGATGCCCGGCGAGATCAAAATCCAATCCGCTTGCGCTATTTTTTCAACCGAGTGTGTTCCATATTCAGCCTGAATGCCGCCGCTTAATAAAAGTTTTACTCGAGCAATCGAATCCTCAGACGCGGAAAAATCAGAGGCAAAAACTTCAAATCCTTTTTGCTTTAAAAAAATCGCGCTTTCAACTCCTGTATCTCGAAGACCAAGCACCGCGACTTTTCTGCCAAGTCCCTCTATCATTTCATCTCACCTTAAGCGTGCTTAAACCCACAACGGCAAGAATAAACGCGATAATCCAAAGACGAACGGTAATTTTTGATTCAGCCCAGCCTTTCCGCTGAAGATGGTGATGAAAAGGAGACATTAAAAAAATTCTTTTCCCAGTCAATTTAAACGACATAACTTGCAAAATTACTGATAACGCTTCCCAAACAAAAATTCCGCCAACGATTACAAGCACTAACTCTTTTTTTGTTAGAACCGCAATCGCGCCCAGCGCGCCTCCCAGCGAAAGAGAGCCCGTGTCGCCCATAAACACTTCCGCCGGATAAGAATTAAACCAAAGAAATCCAGCGCTAGCGCCCGCGAGAGCGGCGCAGAAAACGGTCAGTTCTCCGGCCTCCGGGACATACGGAATAGCGAGGTATGCGGCAAAATCAAAATGTCCCGTGAGATATGTGATAACGGCAAACGCGGTTGAAGCAAACATCATGCAGCCTATCGCAAGTCCGTCCAATCCGTCAGTCAAATTGAGCGCGTTGGATGCTCCCGTCAAAACAAGAACCACAAAAGGGATTAAAAAAGCTCCTAAATATAAAACGCCTTTTTTAATGAGCGGCACATAAAGCCATTTATCGAAACCAGTGTCGAAATAAAGATACGCGCCAACGGCAATACCCATAAAAATCTGTCCTAAAAGTTTAGTCAGAGAGCTGAGCCCGTCAGATGTTCGCGAACGCATTTTTAGCCAATCGTCCAAAAAACCGACCATGCCGAACCAAACAATTACGCCGAGCATTAAAAGGACAAATCGGTTGGTCAGATTCCCCCACAAAATCGTAGAAATCAAAATGGCGAAAACAATTAGTATTCCGCCCATCATTGGAATTTCTTTTTTGTGCTTAAAATGCTCGTGAATAGAATCCGCGAATTCACGCTCTTGATTGGTGGTGGCGCGCAGCTTTTTAAGCCAAGCAATGCAGCCTTTCCCCAGCCAGAGCGAAATCAAAAAAGCCGTAATGCTCGCGCCGGCGGAGCGGAAAGTGATATAACGGAAAATATTAAAAACTATAGATTGTCCTGCCAAATAATGAAGAAAATAAAGCATAGATACACGCGACTCCGATAAATTTTTATCGATGTTTTAATATCGATATATAAATATCAAATAATAACTTACAAGACAACGATAAAAGGCTGACATCAATGGCAAACGATACCGCGGAAATGCGCAAAGATTTGAAATAATGTCAATTTTTTATCGAATTATCACATCACTTCAAACCGTTCAAAATCCGTTCAACCCGCATGCTCCGCGAACCTTTAAAAAGAACCGCATCGCCCGCCCGCAATGTGGATTTTAGCACTTTCAAAATTTCTTCGTGAGATAAAAAATGCCGCGCGTTCACGGTATCGCGCGCGGTCTCAATCGCATAATAAGCCAGCTCGCCAAACGCCAACGCCAAATCAACTTCAGCGCCCGCTATTTCCCTGCCGATTTGACGATGAAATTCGACTTCGCCATCTCCCAACTCCCGCATATCAGAAAAAACCACAATTTTTTTACCCGAAACGTTTAACAATTTAAACGCGGCTAAAGCGTTCTTAAAAGAAATGGGATTGGCGTTATAGCAATCATCAATTACTCTGACGCCATTCGACAAGGTTTCCTCATGAAACCGTCCTGCTGAAAAACGAACCTCGTCCCAAGCATCAGGTATGTCATTCCACGACAAAACAAGCTCAAGCGCGAGAGACAAAGCAAGCGCCGCGTTTTGGACATAAAAACTAGCCTGACTGGGAAATGAAAACGGCCCGTGTCCATCTAAACAAAATGAAACTTTTCCATCAGCCGCGGCAATGTCAGAAATTTTTCTATCCGCTTTCGATCCCGTCCCTACTGTTATAAATTTTCGCCCGGATTTTTTAAGTTCATTCAAAAGAAAATCGTCATTATCCAAGACAACAAGAGGCGCGGATTTCGGTAAATAGTCGGCAAGCTCCAGTTTTGTTTTATAAACATTCTCAAGCGTCCCAAATCCAGCCAAATGCGCCGCGCCGATAGGAGTTAAAATTCCCGCTGTCGGCCGCGCTATCTCACAAAGTTCTTTTATATCGCCCATATGGCTTGCCCCAAACTCAAGCGCCGCGTATTTATGTTCAGGTAAAATGCGCGAAACCATTAAAGGAACGCCTAATTGATTATTCAAATTTCCTTCGGTCGATATAGTCCGCGCTTTTCGGCTTAGAAGATATGAAAGAAAAGTCTTTGTGGTAGTTTTCCCCGCGCTTCCTGTTATGCCGATTACATCCAGCAAAAGAGATTCGCGGTATTCCGAGGCAAGCCGAGTCATCTCTTTGGCGGGCTCATCAACAAAAAAAATATTCCGCCGAGGCGCGTCTTTCGTCTCACTTAAAACAAAATCGCGCGATGATTTTTCCGCGATTACTCCCGAAGCGTCTTTTTTAAACGCATCTTTGATAAATTTATGTCCGTCAACTTTTTCGCCTCTGAGCGCGACAAAAACATCGTTTGGTTTTATGGTTCTTGTGTCAATAGAGAAAGAGTTGGGCGCAAGAGTATAATCGGAAAATTCCGCGGACTGCAGAAGTGTTTGAGAGAATTTATGGAAGGAAAACACGGCTACGTCTTTTTAATGCGAAGTCTATAACTTCACGATCGCTAAAAGGGACTTTGCCATCGCTTAAAATCTGATAATCCTCATGCCCTTTCCCCAACACAAACACAACATCTCCGTGCTTTGCCAATGAAACGGCTTTTTCGATTGCCTCCTGCCTGTCCAAAATCTCATATACTGAAAGACCCGCGGGCAAAGGATGCGGCACGCCTTTTTGCATATCTTTCAAAATTTCTTCAGGATCTTCCGAACGAGGATTGTCCGATGTCATCACCACAATATCAGAATAGCGGCAAGCGGCTGACGCCATCAGCGGCCGTTTAGTTTTATCTCTATCGCCGCCGCAGCCAAACACCGTTATTATTTTTCTGGGCTCCATTTTGCGAGCGTCAGCGAGAACTTGTTCCATTGCGTCCGGCGTATGAGCATAATCGACAAACACCGTAAAATCCGTCCCCGCGCCAATGCGTTCCATTCTGCCCGGTATGGACGGAATCTCTTCCAGCGCGCCTCTAAAATCGTTCAAGTCATAGCCAAGCATATCTATTGACGCAAGCACAGCCACCGCGTTAGAAACGTTGTAACGCATCGGCAAACGAATTTGAAACGGGATTTCTCTGCCTTTAAAACAAAGAATAAACCCGCTTCCCTGCAAACTCATTTGCAGATTTTTAACAGAATAGTCCGCGTCTTCCGAAACGCTAAAGGACTTGGCCTTGGGAAATTCTTTTAGAAGCCGTCTTCCATATGGGCAGTCCTTATTAAACAGCATTTTTTTAGGCGCGAGCGGGCTGTTGAAAAATTCACGTTTTGCTTGGAAGTAGCCTTCCATAGTTTTATGAAAGTCCAAATGATCCTGTGTAAGCTGTGTCCAAACTCCAAGCTCAAAAGGAATCCCGTAAACGCGTCTTTGACTAACCGAGTGTGAAGAAACTTCCATGACACAATGATAAACGCCTTCGTCGGCAATCTGTTTTAAAAGCGGAACTAAAATTTCCGGACCAGGCGTAGTGTTTATCGCGGGAATTCTTCCCGACGGCAATTCATACCAAAGCGTTCCGAGATACGCGGAAGATTTTTTCTCGGAAAGCAATTTTTGAAGAAGATATGACGTTGTTGTTTTTCCGTTGGTTCCGGTTATTCCAACAAGCAAAAGTTTTTCGGCGGGATTTCCGTATAGACGATTTAAAAGTATCGCGAGAGCGGCGCGAGAATCGCGAACCCTAACACCGGTAACATGTTTGGGAATTGTAATTTCCGGTTCACGCTCAAAAACAATGACAGAAACTTTGGCGTAAATTGCTTGTCCTAAAAAATCATGCCCGTCCATCACCGTCCCCGGACACGCGACAAATATGTCTCCGGATTCTATCGTTCGGGAATCCGAAGTTATTTTGTTGAAAATACGTTTGGAGTCCCAATGATATTTTTGCAATATCTCAATTCCCTTAAAAAATTCGTCCAAACGTTTTTTCATGGATTATTCGATTCTCCGCTTTAAAATGCCCTAATCTTTATCGGAATTTTTGATTGAAAACTGAAAACTTGGAGAAAAAATTTTTAAAGCATTAACTTCGGATATTCCGCCATTATTAACAATTACATCAGCAAACGCATACTGAATATCCGTTTTCCCAATACCTTGCTCAGCCGCCCAACTCCCAAGCAGTTCTATTTTTACCTCATCGCATTCAAAAACAACTCTCATTCCCTTTTTATATAGAACAGTTAACGGGTCAAAAGTAATAGAAAAATCGCCTTTTAGCAAACGGACACGATTTTCCCAAACAAAACTTCCATTTTGAATTTTAAAAGAAGGGATAAAAAGCGAGGGTTTGTATCCGCCGCTTATTTCGACTCCGAATTGCGTCTGGATTTGGCGATACACGTAAAAATTAAGCCCTAAAGAAAAACCGGCAAGAAGTGCGCTTATTACAACAATAAATATTATCGCCCTTAAAAAGGTCCAAATGGATTTCTTTTGAAAAAATTTCATGGCGATTTCGGGACGGGATTAAAGATGATTACTAAAACGCTGATACGCGTACCAAATCGCCAGCCCGGAAAGCGCGTAAGTCGCGATTAAAAGAAGTTTAAAAAAAATAGGCGACTTTTCTCTCTCGGGTGAGGCTGCTATTTCTATCCCTGGTTTGCGAGCTTCCAAATACTGCGGTTTTTTAATTTCGATTTTTATTTTCGCCACAATTTTTCTCCTGTCGTTACCTGCCAAAAGTATTATTCGTTCGCAAAATTATCGGTATTTATAGAAAATACAAAATACTTTAAAATAACTTTTCTTACTCAAGCCTTACCCATTCCTTTTAACATAACGCCCGAGTTTTTCAACCAAAGATTTGTCATTTATAATTTTCAAAAACACGTCCACCACAAGAGGATCAAACTGCAAACATTTATGGGCGATTATTTCATCCATCGCCGCCTTGACGCTAAGAGCCTTTCGGTGCTGTCTAACGGAAATCATCGCCACAAAAGAATCCGCCACGGCAACTATGCGCGCACCCAAAGGAATTTCTTCAGCCTTCAAGCCCTGTGGATACCCTTTGCCGTCATAGCGTTCATGATGGTGCATAACAATTGGGAGAACGGGCTTGAGAGAAGAAATAGATCTCAGCAAATTAGCGCCTCGGATTGGAATGCTATGAATCTCATCAACTTCCTTTTGAGTAAGGTTATCTTTTTTCTTCCAAGTTTGTTCGGCAAAAGCAAGCTGCCCTGTTTCAAGCAATAACACTGCGCGCTCTAAATAGGTCAAATCAGGACCTAATAACTGCATCTCTTTGCCGATGAGAACAACTATTTGAGCCATCAATTCATAGTCGGATTGATTTCCGTCAAAATTACGTCTCAACAACTCATTGATTGTTCTTATACTTCCAAGTGTTAGTTCTTCCGTCTGCTCAAAAAGCTGCGCGTTTTTAATTGCTACCACCGCTTGCTCAGCCAAAGATTTTAAAATTTCCAAATCCGTTCGCGTAAACACCTGTCCATCGACTTTTCCCCAAAGCGTCAACACCCCCACAATATCATCCTCAATAAAAGGCACGGCGACATATCGATTATTCAGGCAAAACTCACCTGTTTCCGCAATCCGTCCCTCAACGCCACGCCCAAACTTAACGCGATGTTTATGAATAAATTTAGGATGCTTTCCCATGGAAAAAAACGGCAAAAGATAATGTCTCGCGGAATCCGTAAGCATAATAGAGCAGCCTTGGGCTTTTAAAATCTGAGCGCTAAGCCTGCCGATTCGCGGCAATAAATCCTTAAGATAAAGCGAAGAACTAATTACTCGATGAACCGAATGCATTGTCGATAAAGCCAAGGCGCGCGGATGAACCGTTTCATAAAAATTATTCAACTCAAAATTCTTGTAAGCAAGTTCGACATGCGTGGAAACAAACGCGGCAAAAGCTGGAACCAAGTCTTTTAATTCACGCTCAGGGCGCTTTACGCAGCAAAAAATCAAAAAACCTTTTATTGCTCCAAAATGTCTTAGCACAAAAACGATACAGTTTTTCCCAAAGGCGCAGCGATAAAATTTTGGCAAATTTTCCAGCACGGCATTGTCTTGGACTAGCTGCTCAACAAACTTATCAAGAAATGTTTTGCAGCCTTGCTCGCGTTCTTCATTTTTGGCGAAAAATGGACAATTTTGTTTTCTATTCAACCGAACTAAATGATGTTTCCCTTCTTCGCAAAGCGCCAGCCAGCCCAACGGTTTCCCAAAAAGTTCCGTAAAAGAGGCGTAGCCTTCCTGCCAAGCAGGATTGGGCATCATAAACCTTTCTATAGGCGTTAAAACAGGCTTTGCGATTTTTGATTTTATTTCAGCCACTTTATTTCCTTATTGTTTTTTTGACTTTGTAGACTCCAACGCCTTCCAAAGAACTTCATACGCCGCCTCAAGAGACTCTGAAATCACCTTCGTATTTGATAAAACCGGCATAAAATTAACATCACCTTTCCACCGCGGAACAATATGCCAATGAATATGGCCCGGCACGCCGGCTCCCGCAACGTCAGACACATTCATACCCAAATTAAACCCCTGAGGATTCATCGCCCGAGCAATTGCCTTGCGGGTTATTTCAAGAACATCAAAAAATTCCGCTTTTTCATTTTTATTAAGAAGCGATGTGCAATTTATATGGCGTTTGGGAACAATCATTAAATGCCCGTTATTGTAAGGATAGCGATTCATGATAACAACGTGATGGGGGGTGCGAAGAAGGATAAGATTTTCTTTGTCTTTTTTTTCTTTAAAAATCGAACAAAAAAGACAGCCGGAAGGTCTAGCGGCACTCGAACGCAGATACGTCGTGCGCCACGGTGCCCACATTCTGTTGATAACTTGCTTTGAATTCATTTGTTCCCTTGTGAGATGTAATGATAATTCCCGGTTGATCGTATAAATCAAACAGCCTATTGAGAGTAGCCAAGTCCCAAACTTGCATTTTCGCTTCTTGAACAATTAAACGCGCGTTTTCATCCACTCCCCGCAGAGCAATCAAAATACGTTTTTTAATTTTGCGAAATCTCTTTAAATCAACCAGCATCTTTTCCGCTTCAGATTCATTTAGATTTTCTTGGCAAACATAAAAAAGCCATCTGCCTTTAGAGCTTTTTCCAGTTAAAGAAAAAATATCATTGTGCCATTTCCCGTTAACGGCAACTTCACTGAATTGCGGACAAGTTATTTTTTTTGCATTAATTTCAAGGCTGTCATTCCTAAATTCTTTTAAAAATGATTCTACTCTAAATCCCAAATGCGACGCCTCCGCCTTGACAAAAAAAGCGAGTATTTCATTCAAAGCGTCAAAGAGATGTTTCCGTAAAATTCTTTCTTCAGGAATATAAGAATCAAGACGTCTTTGAAAAACCTCGCGCAGCCAAAATCTAAAAAGAACGTCAGGGATATGATAAAAAGTTCCGCATTTTTCAATCAAACCATCTTCTAGCAAATGCCGCAAAATTTTTTGCGTTTCAGAAACGGTTTGCTCAATAAAAGTCGCGATAGAAAGAATTTTGTGCCGTCCATGGCTTAGCGCGAGCATCGCTCTGACATACGCGCCGCGATACTTAATAATATGCGAGCATTTAACCATTTTCTTTTCAAAGAGAAGCGAAATGCGTCCGTAAGAATCAAAAAGCTCTTGGCAAAACGCGTTAATCAAAATCGCCGAGCTGATTTCTTGAGGGAAATTGCATGTTTCATTCCGCTCAATTCTCTCGCGCAGCAAATCCAAATAAAACGGCTCGCCGCCCGTCATCTTAAAAATAAAGTTTTTTAAATCAAACGACAAATTGTAAGCCGGCATTTTCGCCGCTAAATATTGCTCCATTTCAAGATATGAAAAAGGCGAAAGCTCTAATATTTCAAAATTGCCGAAAAGAAGTGAAAGTTTATCGAGGAAAATCTCACGCGCGATATCAATAGCGGAACTTGAAACGACATACAGCGTGTCTTTGTCTATCATCATCTGCTTGCCCAGCAGCAAAAAAACATCCGAGGCGGGAAGTTTTTCCAGAGCTTGAAATTCGTCTATCATTAAAACAACTTTTTTATTTGTCTCTTGCGAAAGAACGCTGACTAGCGCCAAAAGTTCCCTTATCGCCGCGGCATTTTTTTCTTGTCTGAGAAGGCGGCGAATGGATTTAACAGCTTCTACCGTTTTGGGAATTATTGTTTCAGTTGTGCGAAGCAATTCCGGAAAAGACCTTGGCATATCCAAGCGTTTTTCAAGAAGCGGTGAAGCAAGAACAGCACAAAGCCATTGCTCTATCATTTGTTTACCATCAATAACATCGGCTTTGATATAAACGGGAAGAAAAACGCGCTGTCTGGAAATGGACTGGTATAGATTTTGAAGAAGATACGTCTTGCCGACTCCTGATGTGCCAAGAACCCCAATATTTTGGCGGTAGCCGTGCGAGTGGTCAGTTAATCGCTTGTTAAGACATTCCTCAATGACATCACGAGTCAGATAAGACATAAAACTTATTCCCATCATCAACTACGAACTCTCACACCCAAGCAACAATCTAAACGCATTTAGCTATAAATTAAAAACTGTGATTACGAAAATGTTGCTTGATAAGAGTTCTGAATGAAAAATTTTTATTCAAAAGAAAAATCAATGCGTTATCTTACGTTTTTCTGATAAAAAGACAAGGAAAGAATGCGACTAACAAGTGTGGACAAAGTTACTGCAGTAAAAAAGCAAACAACCGTTATAAAAACAAATGCCCAGACACTCGCAGTTGTCAGACCCCCCGCCTTCCAACCGTTAATTGCCTGGGCTATTTGTTACTTACCGAATGCTGATTTTTCAAAAAACGTGCGCGACGTTTTTGCGTTCTAACATTTGATACCAAATGCCGCCGCCACTTTCGCTGCGTCGCCCTAAGATCGAGTTTTAAAAACCTCAGAGCTTCACGATAATTAGAAGACTCTTTTGACAAATTTTTATCTGATGTCTCAATCGCCGCTTTGAATTTTCCTAATTGTTTTATTTTATCTTCTACTGACGGCCGCAGCGCGAAAGCTTCACCAGTTTTGTTAGCGGAAAGTTCATCATAAAGTTCTTTCCACTCAACCTCAATCTTCTCGATAAAAGGACGTAAAATCTGTCCGCTAATTTTCATATTAAATCCTTTTTAAAACATCATAGCTACTAACAACAATAAAACTTTTACCTTCTATCAGATTGGATTTGCGGAATACTAGCAGAAATTTACTAAAGAAGAATTAAAATTTTATTAAATCTTTTTAATTAGGAATTAAACAGTTATAATTTCAATCCAAAAGAGGCAAATCAACCGATATTTTCGCCCCGCGCCCCTCTTCGCTCTCAAACCGCAAAACACCCCTATGAGCTTCGCAAATAATCTTAACAATACTAAGTCCAAGCCCTGAACCTTCCTTAGAACGCGCGGAATCCGATCTGTAAAATCGCTTGCCGATGTTTTGCAAAGTCTTTTCATCAATACCCGGTCCCGTATCTTCTATAGTCGCGGTAATCCAGCCCGGCGTTTGCGATTTCACGAACGCAAAAACGCTGCCGTTTTTTTCAGTAAATTTCACAGCGTTATCAACTAAATTCATAAAAAGCATCTTAAGATAAATTGGATCAGCCGAAACGGAACCTTCCTCTAAAGATTTGAAAACGAGCTTAACATTTGCTTGAATGGCGCGGGCGCTATACTGCTCAAAAACTTGCTCTAAAATACTTTTTAAAGAAATCGTTTCTTTCTGAATATTCAATTGTTTGGCATCGCTTTTTACCAACAGCATCAAATCATTTACAAGCCGAGTTAATCCGTCAACTTCCTCGCTGATAATCTTCATAGTTTTTTGCAATTCCTCAGCGGAGCGGTTGCGTCTCATGGCAAGATCGACTTCGCCGCGGATAATCGCCAGCGGAGTTTTAAATTCATGCGATACATTAGAACTAAACTCGCGGACGGCGTTGGTCGAGGCCTCAAGCCTGTCCAACATTTCATTGAGCGTTTCCGCCAGCCTATCGAGTTCGTCTTTCGCTTGCGTTCTTGGCAATCTCCGACCCAGATAAGTCGCGGTTATCTTGCGCGCTTCTTGTATCATTTTATCTACCGGCAGCAAAAATCTTTTCGCTAAAAACCAGCCCAAAAAGCATATAAGGACAAGCCCTATGGGAATAATCAGCATGAAAGTCCGCTGCAGCCTCGCGAGCGTTTTCCCAATTTCATCTATAGATTCCGCGACTTCGATAACAAAAAACGGCCGCCCGCGAAATTGCGTCAAATGATAAAAAAGCCTTATCGGACGCTTTTGGAAATGTATAGTTTGATAGGATTCCCCGAATTCCATAAAAACAGAATCGCGCTCAAAATCGGGGAACAAAATCTCACGGCTCCAACCGCCGAGATTTGTCCCGATCGCTTCGCCATCAAGGCCTACGATCCTTAAAAAAGATCGGCTTCTTGTAATCCTTTTGCCGTGAGATTCCCACTCTCGTATTTTTTTAGCGATCTCAACTTGAAAATCCGGAGAAAACGATATTGAGCCTTTTCTGTTTTCGGGGAGTTTTACAAAATACGCTTCTTTACTCGCGTAAAAAAAAGAAAGCAGTCCCTCTTCGATTTGCTTAGCCTCGTAACGCAGGTTTTTTTCTACATTTTGATAAAGCGCGCGGGAAAGAAGAGAATAGGTAAGGAAAGAAAAACCAATAAAAAAAACCATCATCAGCAGCGAGTAAATTACCGCTAAACGAAATTTAAACGAGCGGAATAATATCATGGCCGAGCAAGGCGATAGCCGACTCCGCGAACGGTTTCTATTTTCGCTTTAGAGGCGCTTTCTGCTAATTTTTTCCGCAAAAAATTAATATACACATCTATCGTGTTGCTCATGGGATCAAAATGCAAGTCCCAAACTTGTTCCGCGATAGACGTTCTGGAGATGGCGTCGCCTTCGCGGCGCATAAAAAACTCCAAAAGCGCGAACTCTTTTTGCGACAAATCTATTTCCGTATCACCCGACCAAACTTTTCGTTTTATAAGATCAAGTTTTAAATCTCCCGACACAAATATTGTTTTATCGGCAATTTGCACCGGGCGTCGCAAAAGCGCGCGTATTCGAGCCAAAAGCTCTTCAAAATTAAACGGCTTTGTCAGATAATCATCAGCGCCTTGGTTTAGTCCTTTTATTTTATCTTCCATCAAATCTTTCGCGGTCAAAATCAATACCGGAACATTTTTCCCGCTTTGTCTTAATTTTTGGCACAACTCCATTCCGCTCATTTTAGGCAGCATCCAATCGAGCAGCAGCAAATCATATTCCCGTGTCGTCGCATATTCCCAACCAGTTTCACCATCAAGCGCGACATCCACCTCGTAATTTTCTTCCTTGAGCCCGCGTTCTAAAAAATTCGCCATTTTCACTTCATCTTCAACAATTAAAATCTTCATCTTTTGCTCCTATTCGTTTTCGCCTTCTGGGTCAAAATGCACGACAACATCTGCCATTGGATGTTGTTTTTTTATCTTGGCAATCAAATCTTCTGTCATTTGATGCGCTTTCTTAAAATCATCTTCGCCGCGTATTTCAATATGAAAGTCTAAAAAGAGCTGCCCGGCAACAAGTCTGCTTCTGAGATTATGCACCCCGACTATCGATGGATGATAACGCAAAATAAGCAGCCTGAGTTTGGCAAATTCCGTTCTTGAGAGACCTTTATCAAGAAGCTCCGAAACCGCGCGGCTCAAAATCTCAAAGGATTCTTTTAAAATATATGCCGCGACCAAAATCGAAACCGCCAAATCCCACGCGGGATTTCCTGTTTTTTTGACAAGTACAAGCGCGACAATAACTCCCAAATGCGTCGCGAGGTCCATAGTGTAGTGCGCGGTTTCTGTCGCGAGAATCATTGACTGACTTTTACGAGATACAACAGTAAGGCGCCACGACAAAAGAAGCGTGATAACACATGAAGCCGCAATCACCCAAATGCCTAACGATATTTCATAAACCGCGTCTCCCACAAAAAATCGCTTAATCGCTTCCACGATAAAGAAAACGCCTATCGAACCAATAAAGAGACTTTGAAAAAGCCCCGCGAGACTTTCTATTTTCCCGTGTCCGTAGGGATGCTCTTCATCGGGCGGCTTGGACGCCTCGCGCAACGCGAAAAAATTAAGTCCCGACATAAGCATATCAAACGCGGAGTCCAACGCGGATGCCATAATAGACATTGAATGCGTCAAAAAACCTGTTATGAATTTCGCGATGGTCAAAAAACATGCCGTGCCAATTGACAACAAAATGGCTTGTTTCATTTGTTTAGACTGTTGTTCTAAATTATATTCGCTGGCCATGATTAACCTTTTAAATCTTTCGCTTAAATTGTTTTTCCAAATCCCGCAAAGAATATCGGATTAAAGTCGGTCGCCCGTGCGGACAATTAAACGGATTTTCGCATTTCGCGAGCTGCTCCAAAAGAGACTGCATGGCAGGTATCGACATTACATCGTTTGCCTTTATGGACTTACGCTTACAAGCAGTAAGCGCGGCAATGTCCTCACTCGCCCCTTGAAGCCTTGTCTCCTGTTTCCCAGTTTCCTTTTCCTCGATATACTCTTTTATTATAGCCGCAGGGCTAGAGCCTTCTAAAATTGACGGCAAGGCGCGAACGACAAAAGAGTTATCCCCGAACGGTTCGACATCAAACCCAAGTTTATTCAAAAAAGGAATTTGTTTTTGCATAGTTTCAAGTTGGCGCGGATGAAGCTCAAAAGCTTCTTCCATTAGCAATCTTTGAACGGAAACTCCGCCAGTTTCAAAACTCTTCATAAGCACTTCAAACATCACTCGTTCATGCGCGGCATGCTGGTCTAAAATAGCGCAACCCGATTGAGTCTCTATCAAAATATATGTCCTCTGAACTTGCCCCAATATTTTCTTAACCCGCAAATCTTTCCCGATTAAAATTTCAGAATCATTTTCCGCTATCGAGACAAATGAAGGCGTTGTTTCTTCCTTAAGCTTAAACGCGTCAGGCGTTGACGCTGACTCAGTTTGAGCAAAAGCGGATTGCGACGGCGGCGGCAAAAAATCTTCCGTTTCCGAACTGAAAGTTTTTTTAAGTTCTTCAAACGGCATCTTTGCCCCGGCATTTTTTCTCAAGGCGTCAGCGACAGTTTTTTCAAGCAGCGTCTTGATTGACGCTTCGTTGGAGATACGGACTTGTTGTTTAGTCGGATGAACATTCACATCAACCGCTTTTGAATCTAATGTCAAAAACAGTATCGCCGCCGGCTGTTGATGCGACATCAATACGCCGTGAAATCCCGCCTGCAGCCCATAACTAAGTCCGTAGGCTTTAACCCATCTCTTATTGACAAAAAAGTATTGCCCGGAGCGGTTCGCTGAAGCGATTGCGGCGTTGCCAATCAATCCTGTAATTTTCACATTTGGGATCTCAGCATTTACGGGGATTGTTTCGTTTGCCCAATCATCGCCTAAAACCATAGCCGCGCGAGCCTTCAAATCCGCCGTAGGCGCGGCTGTTAAAACTTCCTTACCATTTGATTTAAGAGAAAAATAAATTTCAGCATTAGCAAGCGCGAGTCCGACCACCACATCCAAAATATGTCCGTATTCCGTTGTGTCTTGTTTCAAAAACTTTCGGCGCGCCGGAGTGTTGAAAAATAAATCACGCGCTTCAACTATAGTTCCAACCGCAAGCGAGCATTCCTTTGCGCCGGAAAGATGCCCGCCATCAATCGACACTTCGGTTCCAATGTCGTTTTCACGCGAACGCGTTTGAAGAGTAAAACGCGACACGGCCGCGATACTCGGCAAAGCCTCGCCGCGAAATCCGAAACTCCCGATACTGTCCAAATCCTCCACTTCTCGAATTTTGCTTGTCGCGTGTCTGCGAAGCGACATCTGCGCGTCTTCAGCTCCCATTCCCAAACCATTGTCAGCAACCCGTATCAAACTTTTTCCGCCATGTTGAATTTCGATTTCAATCCGCGTAGCCTTAGCGTCAAGAGAATTTTCAATAAGTTCTTTTACAATCGATGCTGGACGCTCAACAACTTCTCCCGCGGCGATTTTATTTGCTACAAATTCTGAAAGGACAGCCACCTTACCCATTTAAATCTCCCTTTTGTGAGAGTCGCTTTTTCCATTCCGCGATTTTTTGAAGCGCATCAAGAGGAGTAAGAGAATTAACGTCTAAATCGTTTATCTCGGCTTCAACCGGGCTGGGTTTAGATTCAGCAAAATCAAATAAAGTTGATTCCGCCGTCTTTTGTTTTTTCGCGCCGCGAGCCTCAGACGACTCAATAATTTCCGTAGCCTCGCTATTTTCTTTTTCCAATATATTGAGAATTTCTCGCGCGCGATGCGTAACTTCTTTGGGAATACCCGCCAAAGACGCAACATGAATCCCATAGCTGCGCTCAGCTCCTCCTCGCGCGACTTTGCGTAAAAAAACAATGCCTTCGCGCGTTTCTTTTACTGTCATTTTAAAATTTTTAATCGCGGGAAAGTGTTCTTCAAGCTGCGTCAACTCGTGATAATGCGTAGCGAAAAGAGTTCTCGGCCGCGTCTTCCCTTTTGACAAAAACTCGCATATTGCCCACGCGATACTTACTCCGTCAAAAGTTGATGTTCCGCGTCCAACCTCGTCTAAAATTAAAAGGCTTCGGTCTGTCGCCTCTTGCAAAATTTTCGCCGTCTCAAGCATCTCGACCATAAATGTGGACTCGCCGCGAGATAAATCATCCGCCGCTCCGATGCGGGTAAAAATTCTATCCACAAGACCAACGCTAGCAGTTTTAGCAGGAACAAATGAACCCATTTGCGCCAGCAAAACAATATGCGCGGTTTGACGAATAAAGGTGGATTTCCCCGCCATATTGGGCCCTGTCAAAACCACCAGCTGCTGCGTGTCGGGATTGAGCATTGAATCATTTTCGACAAACTTTCCGCTGGCAAGCATGCTTTCCACCACAGGATGCCTTCCGCCCTCGATTGAAAGATTTTTGCCGTCATTAATTTTAGGGCACACCCATTTCTTCTCGCAGGCGATACGCGCAAGAGACGCAATCGCGTCAAGAACGCCGACCGCTTTCGCCATTTTCTGCAAAGCCGCGAGTTCAGCTAAAATTTTCTCGCGAATTTCGAGAAAAATTTGATACTCAAGCGCCTTAATTTTTTCCTGCGCTCCAGATATTTTCTCATCCCATTCTTTCAATTCCGGCACAACAAACCGCTCGGCGTTCGCGAGAGTCTGCCTTCTAATATAGCTTTCCGGGACTTGACTAAGATACGACTTGCTAATTTCTATCGTATATCCAAAAACACCCGAGTATTTAACCTTCAAAGATTTAATGCCGGTTCTGTCTATTTCACGGCGTTGAAACTCCAAAATCCATTCTTTGCCTTTGGAAGAAAACCTTCGCAAATCGTCCAACTCTTCGGAGTAATTTTCGCGGATAATCCCGCCGTCTTTTATCGTAAGCGGCGGCTCGGCTGCTATTGACTTTGAAATCAAATCATTGAGAACGGGGAAAGGCTGCATATGCTTTTGAATATCCAAAATCGCGGAAGAATCAAAACTCCCCAAAACATTTCTTATCTCCGGCACGCGATCCAAAAATATTTTTAAATTCACAAGATCTCGGGCATTCGCCACGCCGTAGTTCAAACGGCTAAGCGTCCGTTCCATATCTTTTACGCCTTTTAGCAGCCGCCCCACTTGTTCGACAAAATGAAATTGTCCGGCAAGTTCTCCAACCGCTTCTTGCCTATTCTCTATTTCTTGAACATTTAAAAGCGGGTGCGTCAGCCAATGATAAAGCTGTCTCTCGCCCATCGCCGTCCATGTTTTGTTGATAACGGAAAAAAGCGTCCCGCAGTCTTTTCTTCCATTTAAAGTAACTACGAGTTCAAGACTGCGCTGGGCTTGTCTATCAAGCGTCATAAACTGCGTGGCGTTGAAAAGGCGCGGGGCTTGAACGTGGTCAAGCGCGCTATGGAAATGGTCTTTTAAATAATAAAGAATCGCGCCGCACACGCCGACAGCCGCCTTGTGATCGTGAAACGACACCGCTTGGTCGGACGCGAGATTAAATACTTCGCGAAGCAATCGTATGGAATCTTCCCATTCAAAAATCCAATCTTCATAAGTTGTAATAGCGGCGTTTAGACTTCCCTTTATAAAATTAACAAGCGATTCTCTTCCCGCGAACGATTTGGGAATAACCACTTCGCGCGGCCACAAAAGAGTAAGCTCATCAAGCAGTCTGTCTTTGGCAATCTCTCTGACAAAAAATTCGCCCGTGCTTAATTCCAAATACGCCAAAACCGCTAGCTCGCCTTCTTCCAAAATTGATGCCATATACTGCAAACTTTTATCAGGCATCTCGTCATCAAGATAAGTCGCGGGCGTGATAACACGAGTGATTTTTCGTTCAACAAGCCCTTTTGTTTGCGAAACTTCCCCGATTTGTTCGCATATTGCAACTTTTAAATTGCAGTCAAGAAGTGTCCGCACGTATCCCTGAAAAGAATGATACGGGATGCCGCACATAGGAATTCGTCCAGCTTCGCCGCCTTCTCTGCCCGTAAGAGTAATATTAAGAATATCAGACGCTCGGATCGCGTCTTCAAAAAACATCTCATAAAAATCGCCAAGTCTAAAAAATAGGACGGTGTCCTCCGAAAGAGTTTTTTTAACGGAACGATATTGCTCCATCATTGGAGTTAGTTTTACGGGGCGTTCAAGATTTGAAGTTTGGGTTTCGCTCAATGGATTTTCCTCTGAATTTTAGGGCGTAGTATACAAAATGCGCCGCTGTCCTTAAAGCAGGAAATGATTTATTGCTTAAAATTTGGAGGCCAAGCGGGAATCGCGGACAAAAGATTCTGCACATAAAGATTATCAGAAGACATTAAAACTTCTTTTTTAGCACCGCGTTCAACAATTCGCCCATCTTTCATCACCAAAAATTCTTCCGCCACCTGACTAGCAAGCGCGATATCATGCGTAATAAATAAAAAACCATTCTTAATCAACGGGCGAAGCTCCTTTAAAAGCTTCACTATTTCATATTGCGTCAAAACATCCAGCTGCGATGTCGGTTCATCGAGAATTAAAAACTCCGGCTCAACCAAAAGAGCGCGCGCGATTGCCACTCGTTGTCTTTCTCCGCCGCTAAGTTCATGAGGAAATTTTTTAAGATACTTTTCACTAATCCCCGCGCGTTTCAAAATGTTTTTGATTTTCTCACTTCTTATTCGCCTAGGCAGTGAGCAAACTCCTTCTTCAAGAATCTTTAAAATAGTCCATTTCGGATCGAGCGAAAGATACGGGTTTTGGAAAACAATTTGAACCCTTTTTCTAAATTTATCGTTTCTTTTGTTAAGCCATTCTCCGATTGGACGGCCTTCAAAATAAATTTCTCCTTCGTCGGCTTCCGCAATCCCCATCAGCAGCCTGCCAAGAGTGGTTTTCCCCGAACCGCTTTCGCCGATAAGCGCGTATTGCCTGCCTCGCGTCAGGGTTAAGTCGACTTGAGACACAGCACAAAACAGACTTCCGTCCTGCCGCCTGTATTTTTTTGAAACTCCATTTAGCTCAAACAAATAGTCTTGCATAATTAAAACTCCAGCGGCGGCACGGCGCGCAAAAGTTGTTTTGTCCAATCAGATTTTGGATTTTCATAAATATCTTTCACATTACCGAAATCAACAATTTCGCCGCGATTCATAACTAATATTTTTTTACAAAGCCGCGTGGCAAGCGGCAAATGATGCGTAACAAACAAAATCGCAATGCCAGAGTCATTTAAAATTTCAAACATCTTTATCGCCTCCGCCTGATGAATAACGTCTAGAGAAGAAGTCGGTTCATCGGCAATAATAAGTTGAGATTCCCTCGCCACTGCAATTGCTATTAAAAGCCGCTGCGCCATCCCTCCGCTCAATTCGCAGGCATAACTTTTCGCGTTGATTTTCCCAACCGACAAGTAAAGTTTATTTAAAGATTCGCAAACCTTATCCCACGAAAGCCCCATCTCCTTCACAGTGTCGCCCAGCCTAACCAGCGGATCAAATGCCGCGGCTGGATCCTGAGGGATATACGCGATTTTTTCGTAAGGGACATTAAGTTCAAGATTTCCCGCTGCGCGCTTCCCTTCTTTAAATTTCAAAAGATTTAGCACAGCAAATGCCACAGTGCTTTTTCCCGCGCCGGACCCGCCGACTAACGCAAAAGTTTCTCTGAATGAAAGGTCAAAATTTATCGGACCAATTCTTTGACCGTTGGAATATTGCCAAACAAAATTATCAAACTTCAGAAGTTTATCCATTCACTTCAACCTCTTTAAAATCATCTTTCCTTGTATTGTCCTTCAATCTATCGCTGATTATATTTAGAGAAAGAGCTATTAAAAAAATCACGCCGCCCGGAGCAAGAAGCCACGGATGATAGCGTGTCATTGAATAAGACATTGCATCCGTCAGCATATTCCCAAGACTTATCGCGGGTTCTTGAATGCCGAGTCCCAAGGCGCTTAAAACCGCCTCGGCAAAAATAAAGCCCGAAACAGAAACGCTCATAACTATCAACAAATACCCAAAAACATGCGGCAATATATGCCCGCGGAGGATTTCAAAAGTCCGTCTTCCCAAAACTCGCGCGGCAAGAATAAATTCTCTTTCACGCATAGAAAGCGTCATACCCCGAACCACGCGAGCGACCGCTCCCCAACCCGCTATGCTCAATACTAGAACCATTAAAAAATAAACATTCTCCGGAGTCATTGTGGGCGGGAGCGAACCGCGAAGCGCGAGTAGAAGATAAAGCGCCGGAATCATCATAAAAAGTTCTGCGAGTCTCATTAAAACTTGATCAAGCCATCCTCCGAAATATCCCGTCGCCGCGCCGACAAAAAAACCTATGAGAACAACAATGCCCGCGCCCAAAAGTCCCATAGACAGCGAGACGCGCGTTCCATAAAGAATCCTAGAAAAAATGTCGCGGCCTCTTGAGTCAGTCCCGAACATATAAAGATTCCCCGGTGATTGAACGCTCAAAAGAGTTTTAGAGCTCCGCCTTAAATAACATTTGCTTTTTTGCGGTCTATAAACTCGCCTCATATTCGCTTCAAACGCGCTTTGCGTTCCATAAACATACGGCCGCAAACTAAACTTTCCTGATTCATCGAAAAAACGCGGCGTAGTCGGCGGATGAAACGCGTTCGCGCGATTTTCATAATTGGGAGGATAAGGAGCTATTTTGTCGGCAAAAACCGCTCCGATTGATAAAACAATTAAGAACCCAAGCGCTGTATAAAAACCAAATCTGAATCTCACGGCGATTTGCTCCCGCGTCTAATTCTGGGATCTGCTACGCCCAAAAAAACATCTGAGATAACATTTCCTAAGACTAGTAAGATTGAAATTAAGAGAATATTCCCCAGCACAAGAAATTGATCTTGCGAGCGAACGGCTTGAAGCATTACTGTTCCAAGCCCCGGCCATCCCGTAAAAATTTCGACAAGAGCAGAACCGCTAACAAGCGCCGGGAGCTGCATGCCAAAGAGCGAGATAAGAGGATTTATAGCGTGTCGGGCAATATGCTTAAAAAGAATCTTCCGCTCACTCACCCGCGCCGCGCGCAGATAAAGAATAAATTCTGAGGATAAATTATCCGATGCTTGCGAACGAACAAGTCTAAAACAAAACGCGAACATCGATATTCCCAATACAAATGAGGGGATTAAAAGATGTCTTAAAATGTCCGCCACCTTAGCCCAAAAATCAAAAGTGTCAAATGCCACCGAACGCATTCCGCCGAGCGGCAAATTTGTCCATGTCGCCGCCGCATGCAAGAGCAAAAGGCATAAGAAAAAACCTGGTATAGAAAGCGCGAAATATGAAACGGTTTCAAAAAAACGGTTAAAAATTGATTTGGGAAAACGCGCGGATAAAACACCCGCGAATATCGCCAAAATCCACGCCCATAAAAAGGAAACTCCCGTAAGCAAAATTGTGTTTCCCAACCGCGACCATAAAACATTTAAAACAGGCTGCTTATACGCAAACGAATATCCCAAGTTGCCTTTAAAAATTTCTCCAAGCCAATACAAATATTGAACACCAACAGGCTCATTTAAACGATAAAGTTTTTCGTAAGATTCCACTGTCGCTTGAGAAATTCTCGGATCCATTCTGAGACTGTCGAAATAATTACCGGGCATCAAACGCATCAAAATAAATGTAAGGAAAGGTAAAAGAAATAACAAAAAAGCGGCAGTCCCGGCGCGTTTTAAGAAAAACTTATGCGCGCTCATTTGTTTTCACCTCAAGTTCTTCTATGGGATAAAACGCCCCCGCGACAGCTGTCGCTTCGATTTTTTTGAATCGATTTCTAACGGCAAAGAGCGTATCGGGCACGACTGTCGGTATGAGAAACAATTCTTCCGCCTCGATAGCTTGCCATTCATCATACAATTTTTTCCGCTCGTCTCTGTCAATAGTTTGCGCGGCGGCAGCGAAGATTTTATCGATTTTGGTTTCTATGTATGACGGCTCTTGGGGGCGAAGGTTCCAAAAATGAAGCTGCCCGTTTGACAGCCAGACATTCGCGCCGAAATGCGGATCAAGGGAGCCGGTCAAACCCATCAAAACCATCTCCCAATTCTTTGTTACCGTAAGCCGCGACACAAGAGAATTAAATTCCACTACTTGCAAAACAATTTTTATTCCTACGCGTCTAAAGTCTTCCCGCAGCATTTGCGCTATCTGCAGTCTTGACGGCTCTTCAGCGTTGGTCATCAAAACAAACTCCAAAGTCCGACCGTTTTTATCTTCTAAAAAACCGTCATTATCGGCGTCAACAAAACCAAGTATTTCTTGTAAAATTTTTCTCGCCGCTTCAAAGTCCCGGGAATAACACGCCGTATTGTCATTGTAGAAAAAAGGAATTGACGGACTCAGCGGAGAGCATTGCGCTGCCGCGAATCTATTGAAAACCATATCCGCCATTGAATTTCTATCCATGGCATATGAAAGCGCGCGGCGGAAATCGCGATTCAACAAAATATCGCGCTTCCATTCGCCCGTCGTTTGTTGATTTACCGCTAAAAAAAAAGACCCCAAAGACGCTCCCGTGTTATAAATTTTAAAATTATTTTTTCCTTCAAGCGGTTTTAAAATCGGATAATCCGTTCCGCGCATTCTAAAAAAATCCGTCTCGCCTTCTAAAAATCGTAAAAGTTGATTTTCCGCGCTGGGCATTACTAAAAACACGATCCGTTTAATTTTAGGCAGCTTTTCACCCGCGTCTGTTTTCCGCCAATAAAAATCATTTTGGACAAGTTCTATTTTTTCGCCGGCCAATATCTTATGAACCTTAAACGGTCCCGTTCCCACAATGTTTTCCGGATTTTCGCCAAGCCCCCACGCGCTGGAAAATCTGTTTTCCAAAATAGCCCGCGAGAGTTTATGCTTAGGCAAAATCGATTGAGATAACGCGAAAAGAAATGGCGCGAAAGGTTCGGGCAAGTCAAATTCTATTGTAAAATCATTTATTATTTTTACTTTTATCCGCTCTCCCGCTATTGTAAAAATATCCCGCGCCCCATTGGGAATCTCAGGATTGTAAATCACGTCTTCAAATGTCCAGCGGACATCCTCGGCAGTAAAAGGCTCGCCGTCCGACCAAAACACATTTTCGCGAAGATAAAACGTCCAAGTTTTTCCTTTGTCCGCGGCTGTCCATTTTTCGCTGAGCGCGGGCTCCATATCTCCCGTTTTGGGATTAAACCGTGTCAGTCCATCAAATAAATATTGACCAATTTCCGCGCTGGCATTTTCTTGAGCGACTAAAACGTTAAGAGTTTTTGGTTCGGCTGACAATGGAAGAATTAGAGATTCTCGGAGATAATCGCTGACGGTTGAAGCCGTGGCATTCGCGGGACACACAGCAAGAATAAAAACTAAAATACTGTAAAAATACTTTTTCAAGACAAGTTCCTCTTTGATTTTTTTGTAATATAGCATAGTCGCGGATTTCCCTCTTATGATAAAATCGCGCGCGTATGAAAAAACTCCTTTTATTCGATATCGATGGAACGCTTTTACTAAGCGGCGGAACCGGCAAAGTTGCCTTTGAAATTGCCTTTGATGAAATTTTTGGCATTCCAGATTCATTGGGCGACTTGGATCTCAGCGGTAAAACTGACTTGGGAATTTTCGAGGAAGTTGCCAAAACTAAACTGGGACGCTTGCTTACGGAGGGCGAGACTGAACTTTTGCAAGAGCGATATGAAGAAATTTTTGAGGAACAAATCGCTTTCGCTACGCGGTTCGAGTTAATGCCCGGTGTAGTTTCGATTCTTGAACGCTTATCAAATGACAATCGGTTCTTTTTATCTCTTGCCACGGGAAATTTTGAAAGCGCGGGCTGGATGAAATTAAAACGCGGTAAAATCGATCACTACTTTTCAACTGGAGGCTTTGGAAACGGGGTGAAAGAACGCGACAAAATCATTCTTACGGCAATACAAAGCGCGGAAGACTTGGCTCGCGCCCAATTCCCTCTCGATTCTATTTATGTCATTGGAGATACGGAGCATGACATCGCGGCCGCAAAAAAGGCAGGCGTCAGAAGTATAGCCGTTTTGACAAATAACCGCACTGAAGAAACATTCAAGCAAAATCCTCCTGATGCGGTTCTAAAAGACCTAACAGACATTGACGCATTTCTTCGAATTCTGGAATAATAAAACTTGTTTTCTCGCTCTTCCCTTACTCAATAATTGTGTTATAGTATCGCTGTAGGTCAAGCAAGGAGATGAATTATATGAAAAAAGTCGTGCTTTTGGCTCTTGTTTCAGTTTTAAGTTTTGCTTTTCTGTTATCCCCTGCTTTTGCCGCTACCCCTCGCGTTGCTGAAATATCAAGCATTGACGGCGTAGCATGGTTTAAAAAAGCCGGGACAGACGATTGGAAAGGCGCTTCAGTTGGCATTTTATTAGTCGAGAACGATGAAATCAAGACGGGCGACAATTCAAAGGTGGAAATTATTTTAGACAAAAATGGCGAAACTGGAAAACTTAATCTTGCCGCTAACTCCGAACTCCGTCTTGACGCTATGTCGCAAGATATTGAATCCGGCGACAAAACAACTCTTCTCGACCTAGCCATTGGCCGAGTGCTTGTAAAGGTTGAAAAACTTGGAGGTAATTCTTCATTTCAGGTTAAAACGCCTTCGTCCGTCTGCGCTGTTCGCGGAACACTTTTCGAGGTTACCGTAGAAGCCGAATAATAATAGTCTGATTAAAAGTCAAACAACGCTTTCCAGTTAAAAGAAATCGCTCGCCTTTTAAGTGTCGAAATAGAGCCGCAACTCACCTAACAAAGCGGAAAATCCGCTAAACTCGCCTAGCGCGAAGGAGTTTTATTTTTATGCAGAATCAAGAAGAAACAGAAGATTGGGAAGATTCATCCGAGTCAGCCGGCGAAGAACCAGCGGCAAAAGAAGTCGATGTCGTAGAACTAATAAAAAAACTTCAGCGGCAAATAACTCATCTTGAAGAAAAATTAGATCGATATTTTCACAGCAAACAGTCTGAAGAGAGGCCATTCCACAAAAAATCTTTTTCTCGTCCTCGCAGAGATTTCGGAAGAAGTTCTTTTGGCGGCGGATTTGGACATGGAGAAAAGAAATTCCATGGTGGACGCCGCAAGAGTGGTTTTGGCAAAAGAGATTCTTTCGGCGGAAATTTTGATCGCCCATTCTCGGAGAAAAAACACAGTGGCTTCGGAGGCGGATTCAGTCGCCGAAAGGATCGCGACTAACATTAGCCGTTTGAGTAAAAACGAAAAGCCCGTAAGACTTTATTTGCGGGCTTTTTTATTGCTTAAATAGGTCGTGATTTACGAAAGTAAATAACCCTGACGCTTCACGGCTTTCGCCATTCGCAGCAACGCAATTTCTTTCGTCTTGCCTTCCGTAAGGTTTTCAAAACAAATTGCGGCAAACCCCGCGCGGTTACGAATCTTAAACACTTCAACTTTGCTTTTAGGAAGTCGTTTTAAAATTTTTTCCGCCATAGAACTCTCTCCTTTTAAGTGAACTAATTCTGGGGAGATTATCGGCTTATTTCAAAAGCGATAAAGAAAAGAAAATATGACTATCAAGTCTTAGACGAGTTTTTAAATTAAAAATCGTAAATTTACAAAAGTTTTTGCTCTGAAAAACTATAGTATTTGTTTTCGCCAATAATCATATGGTCTAAGACACGGACAGACACAGTCTGACAAGCTGCTTTTATTTTTTCTGTCATTTCACAATCTTCTCTGCTCGGCTCAATCCTTCCCGAAGGATGATTATGCACCAACACCAAGTTGGTCGCGTGCAACTCAAGCGCCGAGCGAACTACCTCGCGGGGATAAATCGTCGCTTGATCAATTGTTCCATAAAACAAATCTTTTTCTTTGATAATTCTAAGCGACTTATCCAAAAACAGCACCTTAAAACACTCGCGCTTTTTATCCCGCATAGTAGCTATCAAATAATCCGTTACAGCTTGCGGATTTTTCGCGTAATTTTGCTCCATCATTTTTTCTCTCAAATTACGGCGGCCTATTTCTTTTACAGCCAAAAGCATGCAGCTTCGCGCCGTTCCCAATCCTTTTATGTTTCGGAAAGATTCTATTGATTGATTTAAAACTCCCCGCAAGCTTCCAAATTTTGACAAAATTTCACGCGAAAAACTAACCCCGTCCATTCCTTTAATCCCTTGCCCAAAGAGTAACGC
>CAYPIR010000010.1:0-28217 GCA_964410905.1 uncultured bacterium | reverse complement strand
ATATTCTCCAACTCGTCCAGGTCATTTAGCCTGTAGCAATCAAAGTGATACAAAGGAATTTTGGTTTTATAAATATGCATTAGAACAAAAGTCGGGCTCTTGACGCTTGACGCATCTTTTAAGCCCAAGCCGCCCGCCAATCCTTTTATGAAAGTCGTTTTACCGCTGCCCAATTCCCCGTCAAAACAAATAACTGTTCCCGCCTTAAGCGTTTTGGCAAATGATTCTGCCAATAGTTTTGTTTCTTCTGGAGATTCGGTTATCCAAATTTGTTTTTTTGTTTTCATATTAAAAATGCGAAAAGCCCGTTTTGGAAAGTTTGGGAATTTTAATAACGCCGTCTTTTTTTTGAAATATAATTTTTTCTTTTCGTTTTGAAATTATTTGTCCAATGCAAGTCAAAGATGTTTTAGGGAATTTTTTTTTCCATTTTTTTTGCAAGTAACCCGCATAGGCTCGGGGGACAGTAAATAAAAGTTCAAAATCTTCGCCGTCAACAAGCGCTCCCTTAAGAGCCTTATTATAATTAAAAGAATTGAGCGTTTTGGCATCATCGGAAATTGGTATTTTTTCCAGATCAATAGCCGCCGAGACTTTTGACTCGTCTAAAATATGACCCAAATCCTGAATAAGACCGTCTGAGACATCTATCATTGATGTTATTTTTTTTGTCGCAGATAAAAAAAGTCCTTCCTCGACACGAGGCACAAAATCACAGTGCTGCCGTAAAATGGAACCGCCTAATTTTCCCGTTACAAACACAGAATCGCCAATCTTTGCGCCAGAGCGTCGTATTAAGTTTTTTTTGCCCGCTTCACCCAAAACAACTATGCTCGCGAAAAATCTATCCGCTTTAGTAAAGTCTCCGCCTATAAGTTCGGTCTTATATTCTCGCGCAAGTTTAAAGAGTCCGTCATAAAACTTCTTCAGCCAGTTTTCCGAAATATTTTTAGGCTTGCCAATCGTTACAAGAAACGCGAAAGGCCGAGCGCCCATAGCGGCTATATCGCTAAGATTGACAGCAAGCGCTTTTCGCCCGATTTTCCGCGGGCAAAGTTTTTTTATTTCAAAATCAACGCCATCAACAATCGCATCGGTTGAAATAACAAGTTCTTTGCCGCCAGAAACCCGCACCGCCGCGGCATCATCTCCTATGCCGATATAAATTTGGCTTGATCGACGCGCCTGTTTCTTTAGATATTCTATAAAGGAAAATTCGCTCATTGTGTTTTGCTCAATAGTTTTTGAATAGATTTTGTGTGAGACGGGCACAAAACGCCGCGCTCCGTAATAATTCCAGAAAAAAGTTTCGCGGGCTCAACTTCAAACGCTTTCGGTGGTTTTTATGAGAGAAAACATTTTGCCCATTTCTAAATTCCAAACAAGGTCTTCGCGTTTTGAGTCGTCATTCGCGCGACTTCTTCAATAGTGGTTGAGTGAAGTTTGGCTATTAGGGCTGCTGCTTCAGCGACATAAAAAGATTCGTTCCGTTTTCCGCGGACACTTTGCGGCGCTAAATACGGCGCGTCTGTTTCAAGTAAAATTCTATCCATAGGGCATTCAGCGCAAGCCTCACGCAAAACATCACTTTTTTTGTATGTAATCGCGCCGCCGAATGAAATATGAAAACCCAAATCCAAAAACTTCCGCATATTTTTCGCGTCGGAAGAATAACAGTGAATCGTTCCCCGATACGCTTGCCCGTTTGATTTCAAAATTTCAAATAAATCATCATACGCCTCTCTGCAATGCACAACTAACGGCTTCCCGCCGCGCTTATAAATATCAAGAAATTTAGTCAAAACTTCTTGTTGGGTTTCTTTTGGAGAATCTTTGTGATAATAATCAAGTCCAATTTCACCCAGCCCGACTACTTTGGGAGATTTAAGAAGATTTTCAAATTGAGCAAAATCGTCAGGCTGAATTCTGTGAGATTCGGTTGGATGAACACCAATCGCGGCGAAGATTTCGGGATGCTTTCGCGCCAAATCTAAGGCGCATTTTGAATCGTCAAGAGTTGTCCCAATTTCGACAAACCCAACAACGCCTTTTTCTATCGAACGTCTAATCACTTCATCTCTGTCCTCGTCATAATCCGAAAAGTGCAGATGACAATGCGTGTCGATCAGATTCATTGTTCAGGCTCATCAAGACGAGGGAAAAGCGGTTCGCCTTTTTCTAAAGTTGCTCCTGCTTTTATAAATGGAGAAGAAAATCTAACCGCGGATTCTATCATTTCGATCTTTTCTATCTTAAGCCGCTCCATAATCTTTTTTGCGGTATCCGGTAAAAAAGCTTGAAGCAAAACTCCAATATGAGCGACGCTTTCCACCAAAAGGTAAAGAACATCTGCTAATTCTTGTCTCTTAGAAGAATCCTTGGCTAGCGCCCAAGGTTTAGTTTCTTCAACAAATTGGTTAGCTCTTGTTACAACACTCCAGATCGCCGCAAGAGAATCGCGGACATTGTAAACGGCCATAAAATCATAAACGTTTTTCCAAAGCGCGAAAGTATCTTTCGCGAGAGGGCGTGATAAAACATCACTTGAAACACTTGGTACAACACCGGAAAAATATTTTTCAATCATTGAAGCGGCGCGATGCCAAAGATTCCCAAGACTGTTTGCCAAATCGCTTGAGTAGCGCTCCCGGAGTAACCCTTCAGAATACGATCCGTCCATTCCAAGCGTTACTTCATTTAGTAAGTAATACCTCAAAACATCGCTTCCATATTTGTGAGCAATTTCCACGGGTTCCACGATATTGCCAAGCGACTTTGACATTTTTTCACCACCAATTCGCCACCATCCATGCGCCAAAACAAGCTTGGGCAACTCAACATTCATTGAATGAAGCATAATCGGCCAAAATATCGCGTGCTGGCGAATAATGTCTTTCCCTATTAAATGCATATCGGCGGGCCAAAGCGTTTTGCTTCTTTCCAAATCTTGCGGATAACCTGTCGCGCTCAAATAATTCACAAGCGCGTCAAACCAAACATAAACCACATGATCTTTTGTCCCCGGATATTCAATTCCCCAAGTAAGCCGGGATTTAGGGCGTGTAATGCAAAGATCCTGAAGCGGCTCTTTTAAAAATCCGAGAATCTCATTTTTGCGATAATCAGGACGAATAAATTGCGGATTATCATTAATATATTCAATCAACCAATCTTGATATTTAGAAAGTTTAAAAAAATAATTTTCCTCTTCGAGCTCCTCTACCGCTCGGTTGCAGTCGGGGCATTTTCCATCTTTCAGTTGCAATCCCGTCCAAAAAGATTCGCACGGCGTGCAATACCAGCCTTTATATGACGCTTTGTAAATATCACCTTTTGTTTCTAATCCTTTTAATATTTTCTGAACCGCCTCTTTGTGATGTTCATCTGTCGTGCGAATAAAATGATCATATTCAATTCCTAAAATGCGCCACAATTCTTTAAATTGGGGCACAATTTCATCAACAAACTCTTTCGGTTCTTTGCCAGCGGCAACAGCCGTTTTTTGAACCTTAATACCGTGTTCATCCGTTCCCGTTAAAAAAAACGATTCTTCTCCACAAAATTTTTTATATCGAGAAAATGTATCGCATAAAATGCTCGTATAAGCGTGTCCGATGTGCGGTTTGCCGTTAACATAATAAATTGGCGTAGTTATGTAATAAGTTTTTGTCATATTAAGACAACCTTTTGTTGAGGAAAAAGCCGCGCGAGACGCATCGCAAGGCGTGTCGCGATCAGCTTTTGATTTCCGTTTAACTCAAGGGCGAGCTTGGAATCGCGAATAATATCCAAGGCCTCAAGCCATAAATTCATTAAAAAATTCTTGTCCGTCGTGTTATCGTCCATAGCAATTCGATAAAGTTTTGAACGGCAAATCTCTATAAAAACATCATGTTTTCGCTTTATTTCATCGCGCGGGATAGTTCCATATTTTTCAAAAACTTCTCGTATCGGCAACTCGTCTAACCCGCCGGTCAAATCCAAATTGGCGTTATTTATCGATGGTGTTACACGAATCTCAAATGCCCGCGAGCAAATTGTCTCAAGCAGCTGATCGCGATTTTCCGTCAAAAGAAAAAAAACCGTGCTGGGCGGCGGCTCTTCTAATGTTTTTAAAAAAGCGTTAGACGCTTCTTCCGTCAACCTTTCCGCGCGGAGAACAATACAAACTTTCCACTTCCCTTCAAATGGTTTTCGGGAAGCCCAGAATATCGTCTCTCGAACTTCTTCAATCTTAATTGAGCGTTCCGTTAAATCGCTTCCGACCCACTTGACATCCGGATGCCCTCTTTTCCAAATTCGTTCAAACAATGTATTATCACTCACTGAAAAAAGTTCGTGTTCTCCGCTTTCAAGCGCAAAAGCAACCGCCGCCGCGAATTCTTCTTTCATATCGGCGCTATGTCTCTCGCCCGCCATTTCCGCCATATCAGAAACACCTGAAGCTCCGCTTAAAACATATCCTGAAGGGATGCGCCCGGATTTCAAATGCGCGTTCAAAATCTTAGCGGCAAGTTTTTGAGTTTTATTTGTCAAAAACACGCTCAAGCCTTTCTCGAACTTTTTGGCTAATAACATCTATAGGCAAAGCCGCGTCTAAAAGGGTTACGCGTTTCGGATTTTTTTTCGCGATCCACAAGAATCCTTCGCGGACTTTTTCGTGAAATGAAAACGCTTCTTTTTCAATCCTGTCGTGCCTGCCGCCGCGCGCCAAACCTTTTTTAATATCAATATCGAGAATAAAGGTCAGATCAGGCTTCAAATCCCCTCGCGCCACACAACTCGCGTTTTCAATAATTTCCAAAGGGATATTTCTTCCAAAACCCTGATACGCGATCGTGGAGTCTTCAAATCTATCACAAATAACAATTTGACCTTTCCGCAGCGCGGGCAAAATTTTCTCTTTCACTATCTGCGCTCGCGCGGCAAGATAAAGCAAAAGTTCTGTCTCACAAGCCATTTTTTTATGCGTTTTATCAAGTAGAATTTCCCGTATTCCCTCGCCGATCGTTGTCCCGCCGGGTTCACGAAGCCTTAAAACAGAACGCTTTTTCTTCTTTAAAAAATCCACGACTGTTTTTATTTGCGTGCTTTTTCCCGCGCCTTCAGGACCTTCAAACGTGATTAGAAATCCTTTTTTCATCTTCGGGCATCCTTTTTAGCGTCCCAAGTTCTTCGTATTTTTTTGACTGTTGAAATTTCGCCGGGTTTTCCATCTTTAACAAGCCAGCCTTTTCCGGCAATATCGTTTCTGAGCGCGTCAGACTTAGCAAAATCCTTCGCGGCTCTTGCCTCAGAGTACGCTGCTATCGCATTTTGTGTTTCGCTTGGAATTTCTTTTATGCTAGCGATGTCAAAACCAAAGAGCTTGTCTGTTTTCTGAAAAAAATCCATAGCCAGCCGCAGCGAAGATTTAGACATTTGTAAAATTCCAGCGTTTATTTTTGTAACAGTTTCTTGCAAAGTCGCAAGCGCTAATGCGATATTAAGATTTTCATCTAACGCTTTTTCAATTTCGTTAATCGCCTCGCTCAAAATCGATTCATCGAAACCTTGCTGTTGTTCCTTTGCCAGCTGCTCACGGCTAAGCAATTGGAAATAGCAATTATCCATTTTCTCAATAACATCTTTCGCCTCTTTCAAACTGTCAAATGTAAAATTAAGTTGATGCTGATAGTGAACTGACAAAAGCGCGTATCTAATCGCTATAGGGTCATAGCCTTTTCCCAAAATATCTCTGAGCGTCCAAAAATTCCCTTTAGATTTTGACATTTTTTCGCCATTTACCAGCAAGTGCTTGGCGTGCAACCAATATCTCACAAACGGTTTCCCATTAGCCGCCTCAGATTGCGCTATTTCGTTTTCGTGATGTGGAAATACAAGGTCTTCGCCGCCCGCGTGAATGTCTATAGTTTCGCCGAGATGGCGACAGCTCATAGCCGAGCATTCTATATGCCAGCCGGGTCTGCCGTTTCCCCACGGAGACGCCCAAAAAGGCTCGCCCTCTTTCGCCGCCTTCCATAAAACAAAATCCGCGCCTTCTTCTTTTTCATAGTCGTCTTGCGCGACTCTGGCGCCGGAAATATTTCCTTCCAATTTCTTTTTAGAAAGTTTTCCGTATCCATTAAATTCCGAAACTCTATAGTAAACAGAACCGTCCTCAGCCTTATACGCGATGCCCTTTTCCATAAGCGCGGAAATCATATTTATCATGTCCGGTATAGACTCTGTCGCTCTGGGCTGAACAACAGGCCGCAAATTCTTAAGCGTCTTCATATCGAACAAAAAAGCATCGGTATAAAATGAAGTGTATTCGCCAAGTGTTTTATTTTCCCTGTTTGAACCCGCGATTGTCTTGTCATCGACATCCGTTATATTCATTACATGTTTGACAGTAAAACCCTTAAATTCCAGAAAGCGCCTGAGCAAATCTTCAAAAACAAACGTCCTGAAATTGCCAATATGCGCGTAGTTATAAACTGTTGGACCGCAGGTGTAGAGCGAGACTTCATTTGGTTTTATCGAGACAAACTCCTCAACTTTTCCCGATAATGTGTTTGAAAATCGTATCATTTTGGGACTCTCTTTAGATTCACGATTGCCTGACAAGTAATAGCCAGACCTTCACCCTCAGGACCTAAACCTTCGCGCGTCCGAGCTTTTACAGAAACATCTTCGAGGGAAAGCGCCATTAACTCCGCGATTTTTTTTCTGATTTTTAATTTATATGGGGAAAGGCGAGGTAACTCCAAAATAACATTTGTATCAACGTGATATGGGAACCAACCCAGTTTCGCGGCCTCAGCCAAAATAGTTTTAAGAATTTCCGAGCTGCGAATCCCCTTGAACTTGGGATCGGTTGGCGGAAACCATTCGCCAATATCTCCGCCTCCGACAGCGCCCAATACAGCGTCGGCAATGGCATGCAAAAGAGCGTCTCCGTCCGAATGCCCCAGCAAGCCTTTTGAAAAAGGCAGCAAAACACCTCCTAAAAACAACTTTCTTCCGCTAACCAACCGATGCGTATCAAATCCAATACCTGTTCTAATTTCCATATTTTTAGTTTCTCGCTTTAGAGCCCGCGCCAACCTCAAATCATTCGCGAGCGTCAACTTTGGATTCCAATCCGCGTGAGGGACAACATAAATATTCGCGTCAATGAACTCCAAAAGCCCCGCTTCATCTGTCGCTTGGAATGCGTTTGGATTTTTTTTATAGGCTTGAACAAGAATTTTCTTCCGTATTAATTGCGGAGTCTCAGCTTCAAAAAGAACATTTCTATCGACCGTCTTTTCTATTTTAAGCGTTTGCAAGTCCGCCCGCTTGATAGTCGGTATAACTTTTCTAGCAAGAATTACTCCATCGCGATTTTTTGCGGCTCCTAAAACCTTGCGAATTAAATCACGAGACACCAGCGGTCTCGCGCCATCGTGGACCATCACCCAATCGGTTTGGGGGGAGACTTTTTTCAACGCATTCCACACGGATTCCGAGCGAGTCGCCCCGCCTGTAAGCCATTTGATTTTTTTATCGCAGAAAAATGTTTCCCATTTACGAACCGCCGGCAGCATTTCTTTTGAAACAGGAATTAAAATCTCTTTAATTTGTTTGATTCCACAAAAAGCATTCAGCGTTTTTTTAAGAACAGGCTCGCCGTCAAAATCAAAAAAAAGCTTAGACACCGCGTTTTTCTTACACGGCTTGCCGTTCTCCCAACTTTCTTGAAAACGTTTGCCCAGCCCCGCGGCGGGAATGATTAACGAAACATTCATTCCCCTTACCTATTGCCCTCATAATAATCATAGTTGGATTGCGGTTCTTTTGAAGGGAATTGATGATAATGATTTTGCCTGGATTGCGAACCGTTTCGGTTCTTGCGCGAATCATTTCCATGTCTGTCATTGCGATGTTCCGGCCAACGCTCACCGCCTTGCTTGTGTTCCGCGCCGTGATGCTGACCATCTTCAAAAAATTTAGCAAAAATCATTCTGCCCGCTTGTGTTTGCAGCACGCTCGTAATTGTAACTTTCACAGTATGCCCAAGACGGCGTTTCCCGTTATCGACAACAACCATCGTCCCGTCATCGAGATACGCGACTCCTTGTTCA
This sequence comes from uncultured bacterium, assembly GCA_964410905.1. Lineage (GTDB taxonomy): Bacteria > Omnitrophota > Omnitrophia > Omnitrophales > Aquincolibacteriaceae > Aquincolibacterium. The sequence continues at coordinate 20,109 of CAYPIR010000010.1, read as the reverse complement.
TGCTCTTTACCTTCTTTCAAAATCTTGATTTCCATTTCCTCACCCGGCATTACGACGGGTTTCAATGCATTGGCAAGATCGTTAATGTTCAAAACTTTTACGCCTTGAAGTTCCGCGACTTTATTTAAATTGTAGTCATTGGTAAAAACCTTAGCCTGCAGCGCCTGCCCCATTCTGACAAGTTTTGCGTCCACAGTATTAAATTCCGGGAAATCAAGTTCGTGAATTTTTACTTGGATATTCGGATTCGACTGAATGGCATTCAAAACGTCCAGCCCGCGTCTTCCGCGATTTCGCTTCAGAGGGTCAGAAGAATCAGCGATGAGTTGAAGTTCTTTCAGAACGAATCGCGGTAAAATCAACTTGCTGGACAAGAAATGCGTATTTGCAATATCCGCAATGCGTCCATCAATAATAACGCTTGTATCTAAAAGGATAAGTTCTTCAGACGGTCCTTTGGAGTCAAGTTTCACAAATGGAATCATTAACGTAAATTCATCTTGCCCGCGCAAAATCGTAATGATGCCAAGATAAGAAAAAATAGTTGCCGTGGCCACGGCAAAATTGCGAGTTACCTCTGGCGAAAAATTCGCGTAAGCCAAAACCATCATAAAAAGCCTGTGCGCCAAAAGGCCCAACGCTAAACCCACTACGATTGAGAGGATATTGCGAACCGTATATTGTTTAAAAAAGACATCAATAAGAACGATTACGCTTCCGCCTAAAATTCCCACGGCTGCCGAAAGCCATTCCGCGTGCGGAAGTGAAACAGTTCCTTGCAGCCAGCCCGAATAATGTCCCCATAATCCGCAGCAAATAACAAAAAGAATCCTAAAAAACGCTATCATAAAAACACCCCTTTAATAATTTTATAGATAATAAAAGATACAAATATTCGAGAACTGCGCGTTGTTTTTTAACATCGCAGGATCCAGGTGTTGAGCGCATCTGGATTCTGCAACGCCACTACGTTTCGTGCAGAATGACGTAATGGCTTATACTGCAAAGCAAATTCGCCACTCCCGTCCATTACGCCCCAACGCCCAATGTGTTGGGACAAAAAAGTCTCGGCTTAAAGGAACCCGCCTCGTCCATTACGCATCGGCGACCAATTCGCCGATACGTGCAGGCGTGATGGCTTCGCCACTCCCGTCCATTACGCCAGCCACAAAAAATACCATTTCCGCTTTGACGCGTTATCTTTGCGCAAAAGTTTCCATGGGTGAGATTTTACATCTTTAACAAGCGAGTCAACATCTTGGTAAATGCTTTCCTCTTCAATTAATTTACCAAGCGTTCCTTTCCCGCTCTTAATTTTCGCTAGAACCTCACTAAGCGAAGATGTTGAGGACTCAATATTTTGAAGACTTTTCTTTATGTCCCCATCATCACCAAGCCCTTCGTTAATTTTTCCCGAAACAGATGTGAGGTTTTCTAGAAGTTCTTTTCCGCGTTCCATAAGAACATCCATTTCAATCATTTTAACGCCTTCTATTAAATCGCCCGCACGCAAAACCTTAACCCCCTCCGCGTCTGTTTTAGGCCTAATTTCAATATGCGGTTCGCTTAAAATATGCGTGCCTTGAACAGTAAATTCATAATTACTTTTAATCTCAATTCCATTCCCAATAAAAAGCCTGACGCGGACGCGCGTGTGCTTTTCTGTTTCGTCATACACAAGCTCAACATTACGAACTTCGCCGACGCGGACTCCAGCTAGTCTTACCGGGGCGCCCCTATCCAAAATACTCACATTTTCAAACATCACATCTATCGGGTAACCTTTTTTAAAGAAATCTACTTTGCTGACAAAAAATAAAATCAACGCCAGTAAAAGAAATGCGACAACCGCAAACACGCCTACCGCAAGTTCATCACGTTTTTTCTTCATAAGAATAACTCCATTTTATTGTTTTCTTTGGTCGGTCATTGGCCCATGCGCCGAGCCAGTAATAAATTGTTGAACCACCGGGTCTTTTGAAGACTTAATTTCATCGGGCGTTCCCGTCGCGATAATTTTCCCTTCATACAACATGGCTATTCTATCCGCGACTTTATACGCGCTGGTCATATCGTGAGTTACGACAACAGATATAACTCTAAGCTCCTCTTGCATATGAATAATAAGATCATTAATCGCGTCCGCGTTAATAGGATCAAGCCCGGTCGTAGGCTCATCATAAAGAATAATTTTAGGCTCGTTACAAATCGCGCGCGCCAGTCCCACGCGTTTTTTCATGCCGCCGGAAAGACTCGCGGGCATTTGTTCTTCTATATCAGAAAGCCCAACTAAACCTAAGTTTTTTTTCACTCGTCCGTTAATCTCAGCATCTGAAAGCCGCGTATGCTCATATAAAGAAAATCCCACATTTTCACGAACATTAAGCGAATCAAAAAGCGCGGCGCCTTGAAACAGCATTCCAAGCCGCATACGAAATTGATCTTGCTCTTCAACCGTCATTTTAAACATTGATTTTCCGTCAATCAAAATGTCGCCTTGGTCGGGTTCAAGAATTGCCATAATGTGTTTTAAAAGGACACTTTTTCCGCATCCGGAACGGCCGATGATGACAAGCGTTTCGCCTTCATTTATGGTCAAATTGACTCCGCGCAAAACGTGGCTGGAACCAAACCATTTGTGGACATTTTGAATTTCAATCACGATTACCTCTAGAAGAAATAAAATAACGCGGTAAAAATCGCGTCAGCCGCAATTACTAAAATGAGCGAAACCACCACTGAAAGCATTGTGGATTTCCCCACGCCCTCGGCGCCGCCCTTTGCCTTAAATCCAAAGTAGCATCCGACAATAGAAATGATTGCTCCGAAAAAGAACGATTTAATAAGCCCGGTAACCACGTCTTTTACAAGCAATGCCTTAATCGCGCGCTTTATAAAAATTTGCGGACTCATATCAAGTTTAAAAACCGTAATAGCGTATCCTCCGAACATACCGATGCAATCGGCATAAATCGTCAGTATAAAGAGCATAAAAACAGCCGCTATAAAACGAGGAACAACTAAATATTGAACGGGACTTGTGGCAAGCGCTTTCAGCGCGTCAATTTGTTCTGTTACTTTCATAGTTCCAAGTTCTGCCGCGATTGACGCTCCGACTCGGCCTGCCACAACCATTGCCGTCAAAACAGGTCCGAGTTCACGACAAAGAGATACACAAACAAGGTCGGATGTAAACTGCTCAGCCGAAAAAAGTTTAAGCTGATACGCGGATTGCAAGGCAAGAACAACACCCGTAAAAAGCGAGGTTAAAAAAACTAGTGGCAAGGACATAACGCCTATTTTGTTCATTTGATCAAGCGTCGCCTGCCAACGAATTCTTCTTGTAAAAATAAACAAAACCGCTTCTTTAAAAAGAAGCGAGATTCCTCCGGCATTTCCAAAAAATTCGCGGCAGCCATCGTCAAATTTCCGCACCCACGCTCTAAACGACGCGATCGACTGTAAATTTTTATAGTGAGACATATTACTCCGCTTTTTGAAAATCTATTCTATCGCCCGCTAACTCCGCGAGAATCTTATCGCCATCATTAAATTTACCGCTCAAAATTTCCTCAGCAAGAACATTTTCAATATATCTCTGAATGGTTCTCTTTAGAGGCCGCGCTCCGAACACAGGGTCGTAGCCTTGATCAATTAAAAACTTTACCGCTTGATCGTTCAAAACCAGATCCATCTTTTTGTCTTTAAGACGTTCTTGAACCTCTTTGAGTTCGATTTGAATAATCTGTTCCAAGTCCTGCCGAGACAATGGATGAAACACAATCGTGTCGTCAACGCGATTTAAAAATTCCGGACGAAAAGACTTTTTAACCTCGTCCAGCAATTTGCTCTTTAGATTATCAAAATTAAGATCATCTTTTTTAGGAGCAAACCCCAAATCACCTTGTTTGCGGACAAGATCCGCGCCGACATTTGATGTCATAATCACAATCGTATTACGAAAATCCACTTTTCGTCCAAGAGAATCCGTAAGGCGGCCCTCTTCCATCAATTGCAAAAGAATGTTGAACACATCAGGATGCGCTTTTTCTATTTCGTCAAGCAGCACCACGGAATACGGACGGCGACGAACTTTCTCGGTAAGTTGTCCACCCTCTTCATATCCCACATATCCTGGAGGCGCGCCGACAAGCCTTGAGACATTAAATTTTTCGCCGTATTCCGAGCAGTCGACAACAACCACCGCTTCAGAATCGCCGAACATAAAATCCGCAAGAGCCTTAGCCAAAAGAGTTTTTCCCACGCCTGTAGGTCCTAAGAAAATAAACGAGCCTATTGGGCGTTTAGGATTGCGAAGCCCCGATCGGGAACGCCTAACAGCGTTAGATATTGCTCTAATCGCTTCTTCTTGTCCGATGATTTTTTTGTGAAGCGCGTCTTCCATTTTGAGAAGCCGCGAGGTCTCTTTTTCTTCCAGCCTTGATAGCGGAACTCCCGTCCATTTTGATACCACAAACGCGATGTCCTCAGCATTAACTTGAACTTCAACTTCAGACTTTGACTCTTTCCAGCTTTTTTTCATCTTCTGAAGTTCTTCTTTGGCTTTGCGTTCATCATCACGCATTTTGGCGGCCTTTTCAAAATCCTGCGCTTTAATAGACGCTTCTTTTTCGCGTCTGAGAGCCTCAATTTCCGTTTCCACTTTTTTAAAATCTTTTGGCATTGTGGTAACAGAAAGCCGCGCGCGCGATGCCGCTTCATCGATAATATCAATTGCTTTATCCGGCAAAAACCGCCCGGAAATATATCTGTCTGAAAGTTTCGCGGATGCCTCAAGCGCTTCGTCCAAAATCTTAACGCGGTGATGCGCTTCGTATTTATCTCTGAGACCTTTCAAGATTTGGATTGTGTCTTCCACGGAAGGAGGATCGACCACGACAGTTTGAAAACGACGGGCAAGCGCGGAATCTTTTTCAATATATTTGCGGTATTCATCAAGAGTTGTCGCGCCAATGCACTGGATTTCTCCGCGCGAAAGCGATGGCTTCAAAATATTTGACGCGTCAATCGCGCCTTCAGCGCCGCCCGCGCCGACAAGCGTATGAATTTCATCAATAAAAATCATTACATTTTCGGTTCTGCGGATTTCATCCATCACGGCTTTAATGCGTTCTTCAAATTGTCCGCGATATTTCGTCCCGGCAACCATTGCAGCAAGGTCTAAAACAACGATGCGCTTATCGGCAAGAATTTCCGGCACATCGCCCGAAATTATTCTTTGCGCCAATCCTTCGACAATAGCTGTTTTGCCAACTCCCGCTTCGCCCAGCAGCACGGGATTATTCTTTGTCCTTCGGGCAAGAATCTGTATTACACGCTCAATCTCATCGGCTCTTCCGACAACAGGATCAAGTTTACCTTCGCGCGCAAGCTGCGATAAATCTCGGCCAAACGCGTCAAGCGCCGGCGTCTTGGTTTTAGATTTCCCGGCAGGTCCAGCACCTGGAATTCCCATACCCGAAGGAAGCCCGCCCGGTTCATTTGACGGAGTTGCGGAACCAAGCAGCTTTATTACTTCCGCGCGAACTTTATTCAAATCAAGCCCGACATTAAGCAAAACGTGGCTCGCGACGCCTTCGCCTTCTTTTATAAGTCCAAGTAATAAATGCTCCGTTCCAACATAATTATGGCCAAGCCTGCGAGCTTCATCCATCGCCAGCTCAATTACTTTTTTTGCTTTAGGCGTGAATGGAATATCGCCCGAAACAATCGTGCTGGGCCCAAACTGAACCAATTTTTCGACTTCAAGACGAATAGTATCTAGCGAAAGACCAAGATTCTGCAGCACCGCGGCGGCAACACTTTCGCCTTCTTTTATAAGCCCAAGCAAAATATGTTCTGTCCCGATATAATCGTGATTAAAACGCTTCGCTTCCTCTTTTGCTAAAATAATGACTTTTCGAGCTCGTTCTGTAAAACGATCAAACATGTTTATCCTCCCAAAATTAAATCAAGTTAACTAAAACAATTTTAAAAGAATACTGCGTGTATTTTTCGGCGCGAACACGGCACAAATTAACAATTTTATATGCATTAAATCTTAAACGGTTGAAAAAACTTTCTAAGCAATGCCGCACGACAGGCGTCCCTAGCCTCCGAACTCAACTCTCCACCGTTTGTTTTTTGCAAATGTCCCGGCTGCATCGAAAGAAAAATCTGATTAAGATGGCCACGATCTACAGGCATATCTAAAATTTCCATGTCAATCCCAAGTTGAACTAAGGACAGCCATTGAATTGTTTCCTCAGAACTAATCACGCGCGCCGATTTCAAAACACCCAATGCCCGCCAAATGTGGTCTTCGACTTTAATTTTACGTTTTTTCTTTAAACTTTCACGCGCTTCGCGTTCGTGATTCACAACCTGCTGTATTACGCTTTCAAGATTGGCTATTATTTCTTCTTCCGACTGCCCAAGCGTAACTTGATTGGAAAACTGAAAAAAATTTCCAACCGCTTGAGAGCCTTCTCCATAAAGTCCGCGAACTGCAAGGTTTAATTTTGAAATAGCCTGTAAAACTTGTTGAATTTGTTTAGTTAGAACAAGCCCCGATAAATGCAGCATGCAGGAGGCGCGAAGCCCCGTTCCCACATTTGTAGGACACGCAGTCAAATAACCCCAGTTCGAGTCAAACGCAAACTCTAAAGTTTTCGCAAACTTATTGTCTGTCTCGTCGGCAATTTTCCACGCTTCTTTTAAATTAAGCCCCGATTTGAACGTCTGCAATCTTAAATGGTCTTCTTCTATGACCATTATACTCGTTTGTTCATCTCGCGTAATAATTGCGGCACAATCAGTTTGCGTCGCGAAAAGTTCTTTGCTAATCAAATGACGTTCTAAAAGAAATTGTCTGTCAATATTCTTAATAGCCAAGTTTTTGATAAAAAATGCTTTGTTGTCCGTAAAAATTTCTTTTGCCGAGCGTTCCGCATCCGCCAAAATAAATTGTTTTTCATCTGAATTTAGCTTTGTCAAAAACGGATATTTTTTTATATTACGGGCCAAACGAATTCGCGAGCTAATTACAACATCGCTTTCCGCGCCCGTAGCCTGAAGCCACGAGACATTTTGCGATAAAAAGAAATCGACCTCGTTCATTTCTCGTCTTCTTTCTTTTTCTGTAATTTTTCTTCAGCGAGTTTGAGTTGATCACGGATTTTCGCGGCTTCCTCAAACGCTTCTTCTTGAATACTTTTGCGAAGTTTCTCCTGAAGCTGCTTGAGCGAATATGATGACTGCTTTTCTTTTTTGGTCTGCGAAGGCCGTTTGCCTTCATGATAATCCGAACGCTGAACTTGCTTAATTAAAAGTTCAAGCGGTTTGCGAAAAGAGCTGTAACAATCCGCGCAACCCAGTCTTCCGTTTTTCACAAATTCTTGATACGCCATTTTACAAGTCTTGCAAACAATAGCGGATTTTCTTGGCGCAGATTTTCCCAGCGCTTGTTCTCCGCTCGCGGCCAAAACAAAATCTTGAAAATTAAAATATGTTTTAAATTCCGTGCCTTTTTCTTCGGCACAGTTTTCGCAGATATGCACCTCTGTCATTTTGCCGTTAATAATTTCTGTCAAATGAATCGTTGCTTCTTTTGTCCCGCAAATGTTGCAAATCATAGGCTTAAAATTTCCTATAGCGTGTATTTTTCGCCGTCATGCTTAGTTAACGTGTGAAATTCTTTTAGCAATGTTTTTGTGATTTTGCCGGGGACACCCTTCCCAATTTGTCTTCCATCAATTTCAACAACCGGGATAATTTCCGCGGCCGTTCCGGTCAAAAACGCCTCATCCGCGTTGTAAAGATCAAGACGCGTCAAAACTCTTTCTGAAAAAGGCAGGCCAATTTTCTTTGCCAGCTCAATCATGGCTTGCCGCGTAATGCCGCGTAAAACGCCTAAATATGTCGGCGGTGTCAAAAGCTCATAATCTTTAAGAGTATCTTTCTTGCCGATTTTCTTAATCATAAAAATATTATCGCCGGTGCATTCGGCAACGTAGCCCTGAGGATTTAAAAGAAGCGCTTCCATGCATCCGCCATTTTTAGCCTCAATTTTCGCCATAATATTATTTAAATAATTAAGACTTTTAATCGCGGGATTTACCGCTTCGACAAGATTCCGAACGGTCGGAACAGTTATCATCGAAAGCCCGTTTTGATAAAGCTCTTTTGGATAAAGGTTAATCTTATCAGCGATAATAATCACGGTCGCTTTGGGACAAAGCCATGGAGACAAACCAAGGTCACCCTCGCCGCGCGTCACAACAACTCGAATATAGGCGTCCGCGAGTTTATTTTTCTTAAGCGTTTCGACAATCGCGCGTTTCAGTTCCGCCATGGTTATGGGAATTTCAAGCGTAATTGTATGAGCAGATTCCCAAAGACGTTTTAAATGCTCGTCAAGTTTAAACACTCTATTGTCATAAGCACGGATCCCTTCAAAAACTCCATCGCCATACAGAAGCCCGTGATCAAAAACCGAAACCTTCGCTTGGCTTTTGTCATACCATTTCCCGTCAACATAAACTTGATTTTCCACAAAACCCTCCTTTGTTAATAACAAACTTATGTATTTCTATCTTGCTATCAAAACCCCGTCCTGTAATTTATATGCCGAGGAGCCTTTCGCCGCCAAGTCTTCATCATGTGTTACAATCAAAAAAGTTTGTCCTTCTTTTTTATTTAATTCCATTAAAAGATTCATGACAGAATCCGCCGTCTCAGGGTCTAAATTCCCCGTGGGCTCATCGCAAAGAACAATTTCGGGTTTGTTTACAAGCGCGCGCGCGATCGCTGTTCGCTGCTGTTCCCCACCGGATAACGCGGAAGGAAAATGTCCGCGTCTTTCCCACAATTCGACACGCTTTAGAACCTCTTCAACCCAATCCTGATTTTTTCGTCCGCCAATCAAAGTCGGCAAAAGGACATTCTCATACACCGTGAGTTCGGGCAAAAGATGATACGATTGAAACACAAATCCAATTTGTTTAGCGCGGCACTTGGCAAGTTTCCCTTCAGACATTTTTAAAATGTTTTTGCCGTTTAAAAACACGTTGCCTTTGGACGCACGGTCAATCCCGCCCAAAATATGCAAAAATGTTGATTTTCCGCATCCGGATTTTCCCGTGATAAAAACCAATTCTCCTTTTTCAACCGCAATCCGCGCCGATTTCAAAATCTCAAGCGTTCCGGCGGGTGTCTTAAATTTTTTAGAAACCCCTTCGGCGAAAATCAAAACATTGGATGGCGTGGCCGCGTTTTTATTATTCATACCGCAACGCCTCCGCCGTATTAAGGCTAGCCGCGCGATTGGCAGGATAAAGTCCCGCGAACACTGCCACTAAAAATGCGAACCCGACAATAACGGCAACGTCGGGCAAATGCACCTCTGAAGGAATACGGTCAAAAAGATAAATATCGCTTGGAAAAACTTCAAGCCCCGTTGTCCGTTTTATAAAACCCGCAACGGGATTAAGGTTGTAAGCGAGCAAAAGCCCTGAAACCGCGCCCAAAATAATCCCAAGCGAGCCAATGCAAAATCCTTCGTTAACAAAAATCCGGCGTACGCTCATTCGTGTCGCGCCGAGCGCCCGTAAAATCCCGATATCGCGAGTCTTCTCCATCACAACCATCATGAGAGTTGAGATAATATTAAATGCCGCGACTAAAATAATGAGGCTTAGAAGAATCGTCATCACGCTTTTTTCAACCTTCAGCGCCTGGAAAAAGTTTTGATTCATATCATACCAAGAACGGAAATAATAATCGGGCGTAAAACTTCCCGCCAAAACCCATTTGTATTTTTCCGCGTCATCAACATTTTGAAATCGCAGGCTAATACCCGTAACAGAACTCCCCAGCTGATAAACCTGCTGAGCTTGTCCAATATCAATTAGCGCGAGGGAGCTGTCAAAATCATTCATCCCGACGCGATAAATACCTCTAACATAAAACGCGAAAGTTTTCACTCGTGTCGGAAACGCCAAAAAGCCTTCTTCTTTTTCGAGAGTCGGCGAAATCATATGAAGTTCATCGCCGATACGGACTCCTAAGCGCGCCGCCAAATTTTCTCCAATAACAATTCCGCCCGTTCTAATTTCAACAGTCTTCTTAAATATGCCCAAAGACCGTTTTTGTTCGTATTGGACAGTTTCGTCAAAATTAAGCTCGCCGGAAATAACATGCCCGGCAAAAATACTCAAGTCTTCTTTCCCCGCGTCAACTCCTTTTACGATAACACCGGTAGCGTTGGACGCGCTGCGCAAAATTGCCTGACCTTCAACAAACGGCGCGATTGAAGCAATCCCATCAATTTTATGCTCTGCGATTTTCTCTAAATCATGGGAAACATTTTCAATTCCGCCGGTTTTTTCGATACGAAGATGCGGCTGAACTCCCACGATTTTTCGCTTTAGTTCCGTATCAAACCCGCTCATTACGGCAAGCACGACAATAAGCGCCATAACACCAATTGCCACGCCTCCGACAGAGATAAGGGAAATCAGCGAGATAAATCCCGATTTGTGCCGCCGAGTTAAATGGCGTTTGGCTATAAAACCAACGAATCCCATAAAGTTATTCTTTCTCTTCCGTTTGCGCTGCCGATTTTTTTTCTGGTTTCAGCTGCGGGAATAAAAGCACATCGCGAATAGAAATTTGATTGGTCAAAAGCATTACAAGTCTATCAATGCCAATCCCCAATCCGCCCGCCGGAGGCATTCCGTATTCAAGCGCCATCAAAAAGTCTTCATCGATTTTCTTATGTTCGCCGATGAGTTCTTTTTGCGCCGTTAAGCGTTCACGCTGGATAACCGGATCGTTTAACTCCGAAAACGCGTTCGCGATTTCCATTTTCGCTATAAAAAGCTCAAAGCGATAGACGAGCTCGGGGTCATCTTCTTTTTGTTTAGCCAGCGGCGACATGGACGTTGGATAGTCGGTAACAAACACGGGATCCCAAAAATCTTTTTCTACCATTTCACCAAAAATCTCATCCAAAATATCCGTGTCTTCCATATCCGGAGTTACTTCAATATGAAGCTTCTTCGCTTCGTCTCGCAAGTTTGCCGTCCGGAAGTCTACGCCTGTAGCTTCTTTCAACGCGCCATAAAACGACACGCGTTTCCAAGGTCTTTTCAAATTCAAAATTTTATCGCCAAACGGAATTTCATCTTTTCCATAAAGTGAAATCGCCAAATTATGCACAAGCGTTTCCGTTATATTCATCATATCTTCGTAGTCGGCATAGGCTTGATAAAGTTCCATCATCGTAAACTCGGGATTATGACGGACAGAAATCCCCTCGTTGCGGAAATTGCGGTTTATCTCATAGACTTTTTCAAAACCTCCCACCAATAGCCTTTTGAGATAAAGCTCAGGAGCAATGCGAAGATACAAATCCGCGTGAAGCGTATGATGATGCGTAACAAATGGTTTCGCGCGCGCGCCTCCCGGAATGTCCTGCAGCATCGGAGTCTCAACTTCCATAAAACCCTGTCCGTCCAAGAACGCGCGTATTTCGCGGATTATGCGACTTCGCGCTTTAAATGTCGTGCGGACTTCATCGTTGGCTATTAGATCTACATAACGATGGCGGTAACGAGTTTCAACGTCTTTTAGTCCATGCCATTTTTCAGGGAGCGTTCTGACAATTTTGGAAAGGCGTTCGTATTTAGTAATTTTTATTGTAGGCTCACCGTGTTTCGTTTTGAAAAGTTCACCTTCAAGCCCAACGATGTCGCCCAGCGTCAACTCCGTAAATGCCTTATACGCTTCATCCCCCAGAATATCTTTTTTGGCATAAATTTGCATTCGCGCACCTTCGTCTTTTAAATCCGCGAACGTGCTTTTCCCCATATCGCGCCGCGTCATAAGCCGTCCGGCGACACGAACCTTACGACCTTCGGTAAAATTTGTTTTAATTTCATCTAGAGAATCTTTGGGGAGAAACCGATGCCCGTAATCAGACGTAGACATAAATAAATTATCCTTTATAGATTGAAATAAGAGAAGTTACGACAAGCTCACAAAAAGATTGCGTATTCTATACTTCTTCTTGGGCGTGGTCAATGAAGCGGAAGGCATTCATGGTGGAGCGGGATACGGGAATCGAACCCGTGTTACAAGCTTGGGAAGCTCGTGTATTACCATTATACGAATCCCGCAATAAATCTTATCGGTAGGAAAAAAATCATTTTCGAAATTTTACAAAACTTATGAAAAAACTTCCAACTATTTACTTTTAGACTTGGAACGCAGCTTGATATTTTTTTATCAGCGTATCAGCAATTTTTTCATGTAAAACTTGAATTTCGTATGAGACAAGCGTTCGCTCCGCAGATTGATAAACCACTCGAAACGCCAAGTTTTTGTAGCCTTGCGGAACACGCTTGCCGCGGAACAGATCAAACAGAACTACTTCGCGAATGAGTCCACCGCCAAGCGCTTGAATTTCCGCGATGAGCGAGCCTCCTTTTACTGTGTCAGGAACAACTAATGAAAAATCGCGTTCAATGGAAGGATATTTTGTCCATTCTTTAAACTCGCGAACTTCCCGCGACTTCTTCAAAAGCTCATCCAATTTTATTTCCGCGTAAAAAACCGGCTCTTTAATTCCCCATTTTTGGCGGACTTCGCTTGTGATTTCGCCCCAAAACGCTATCGGAGTTTGCCATATTCGAATTTCTTTCGCGGTTTCTGCGATCAAAAAACTTTTTTTCAATTCTGCCGTGCAAGTTTCCGCTATTCCCGCAGTGCGAAAAACCGCTTCAACAATTCCTTTTAAATCGTAAAACGAAACATCCCGCGAAGCATCAAGCCAAGTTCCTTCAGTCCGTTTGCCGTAAAGAGCTATCGCTAAAACGCGTTCTTCCAACGGGTGTTTGTGAATATCGGGAATGCTGTAGGCGTTGGCGATTTCAAAAATCGGAACAGATTTCGCTCCAGCATTTATATTTTTTTGAATAACCGTCAAAAGACTTGTCGCGAAAGTCGGCCGCATCCAATGCGTTTCGTGATGAAGAGGATTTGTAATTCTAACCGCGTTTGATAAATCTTTTTCCGCGTTGAGCCCAGTATCAGAGATAAGGCTGAAGGTTACGGTTTCAGAAAGTCCGCTGCCCGCTAAAAAGTTGCGGAGTTTTCTTTCAAGTTTCAATCTCGGCGATTCGCCAACAGCGAGCGGAATTTGCGAAGGCAAAGTTTCGGGAATATTTTCATAACCATAAATGCGCGCGATTTCTTCAACTAAGTCTACAGGACGCGTAAGATCGGGACGAAACGACGGAATCGCGACTTTCCAAATCCCCTCAGAAAACAGCTTAGCGTCAAGCCCAAGCCTAGCCAATATGGAAACGATTTGATTTGGTTTTAGCTCAACACCTAAAATGTTTTTCACATCGCTTGATTTCAATTGAACGCTTTTTACCTCCTGCAAAGGCAAATCGCCCGCCTTTACCACAGCGCTAATCGTCCGCGGTTTCGCATATTTTTGAAATAGATAAATCGCGCGGTGAAGCCCCACATCAACGCCTTCGGGATCGACTCGGCGTTCAAAACGATATGAGGAGTCGGAAGACAACTGATGCGCGCGGACGGATTTTCGGACACGAGTTGGATTAAAAAACGCGGACTCAAGAAAAACATTGCGTGTTCTATTGGCAATCTCGGTTTCTTTTCCGCCCATTACGCCCGCGAGAGCGATCGCTCTGTCTTTATCCGCAATTACAAGGTCATCAGGTTTAAGACTTAGAGTCGCGCCATTTATCGCAAGAAATTTTTCACCCGCTTTTGCTTTGCGGACAAAAATTTCCGTTCCATTCAAAAGGTCGGCATCAAAAGCGTGCAGCGGCTGTCCCGTTTCCATCAACACATAGTTGGTAATATCAACGGCTAAGTTAATGCTGCGGATTCCGCACGCCGCAAGTCTGTTGACAATAAACTCCGGCGTTTTAGTTTCCATAATTCCCTCTATCAACGCACCGGAATAATACGGGCAAGCAATAATGTCTTTTATCGAAACCGTCCAGCCTTTCGCGGGCTGTTTGTTTTTTTCTTGGTCAAGTTCGGGAGACTTTAATGAAAGATTTTCTACCGCCGCGATTTCGCGGGCAATTCCCCAGTGAGAAAGCCAATCGGCTCTATTTGATGTAATTTCAATCTCAAAAACCGTGTCTTGTGGCGACTGAATTTGTTCGCACTTTTTGACCTCAAGTCCCGCAAGAGTAAGCCTGTCCGCAACCCGCGCGACAGGCGGCGACATCTTCACAAACTCTTTTAACCAATCAACACTAACTTTCATTTAGAATTCCCTCAATCATTAAAATTATTGACCTGTATAAGCATAGCATCGGACATTTATAAATCCTTCACCTTTTTATTATTGAACATAAAATACGCGGTGCCGTGATAAGCGCCGCTTGTATTCAGTTCATTTCTGCGTTTAAAAAGTTCGTAAGCCAAAGGAGATAATTTCCATGTTTTATTTTCAAAAATCACTTCCCTTTCTCCAGACACAACCGCGGAAATATTTTTGTCCGCGACAAAATATATCCTGTCGCCGTCTTCAAGCCCTTTTTCGTAAAAACTAAACCTATTTGCTATTTTCTTGCATTTTCTTTCATCGCCGTTATCCGAACCACTTCCGGTAGGGGCTACAACTTTTCCATCTTTCCAATATTCGACTTCCGCATCGTCTATCAACTCCGCAATATCTTCCAATATTTCGGCAGCATCTTCTGGCTTAATATTAAAAAACTCTCTATTCGCTCTAATTCTTAAATTGGGATTAAGTTTCTTAACAAATTTGTGGATTTTTTGTTCTGCTTCATTAAATTTTTCAGATTTTAATGTTGCATAAATTTCATACGGCAAGGGGACGGAACTATTATCCAATTCCTTTGAACGAACATTAGGCGAGCGGCTACTTTTACCAATTTTTACCCAATCTTCCCGGAAGCTTGGATTTGTTAAAACATACACATAACCTTGTCTGCTTTCCATATCCCTTCCTTATTTAAATTTGATATAAATAATTTATCAAAGCTAAAACTTTAACAATGCCGCAGTTACAATATGCTTGGGTTATTTATGCATTTCATTAACATGGAAACTGCCTAAGGAATCGCAAATCGTTTTCGTAGAAGTGGCGGATATCGTTTATGCCGTGTCGAAGCATAGTAATGCGCTCGATGCCAAGCCCGAACGCGAAGCCATGAACAAGCGAAGAATCATATCCGACCGCGTCAAACACATTGGGGTCAACACTGCCCGCGCCAAGAATTTCAAGCCAGCCTTTTTCCCACTGAATGTCGACTTCAACGCTTGGTTCAGTAAATGGAAAAAAGTGCGGACGAAAACGAAGTTTAATGTCGCTGCCAAAAAGTTCCCGCAAAAAAAGATGCAGAACGCCTTTCAAATCGCTGAATGTTGTTTTATCATCAACCATCAAACCTTCCAATTGATGAAACATAAATGAGTGGCTCGCGTCAACAGTATCCGGACGATAAACTCTGCCGGGCGCGATAATTTTAAGCGGCGGTTTGCGATCTTTCATAACGCGAACTTGGACGGGCGATGTCTGCGACCTTAAAACTTGTCCGCGTTCTGTGTAAAAAGTATCAAAGGCATCGCGGGCAGGATGATCAAGCGGAACATTGAGCGCCGTGAAATTATTGAACTCTGTTTCTATTTCCGGTCCTTCTACCGTTTCAAATCCCATACGAGAAAAAATCGCGGAAATTTCATCTATTGTTTGTCTCAAAAGATGGACAGAACCCTGAGAAGGTAAAATACCGGGAAGAGTTTCGTCAAAAGTCGTATGAAATTTTTTCGAGGAAAAACTTTTCAGTCGTAATTCATCAACGGCTGTTTCAAGAAGTTTTTTTACGCGGTTAAGTTCTTCGCCAATTTCTTTTTTTTGTTCCGCGGGAACGCCGCCAAGCCCTTTAAACAACTCCGTGAGTTTCCCCTTTTTGCCAAGATACCCAACGCGGAAAATTTCCACTTTATCGGCAGAATCAATTGCCGACATTTCTTCTTTGGCTTCAGCCTCAACTTTTAGAATCAACTCTTTCATCGCGTCTCCACAACTGACATTAAACGATAAAATGGATTCCTGCCTATGCAACTAATTCAGCGACGCAGGAATCCATTTTTCAAAAACAATTTTTAGGCTTTTTTGACAGCCTTAACGAAATTAACTATTTCCCCAAAAGACTTTTCATCGCGCGCCGCGATTTCCGCAAGCGATTTCCGGTTTAATTTCACATTCGCCTTTTTGAGCGCGTCAATAAAACGCGAGTAACTAATTCCGCTCAAACGGCACGCCGCGTTAATACGCGCGTTCCATAAAACACGGAAATGGCGTTTGCGCTGCTTACGGTCGCGAGTAGCAAAAGCCATCGCGCGCGCGATAGTTTCCTTTGCCGTTCTTAAAAGTCTTCCGCGTCCGCCGACAAAGCCTTTTGCCCGTTTAAAAACTTTTTTCTTTCTTTTTCGTGATGCTGGGGTGTTGGTTGTTCTAGGCATTTCTAACTCCTTTTTTAATGGCTATTATTTCTGGATTTTAACCTTCGTAAGGCAAATTAAGCAGCACAGCCTTAACATGCGTTTTCCCTACTTGAATACCGCGGCGCAACTGACGCTTTTTCTTAGGGCTGCGATCGGTCAGCATATGGCGGCGCAGGGTTTTGCTGGCCAAAACTTTTCCGTTTTTTGTAACACGATAACGTTTTTTCATTGCTTTCTTAGTCTTAATCTTAGGCATAAGAGTTTCCTTATTCAGTCTTCGCCGGCTCATCTGTAGAACTTGCCGGAATGGTTGATGTATTGGAAGCCGGTTTTGGTTCTTCCTTTTTTTCTTTCTTTTTACTAGCAGGAGCAGCCTTAGTCAAATAAAGCATAATGGCTTTTCCTTCAAGACCATCATTCCGCTCGACCACTGCGACATCTGAAAGGTCTTGCACAAACCTGGCTATAAGTTGTCTCCCTTTATCCACATAAACAATTTCGCGGCCACGAAAAAAAACAACAAGCTTTACTTTGTCGCCGCGTTCGATAAACCGCCGAGCGTTACGAAGTTTGGTTTGATAATCGTTTTCGTCAATTTTGGTCGTCATTTTAATTTCTTTAATGTCGACCGTTTTTTGTTTCTTGCGAGATTCTTTTTCCTTCTTTTCCAACGTATAAAGATATTTTCCAAGATCCATAATGCGGCAAACGGGCGGAACAGAACCACCTGAAACCTCAACGAGATCCAAACCTTCGTCCTGCGCTTTTTGCAGCGCGTCTTGGGATGAAACAATGCCAAGTTGATCTCCGCCAGAACCGATTAAACGCACTTGCGGCGAGCGGATACGCTCATTTGCTCGAACTTTTTGTGGACTAGTTGACAACATGCCTCCTTATTTGTTGGTATTTATTTTTTCCGCGCTATTTCTTCTTTTATAGCGGCGATAATTTCGTCCAAAGCTTGCGCTCCCAAATCTTGACGACCGCGTTTTCTCACCGCTACTTGTTCATTTTCTTGTTCTTTGTCTCCGACTACAAATGTATACGGAGTTTTCAGCATTTCCGCCTCGCGAATTTTATAACCGATTTTTTCCGGACGCAAATCAGTTTCAACTCTGAGTCCTTCTGATTGAAGCCGCGCGACAATTTGAGCGGCGTAATCATTATGCCTATCGGCGATTGTGGCAATACGCACCTGAACCGGCGCGAGCCACACGGGAAACGCTCCGGAATAATGCTCAATCAAAATACCAAGAAACCGCTCCAGACTTCCAAGTATCGCGCGGTGAAGCATAATTACGCGATGGTCTTTTCCATCCTCGGCGACATAACTCAAATCAAACCGTTCGGGCAAACTCATATCAAGTTGAATTGTTCCGCATTGAAGAGTTCTGCCAATCGCGTCTTTTAAATGAAAATCAATTTTAGGACCATAAAACGCGCCATCGCCTTCGTTGATTTTGTAAGCTATTTTAAGTTCATCAAGCGCGCGGCGAAGTCCGTTTGTCGCAATTTCCCATTGCTCGTCCGAGCCGAGAGATTTGGCGGGACGAGTTGAAAGTTCCACATGATAATCAAAACCGAATGTTTTGTATACTTCATCAGTAAGCCGAATAATCTCGACAACGCTTGCCTGCAACGCTTCCGGCGTTGTAAAAACATGCGCGTCATCTTGAGTAAAACCACGAACTCTAAAAAGCCCCGCCAAAACTCCTGAGCGTTCATATCGATGGACTTTACCAAACTCCGCAACTTTTAAAGGCAATTCGCGATACGAGTGCTTTTCTTCTTTATAAACCAACATACCGCCCGGACAATTCATTGGCTTCAGCGCGTATGACTCTTCGTCTTTTTCCAAAAAGAACATATTTTCGCGATAGTTATCCCAATGTCCTGAAGTCCGCCAAAGTTTATCGCGAAGAATCGTAGGCGTTTCTATTTCTACATAATTGTAAGCCGCGAGTTTTTCACGCATAAATGCGATGAGAGTATTTTTTAGAACAAGTCCCTTTGGTTTCCAAAATGGAAGTCCCGGACCTTCTTCGTGGAAACTAAAAAGTCCAAGTTGCTTGCCAATTTTTCTGTGATCGCGTTTCTGGGCTTCTTCGCGCTGCGTAATAAAATCATCAAGTTCTTTTTGAGTAAGAAATGCCGTGCCATAGATACGCTGCAACATTGGACGCTTCTCATCGCCTCGCCAATAAGCGCCTGCTACCGACAAAAGTTTGAAGACTTTTAATTCTTGCGTATTCTGTATATGTCCGCCGGCGCAAAGGTCCGTAAAATTTCCGTTTTGGACAAAATTGACCGTGTCGCCGGGAATATCTTCAATAAGTTCGAGTTTATAAATTTCGCCTTTTTCTGAAAAGAACTTGCGCGCTTCGTCCTTTGAAACAGTTTTTTCAGAAAACTCTTGTTTTGCTTTTGCGATTTCACGCATACGCGATTCGATCTTTACAAGGTCTTCGTCCTGAAACGCCGTCTTCAAATCAAAGTCATAGTAAAATCCATCGTCAATTACAGGACCAATTGCAAATTTAGTCCCGGGGAAAAGGTCTAAAACTGCTTGGGCAAGAATATGGGATGCGGAATGACGCAGCCGATAAAGCGGAGTGTATTGCTTAACGTCTGACATACTTATTATTTCTATCTCTGAAATACCCAAAAAATTCGGGCAGGATAAGAATCCTCCTTTGTTTGATTTAAAGTGTGAATTTTAGCGAGGCTTCGAGAAAGTCGCAACTCTTTTTCTTATAGATTTAATTTTTACAGCTTTTCATTCGACCAAACTTCCGCGGTATTAGCGTTGCGCCGCAGTCTTAGGTGATGTTTTTTTACCACGAGTATGGCAAAAACGATTTGGCTATACAAAAGAATTCCAAGAGTCGCGTAAACTCCATCAAAAAAAACCGTATCAAGCCGCGCGTGCCTGCCCGGTGTCCAACCCTGCCGCCACTCGTCAAAACTCGCAAACACCAGTATCAGCACAACGGAGAGCAAAACAAATTGCCAAATATTCAGTCTAATTCTCAAATGCGCAAGTCCTCTAGCAAACAATATCCCGAAAATAAAATATTCTACAAAATGTCCAAACTGATGCAGCCAAAAACTATTAGGCAAATGCTTTCCGGGTATTGAAGACATTGTTAGGATAACAAGCATCCAAAGAATTGGAGGAAATCCAAAAACCCAAAACCATTTTTTCCACTTTTTCATAAAACCTTTGCAAGAAAAATAGCTATTTACTATAAACAGCAATCGTTATTATGTGGCAAGCCCAAATCTTTTTTAAACAGAACTAACAGCGTGCTTCGTGCGACAAATTGGCTGGTGAAAAATCTAAAAGTTTAATACTGGTGGGCCCGACAGGATTCGAACCTGTGACCCCTACCATGTCAAGGTAGTGCTCTAACCAACTGAGCTACGAGCCCTAGAGAATTTTCGGAGGAAGCGGAATGATAATCGCAATTGCCGTGAATTTCAATTAAAATTCTTCTCTTAATTGAGAATGATACCATAGACCGTTACCTTCTGTGTGAGAGCGAATTTTAAAGATTTTGTGTATTAACCCCAAGGTATGGAACG
>CAYPIR010000009.1:62042-82714 GCA_964410905.1 uncultured bacterium | reverse complement strand
CAACCGTAAGGTTGCGGTGCTTCCTGTATCGATGCATTGGGCATCGAAGCGGAATGACGAAAAACAAAAAACTCTTAACAAATCTGTCTGCGAAAGTATTGATTTTTACAACGATTACAAAACATTTTGAATCTTTTTATTTCAATATTTGTTTGACAAAAAAGGATTGCGATAAATGAAAACGAAAAAAATTTTCAATCTTATTCTGGCCGCGCTGTTTTTAATCGGCACGGTTGTTTTGGTTATTGGAGTTTATGAGTGGCGGGAGGAAAAGCGCGTATTAAAAGAAGTGATTGCACGGCTAAAAGCGGACACTCGCCGCGCTGAAGTTTTGGTGACAAAAAGTGAATATGACGAGACGACAAAAAAGATTAAGACCACAATAAAATTTTTGGAATATGACACGGCGGGAAAATCGCTAGCGCCTAAATACTTTACATTTGATGGAAACATTTTACAGTTTCAGTCTTTTGTGATTCGTTTCAACGATAAATTGATTGAAAAAGGCGACGCGCTGCGCGGTAAAAGCGTGGCGCTTTTTATGAAGGCTTTCGCGCTTGATGGAAAGAACACGCAAGAGTTTGAAATCACGCAGGCGCGAAAAATTCCGCGTGGCTATCAAGTCGATGAAGAAGAAACAAAATTTGAAAGCAACCTTTGGAAAAAATTTTGGGATTATGCTTTGTCTCCCAAAGAGCGATTGCCTGAAGAAATAAAAAACGCGCAAATAGAGGCACCGGGAACGATGTTTTTACCGGGCTCCATTTATACTCTGTATCTTGAAAATGACGGCGGGCTCAGAATAGACTCCGTGCCAGTTCCTGAAATTTTGAAAGGCGAAAAAGTCGAGGATAAGAAGAAAATCGAAATCTTTTTTTTATGAAATTATCGGATTTAGACTACAACCTTCCAGACGACCGCATAGCATTATTCCCAAAGCAAAAAAGAACGGAGTCAAAACTTCTTTGCGTTGACCGCGAAGCAGGAAACATTGAGCATAAGATTTTTAAAGACATAGCGAGTTTTTTCAAGTCGGGAGACGCGCTTGTTATCAACAATACGAAGGTTTTGCCCGCGCGGCTTTTGGGAGTTCGCGATACCGGCGGAAAAGCTGAAGTGTTGCTTCTTAAAGAAATAGAAAAAAATACTTGGGAAGCGCTGTTGAAACCTGGCGGAAGAATTAAGGCGGGACAGACGATAGATTTTAGTCAGAACAAAATAGATTTATCCGCGCGAGTCCTCAATGATTCCCTCCCGCAAACAGGGAAAAGAAGATTAAGATTTGATGGAGAAAATATAAGAGAAAAACTTTGGGAGCTTGGGCATATGCCGCTTCCGCCTTATATTAATCGTGCTGATGAAGCCTCCGACCGTGCAAGATACCAAACTGTTTTCGCGGAAAAAGAGGGGGCGATTGCCGCGCCGACAGCAGGGCTTCATTTTGATGAAGAGTTGCTTAAGCAAATAGCGACGCAAGGCGTGAAAATTATTCCAATAACTTTGCATGTTAGTTATGGAACATTTCAACCCATTACGGCGGAGACGGTGGAAGAGCATAAAATGTTTGAAGAAACTTATGAAATTACGACTGAGTCTGCCTCGGCTATTCAAAATGTAAAAAAATCGGGCGGGAAAGTTTTTGTGTGCGGAACAACTAGTGTCCGCGCGCTCGAATCGGCGGCGCGTGAGGACGGGACGATAAAGACCGGGCAAAATAAGACATCTGTTTTTATTTATCCTCCATACAGATTCAAAATTGCCGATGCGATAATCACAAATTTTCATATGCCCAAAAGCACGCTTTTGGCGATGATTTCTGCTTTTTTAGGATACGAAAAATCAATGAACGCGTATAATGTTGCGTTACAAACGAACTACCGGTTCGCTAGTTACGGCGACGCGATGCTTATTTATTGAAATTAATGAAAGGAAAGCGTTTGTGAAAAAAATTAGAGAGGCTTCAAAAAATATCGTTTCTGAAATTGATTTAAAAGAGTTCATTAAAAAGACCGAAGAACAGTTTTTGTTGCTTAATCAAAAAATCGACAAATTGCTTTCTTCACAAGCCGCGCAAAAAATCACATTGCCTAAATCGCCTTCAATAGGTGTAAACAAACAAACTGGGCAGCCCTTTCAACACCAAAAACCGCAAGAGAAAAAACATTTTGGACGGCCTATGTATAAAACGATTTGTGCTGAATGCGGGAAGGAATGCGAAGTGCCGTTTAAGCCGACGGGAGAACGTCCGATTTTTTGTAAGCCATGTTTTACTAATCGCAAAAAACCTTTTGTTCATAAAAACCAAGATAATACGTCTGTTAAAGAAAATACGACTCAAAAACCCGAGTCGACAGTTACGGCTCCAGAGCAAAGGCATATTACGGTGGTTAAAAAAGGCGTAGGCAAAGTAACTATTTCGGAAATAATGCCGACTGCGCTCGCGGGGGAAAAACCGCTTGCTAAATCAAAGAAAAAAGTTCAGAAGAAAAAACGATAATGGCAACACAAGTAAAAAAGCAATTTGATTTTAAACTTCTAGCCAAAGACAAAAAAACAAATGCGCGCGTAGGTAAAGTTACAACCTCTCACGGCAGTTTTGAAACGCCTATTTTTATGCCCGTAGGAACGCAAGGCACCGTAAAAACTCTGATGCCGCGCGATATAAAAGAAGCCGGCGCCGAAATCATTCTTTCAAACGCCTATCATCTTTTTATTCGACCCGGTCTTGAAGTTATAAAAAAACTCAAAGGTCTTCACAAGTTTATGGCGTGGGATAGACCGATTTTGACCGACAGCGGAGGATTTCAGGTCTTCTCACTTAGCAAACTTCGAAGCATTAGTGAAGAGGGCGTGAAATTTAATTCATATTTTGACGGCCGCGAAATTTTTTTAACGCCGGAAAAAGTGATGGAAATTCAGCAAACGCTGGGAAGCGATATTGCTATGATTTTTGATGAATGCCCTGCCGCGACTAAGGATAAACTTGCGATAGAAAAAGCCGTTAATTTAACATTGCGTTGGTCTGCTAGGGCTAAAAAGTGCCATAAACTTAAAACGCAGGCGCTTTTTGGCATCGTGCAAGGCGGAACATTCAAGGATTTGCGCCGCGAGTCTCTTGAGCGGACTGTTGCAATTGGTTTTGACGGTTACGCACTGGGCGGCTTAAGCGTAGGAGAGCCGAAGCCTGAGATGCTCGAAGCGTTGACGGATATTTTGCCTCGAATGCCGGAAGATAAACCGCGATATCTGATGGGCGTTGGAACTCCGCTGGATTTTTTTGAAGCAGTTGAACGCGGAGCGGATATGTTCGATTGCGTAAATCCGACAAGATACGGCAGAAATGGAACGGCGTTTACCGCGGACGGACTTGTGGTTATCCGCAATACGCGGTATAAAGAGGACCCCAAACCGATTCAAAAAGATTGTGATTGCTATACCTGTAAGAATTTTTCCAGAGCGTATCTCAGGCATTTGACAAACAGCCACGAAGTATTGGGCGCGGAACTTATTACATTGCATAACGTTCATTTTTTTGTAAATTTGGTCAAGTCGATGCGAAAAAAAATTCGTGAAGGAAAATTTTCGCAATTCAAAAAACAGTTTTTGAACAGGTTTGATCCGAATAATAGATAACAAGAGACTTAAACGGTCTCATAACACGAAAGGTAAGTCCTATGTTTGAATCTATCGCGTATGCCGCTGAAGCAACAACCGAAGCCGCGGCGCAGCCAAATCCTCTAATTCAATTCCTGCCGATTATTTTAATGTTCGCGATTTTTTATTTTCTACTTATTAGACCGCAGCAAAAAAAACAAAAAGAATTACAAAGTATGCTTGGGCAGCTCAAAAAAGGCGATAAGGTTATCACTGCCGGTGGAATACTTGGGACAGTATCCAGCATTCAAGATGATTACGTTGTATTGACAGTTGGAGATTCAGATTTAAAAATCGAAGTTCTAAAAAGTGCTATTACCGGACTTCGTCAGTAAATAAAAAAGGAGAAATAATAGATGAATGAAAAATATAAGTGGAAGGTTTTGCTGATTATCGCGCTTGTCGCGTTTTCGCTTTGGAAGGCGTATCCGCCTCAGGAAAAAATAAATCTAGGACTTGATTTGCAAGGCGGAGTTCAGCTTTTGCTTCAGGTTGATATGGACAAGGTTCCCGACGCAGCGAAAAAAGACGTTGCCGATCGTGTCGCTGAAATTATTAGAAATCGTATCGATGAGTTCGGCGTAAAAGAGCCAGAAATTACTACGCAAGGGAAAACGCAAGTTGTGGTAAAACTTCCCGGCGTAACGGACCGCGAACGCGCCAAAGAAATCGCGGGGAAAGCGGCGCACTTGGAATTCAAAATCGTATCCGAAGACCCTGCGCTTATTGAACAAGCTGATGAAGGCAAAGTCCCCGCGGGCTATGAATATAGAAAAATTAAAGGAAGCCCGACTGATGAAAGTGTCCTTTTGAATGCCGCGTCAGTTTTGACGGGTGAGCGTCTTACAACGGCGTCGGTCGGTTTTGACCAATACGGTTCCGCGATTGTTCAGTTATCGTTTGATAAAGAAGGCGCGAAAATTTTTGATAAGGTGACTTTTCAAAATATTGGAAAACGGCTTGCTATTGTTTTAGACGGTCAAGTTTATTCAGCGCCTGTAATTCGCGACCGCATTCCGAATGGTAACGCGCAAATTTCAGGAAATTTTAAAGCGGCTGAGGCAAGCGATCTCGCGCTTGTTTTGCGTGCCGGCGCGTTGCCCGCTCCTGTAAATGTTGTTGAAGAAAGAACAATTGGTCCAAGCCTTGGGCGCGATTCTATTGAAAGCGGCATTCGCGCGAGTCTTTTTGGCGTTCTTTTCGTTATTGTGTTTATGCCCGCTTATTATTTGTTGTGCGGAGTTATTGCCAATATCGGATTGCTTGTTTACGTGATTTTGGTTGTAGGAAGCATGGCGGCGCTTGAACAGACATTAACTCTTCCCGGTATCGCTGGTTTCATTTTATCAGTTGGTATGGCGGTTGACGCGAACGTGCTTATTTTTGAACGAATGCGCGAAGAAGCCGCGACAGGAAAAACCGCGCGTGCGGTGGTGTCAGCGGGTTATCACCGAGCGTTTTCAGCTATTTTCGATTCTAACTTAACAACTCTTATCACATCCGTGCTGCTTTTTATATTTGGGACAGGTCCTATACAAGGATTTGCCGTAACACTTTCAATAGGTATTATTGCCAGCATGTTTTCGGCGATTTTTGTTACGCGTGTGATTTTTGACTATCTTGTTCAAAAAAATCCTACCCGCGTTTTTAAAATGCTTGAGATTTTTAAAAATCCTAATATTCCATTTCTTAAAGGACGATTTTGGGCGTATGGGTTTTCAGCTATTTGCGTGGTGCTGGGCATTTTAGCATTTGCCTTGCCGCACGCGAAAAATTACAGCGTGGAATTTACCGGCGGTTCTTATGTCCAAGTTGATTTTAAAAAAGAGATTGATCCCGCCGAGTTCCGCGATCATCTCGAAAAATCAGGACTTAAGTCGGTTGTTCTGCAGCAATTGGGCGATTCAAAAAGCACTCATTACATGGTAAAGATGTCTGAGGGAAATCCTAATGAAGTGAGCGTTGCCGCAGAGGCTACTGCCGGAAAAGACGGCTTTGCGGTTGAGAAAGTTGATCAAGTCGGCCCGTCTGTCAGCGGAAGTTTACGCGACAAAGCTTTTTGGGCGATTTTGTGGTCTTGGCTTGGTATTCTAATTTATGTAGGCTTTCGATTTGAATGGAAATATGCGCTCGCGGCGGTTATCGCGCTTGTGCATGACACGCTTTTTTCATTTGGCGTATACGCGCTTTGCGGCAGAGAAATTAACCTTGCTACTGTTGCCGCGATCATGACAATCATCGGTTTCTCGGTCAACGATACTATTGTTATATTTGACCGCCTGCGTGATAACCTGAAACTTATGCGCAAGACTCCGTTCATTGACATAGTGAATTTAACGATAAATCAAACGCTTAGTCGAACGGTTTTAACCACGCTGACAGTGATTTTTGGAGCATTGGCTCTGCTGTTTTTCGGCGGCGCAGCAATTTCTGATTTTGCGTTTATTTTAACACTCGGATTTTTAATCGGAACTTATTCGACCGTGTTTGTGGCGTCCGCTCTCGTGGTTGATTGGAAAGCGCATAAATAAACCGTGAACATCAAAAGAGACCCGCTGAAAACTATTCGACGGGTCTTTTTTATCTGGAGATAAATAAGCCTTGTGCCTAATTTCACAAAAACATTTTTAGAACTTCTTGCCGTCCGAAAAATCGAACCGTCTCAAATAGACGAGTTTCTTTTCCCCAAACTTACTTCGCTCCATTCTCCGCGAACGATGAAAAATTTTGACAAAGTCCGCGACCGCATTTTGAACGCCGTAAAAAATAAAGAAAAAATTTTGGTTCATGGAGACTACGATGTTGACGGCGTAACTAGCGTCGCGATTATGGCAAAAACTTTGAAGGTTTTGGGAGCAAAATTTGAGACTTTTTTGCCCGAGAGAGAAACGGACGGCTACGGCGTAAGCGAAAACGCCGTCAAGTATGCTAAAGAAAAAAATGTTGGATTATTTATAACAATTGACTGCGGAATTTCCGCTAAAACCGAAGTCGAACTTGCTAAATCTTTGAGTATTGATTTTGCGATAATCGATCATCACCGCATTCCCGCCGAAGGTGCTCCGGACACGGAATATATAGTTGATCCGCAGCAAAATGATTGCGACTATCCTTTTAAAGATTTGACCGCGGCAGGACTTGCTTTTAAGTTTGCGCGAGAACTCATCGGCGACAAAGCGTTTGATTTTTTGGATTTTGTCGCACTTTCCACAATAAGCGATGTGGCTCCACTTACCGGAGAAAACCGCGTTCTTGTCAAGTTTGGACTTGATAAACTTTCAAATAGAGAAAATGTCGGAGTTAGAGAGCTGGCGATAATCGCGAAAGTCAAAACGTCCAAAATTGATACCGCGCATGTCGGCTTTATGCTTGCTCCAAGGATTAATGCCGCGGGCAGAATGAGCTCGGCGAATAAATCTCTAAAACTTTTGATGACCGAATCAAAAGAAGAAGCGGAGCAAATCGCGAAAGCTCTTGATGATGAAAACAAAGAACGACAAAAAATCGAGCGCGAGGCGACGCAAAACGCGATAAGAAAAATAGAAGCGACTGTTAATTTTAATCGGGAAAAAGTTTTGGTCGTATCGGGAGAAGGCTGGCATAGAGGAGTTATTGGAATTGTGGCCTCAAGACTTGTTGAAAAGTTTGAGCTGCCCGCGATTGTAATTTCCACCGAGAATGGTAAAGGACGAGGTTCGGGCCGCTCTATAAAAGGCTTTCATCTTTTTAACGCGCTCGCGTCCTGCGAAAATCTGTTAGACGCGTATGGCGGGCACGAACTCGCGGCGGGTCTTTCCATTAAAGAAAGCAACATTCAAATATTCAGGGAAAAAATACAAGGTTTTGCCGAAAAATATCTGACAAGCGATGTGTTGAAAAAAGAAGTCGGCTTTGATTTGGAAATAACATTTGCCGATTTGACCGCTTCGTTTATCGCGGAACTTGAGCTTCTCGCGCCGCATGGAATAGGAAACCCCAGACCCACGTTTTTTACTCGAGGGTTAAGATTACAAAGTAAACCCAGAAAACTCTACGGCGAAACTTATGAGGTTGCGCTCTCTGACGGACGTTTTTTCTATCAAACGCAAATAAGCGAGAAAATAATGCGGAATGTCCATGGGTTAACCGACGATACTTCATATGGTTTGATTTACACAATTAAAATCAAGTCCTGGAATGGAATGGACACAGTTCTTCTCACGGCAAAAGATTTGAAAGAGGAATAACGCTTTAACAAATCTTAATTATCATGAGGGAAGGCTAGCGCCAGCATTTTTATTTTTGGTATAAAGCAATGCGAATGAGACTTGCCTATAACTTTTATAACAATGACGTAGAAGGTTTTTTCTCTCCTGTGATATAATTCATAATCTTTTTTGACGGGCCCCCCAACCGTTTGTGTTGTTTAATTTCTTTTATCAACTATAGGAGGATTGTATGGCCGAATTAAAAGGCAGTAAAACAGCGGAAAATTTGATGAAATCTTTTGCCGGCGAATCGCAAGCGCGCACGAGATACGCGTTTTTTGCCTCGGTTGCCAAAAAGGAAGGTTTTAACCAAATCTCGAATATTTTTACTGAAACCGCTGATAATGAAAAAGAGCACGCGAAACTTTTTTACAAACATCTGGTAAATAATGGATTGAACGGAAACACACAACAAATTACGGCGACTTTCCCAGTTGCTTATGGCGATACTCTTTACAATCTTAAATCCGCGGCGGAAGGCGAGCATGAAGAATGGAACGATCTCTATCCCGTGTTTGCAGAGGAGGCAGACAAAGAAGGGTTTTCCGATATAGCGAAGACATTTCGACTTGTCGCGACAGTGGAAAAACGCCACGAGGCGCGATACAACAAACTTTACAATGCTGTTGAACAGCACAAGGTTTTTGTAAAAGACGGTAAAGTGTTTTGGAAGTGCAATAACTGCGGATACATTTTGGAAGCAACAAAGGCTCCGGATCGTTGCCCTGTGTGCGAACACCCGCAAAGTTTTTTTGAGGTATTTGTTGAGAATTATTAATCGGTAACAAAAAGGGAGAGCAAAATGAAGTCGTATAAGGAATTGGGATTTGTAAATACAAAGGAAATGTTTCAAAAAGCATTCAAAGGCGGATACGCGGTTCCCGCATATAATTTCAACAATATGGAACAAATTCAAGCGATTATGGTCGCTTGCGTTGAGTCTCAATCGCCGGTTATTTTGCAAGTTTCAAGCGGCGCGCGTAAATATGCCAATCAAACACTTCTTCAGTATATGGGACAAGGCGCTGTGGAAATGATGAAGGCTTATGCCGCGGAAAAAGGTTTAAAGCCTGTTCCTGTCGCTCTGCATCTTGATCACGGCGATACGTTTGAGTTGGCCAAGTCTTGTATTGAGTCAGGATTTTCTTCTGTGATGATTGACGGAAGCCATCATAGTTTTGAAAAAAATATTGAGCTTACGCGTCAAGTTGTGGAATTCGCGCATAAACATGACGTAACAGTCGAAGGCGAATTGGGAGTGCTCGCGGGAATTGAAGATGACGTAAGCGCGGAACATTCCACATACACCGATCCAAACGATGTTGTTAAGTTTGTCAAAGAAACAAATGTTGACTCTCTTGCGATTTCGATCGGGACATCGCATGGAGCAAACAAATTTAAACCGGAGCAGTGCACGCGAAACGCGGAAGGCGTTTTGATTCCGCCGCCGCTTCGTTTTGATATTTTGGCTGAGATTGAAAAAAAGATTCCGGGTTTTCCTATCGTTCTGCACGGCGCGTCTTCTGTTCCTCAAGATGCCGTGAAAATTATCAATGAAAATGGCGGAGGACTTAAAGATTCTGTCGGAATACCTGAAGAGCAGCTTCGCACGGCGGCGAAATCCGCTGTTTGCAAAATCAACATTGATTCTGACGGCAGACTTTGGATGACGGCCGCGATTCGCAAAATTTTCAAGGACAAGCCCGCGGAATTTGACCCGCGTAAATATTTGGGGCCAGCACGCGACGCGCTTGTTGCTATGTATAAGCACAAGAACGAACATGTTCTTGGTTCTGCCGGGAAAGTGTAAGAGGAACGCGTAAGTGAATAAGGCGAGCAATCTCGTGAAAAGGGTGCTCGCCTTTTTTGTTTTTGTTTTTTTATGCCCTGCGATCGCTTTTTCAAATATAGATTTACAATCTCTTAAGTTATCGAAGAACTTTTTTCCGAATCCCCCGCCTAACGCTGAAATTGTTTCTATAAAAAGAGAAATAGGCAATCCGGGTTTTCTGACATTTGAAGTAAAAACGCCGGAGGGAAGTTATTTTTTGGACGGATTGGCGGATTTAAAAAAAACGCTCTTTGAAATTAGCGTGTTGGAAAAAATAGACGACAACTCTACAGAACTTGGTATCGCGAAAGGAGCGATAAAAACTGTCGGCGATACGGGGCGCGGATTGTTTAATTTTGCAATCCATCCGGTTGACTCGATTAAGGGTATAGGACGAGGAGTAGGGAAAGTCGGAAGTAAGGTCGCGGACGTTTTTCGTGAAAAAGAAAACGCGGAAAAAGGCGATAGATATTTCAGTTCCACCAAGCGCAAAATAGCAAAAGAACTTGGCGTTGATGTTTATTCCCGCAATCTTGAACTTCAGAAAAAACTTGACGTCATAGCGAAATCGCAGCTTGCCGGACGCTGCATTGTATCAGTTGCGACTTTTGTTATTCCAATGGGAGCGGTCGCGTCCTCGGTGTTTACCGTAAGCAATATTAACGCGTTTGCGGATGAACTCATTAACGACAGCAGCCGCAGCGATTTATTCCACGCAAATCTTGACGCGCTACTGCTACTTGGACTTTCTAAAGAAAAAGCTCTGAAGTTTTTAAATCATCCATATTACACGCCCAGAGAAATAACATATTTGCGGTTTTATTTTGAAAGAATAAAAAATGTCAACGGCTGGGAGGGTCTTTTAAATAAAGTTATAACGTCTACGAGAACTCAAGATGCTAAAAAGATTATTTACGAAACGCAATTAGTCGCCAGCGCTGTCCGAAGCTCGGATTTTTCTTTGAGCCTTTCTGTTGTGGATGCGGGAGTTTTGTTATTCGCGCCCAAAAAAATTGTGTTTTTGACAGCATATGATTTTTTAGATGCTTCTCCGCTGGCTAATAAAATTTTGAAAATGCTAAAGAATATCGCTAAAAAATATAATGGACGAAATATAGAGGTTTGGAATGGTGGAGCGGTTGATTCTGATTTTGCCGGAGATGTCATAAGGCATGGTTTTAATATCAGAAGAATGTGTCTTTTTTCTTTAGAGAAAAATACAATAAACGATTAAAAAGAAAAAGGTTAAAACATGAGCAAAACACTTTGTCTTGTAACGGGCGGCGCGGGATTTATCGGCTCTAATTTAACAGACGCGCTTGTGTCAAAAGGATTTAGAGTGAGAGTTCTTGATAATTTTTCGAGCGGAAAACTTGAAAATCTTGAAAATGTTTTGCGGAAAATTGATTTAATAAAAGGAGATTTAAGGCGAGAAAAAGACATTCAAAAATCAGTAAAGGGAGTTTCATATATTTTTCATATGGGAGCAATTGCCAATGTCCCGCAATCCGTTCAAGACCCGGAAACGACTCACGATGTCAATGTTACCGGCACATTTAAATTATTGTGCACGGCGAAAAAAGCAAAAGTCCGCCGTGTGATTTTTACTTCATCATCGGCTATTTATGGTGAGACGAATATTTTCCCGTCCACTGAAAAGCAATTGCCGATGCCGGAGTCTCCTTACGCTGCGTCCAAAATAATGGGAGAATATTATTGTAAAAACTTCTCATCTCTTTACGGGCTTGAGACAGTTTGCCTGCGCTATTTTAATGTCTATGGTCCTAGGCAAAATCCAAAATCTCGTTATGCTTGCGTGATACCAATATTTTTAAAGAGCGTCTTAGAAGGCGAGCCTGTTCAAATTCATTGGGATGGGCTTCAGTCACGGGATTTCGTCCATGTCAGCGACGTGGTTTCGGCAAACATATTGGCTATGACGAGGCGGGGCGTGTCGGGTAAAAGTTTTAATATTGGAACGCATTATGAGGCTCGTGTTATTGACTGCTTGCGAGGAATACAGGAAACATTGAAATTAAAAAGAGTTGAAACTGTATACACGCCGAAACGCGAAGGCGATGTTAGGCGGACATTTGCGGATATAACCAAAGCGAAAAAACTTTTAGGCTTCAAGCCGAAAACCGCATTTGAAAAAGGATTGCAAGAAACAGTGAAGTGGTTTTTGGTTAACTCGGATAGATTGTAAACAGTCTTGGTTTTGTCACACGGCGGCAGGCGTTTTTGCTGTCGCTATCTAGCGTCTCATTGTAACGAGTAATATTGTTTTTTTGTGTTATCATGAAAGTCTTTAGATTTGTAAGTTGAAAGGAAGTAATGCCGTGAAACATTTGATTATTTACGCTCATCCTAATATGGCTAGTTTCAATTACGCGATAAAAGAAGCATTGGTTGAAACTTTGAGGCTTGCTGGAAATGACGTGCGTGTCCGCGATCTTTATGCGCTAAAATTTAATTCGTCTCTTGATGTCGCGGATTTTGAGGGAATAACGCGCGGAAAGCCGCCCGCTGATGTCGCGGAAGAGCAAAAACATATCCTCTGGGCAGATCAAATTAATTTTATTTATCCTCTTTGGTGGGATCGCGCCCCGGCTATTGCCGAGGGATATATTGATAGAGTTTTGGTAAAAGGATTTGCCTATGATTACACGGAACAAGGAGCGATCGGGCTTTTAAAAGGAAAACGCGTTGCCGCATTCACTACTTGCGGGGCGCCATTATCCGTTTTGGAATCTTCAGGCGTTAAGCAAATGGGAAATATTTTTGACCGCGATATTTTTGGATTTTGTGGAATGGAAGTCGTCTTGCACCGTTATTTTGGTTCTGTGCCGACAGTGACGCATGAGGAACGCGTGGCAATGCTTTCCGAGGTAAAAAAAACCGCGATGGCGTGGAAGGACAATTAAAGGACGTTTATGACACATTCATTTGTTGGGTCGTTTAAAATTTCAGGAAAAAAAGTTTTTATTCGTTTAAAAAATCAAATCTGTGATTCGTCAGAGGAATTGCTCCGCAGTGATTTGTGTTATGAAGTTATAAAGCACGCCGTCAAAGCCTTGGGAAAAAGGCAATCCGTTTTGCTCAAGATTTTCGGTAGCCATCAAGTTAATGATGAAAGCATACGGCTTCTTATCAACACGTTAGAGTTTTTAGAAAAAATGTCTGTTGAGCTCGTTCCTAAAGTCGTGTCCGGAGCGGAAGATTTTTTGCGCGATCCCAATTTGCTCAATGATTTTGTCGAGTATCTATACAATTACTGGCGAAGTTTTGATCGTTTTATCATATGTGAATCTGAAGACGAACGACTTGAAAAACGTCCGTTTAGAACCTTTAACGACACTATCGAAGATTTAACCGATCTTGTCAGGCGGACATACCGTGAAATACAAGAAAACATTACCGGTAAACATCCGCGAATTTATAGGCAAGTCGCGGCAGGCGCGGAAATGGCAACAATAGCGTGCTCGCTAAATATACCCTATCCTGACCCGGTTTATGATAAGTTGAACGCGATATCGATAATTCGTCAGGTTTTGTTTTATCCGCCGCTTGTTTTAAATCAACTTAATAATACCCGCGAAGGTAAATTTGAACGCGTTGGAGAAAATCCCATAACTCGTTTGGAATTTAGCCGTGACGAATGGCTTTGTTATCCCGTAAAAGCGGGAGACTTGCTTATACTTGTTTACTTTAAAGAAAAATTTTTTGAAATGGGATTGTCTCTTTGCAATCTGTTTGAAATAGCAAATGACGAGGATTTGGAAAAAAAACCCGACGCTGTTTTTATTTATGGCGCTTCAGAGGAGATTCTTAAATTTCCGGATGTTTTCCCGACAATTTTTTACGACGATGACAAAAATGGAATGCTGGTCGGGGCGATACCGGAGTCTGACGCGTTTGGATATTTCGGGTATCTTAAAAAAATGATTTTGACTTTGCATAATATTCGAAAAATCAAAGCCGGGAAAATGCCGTTTCACGGCGCGTATATGGAAATTTTCCCAAAAGGAAAAACGCAAGCGTCTCTTCTTTTAATGGGCGACACCGGCGCCGGAAAATCTGAAACGCTTGAGGCTATGCGAAACCTTGGCAGTGATGAAATACAAGATGTCAACGTGGTTGCCGATGACATGGGGGCGCTGGAACTTTTATCTGATGGAAGCGTTGTCGGATACGGCACGGAGACGGGAGCGTTTTTACGGCTTGACGATTTGAAGCCGGGATACGCGCTTGGACAAATCGATCGCGCGATTATTATGAGCCCTTCAAAAGTGAACGCGCGCATCGCGTTGCCTATCACAACCTACGCTAATATTACAACGCCGCATAAAATTGACTTTGTTCTGTATGCCAATAATTACGAAGATATCGATGAAGACCATCCGATAATAGAGAGGTTTCAAACTCCCGAAGAGGCTCTGAAGGTTTTTAGAGACGGTGCCGTGATGAGCAAGGGAACAACAAAAACAAAAGGGCTTGTTCACACCTATTTTGCAAACGTGTTTGGACCTGTTCAATACAAAGCGGAATATGACGCGCTGGCTAAAAAGTATTTTGCGGCTCTTTTCGCCAAAGGAGTTTTTGTCGGACAAATGCGAACACGGCTAGGAGTTCACGGCTGGGAAAGCAAAGGACCTGAGGCGTCAGCCCGCGAACTTTTGAAACTAATAGGAAAGTGATAATTTGGTTTCGCGCCTCATATAAAAGCGAAAGATTGGTATGAGTAAAGAAATTTGCATTTGTTTACATGGACATTTTTATCAACCGCCTAGAGAAAATCCTTGGATTGAGGAAGTAGAGCAACAAGATAGCGCTTCGCCGTTTCACGATTGGAACGAGCGGATTCATTACGAATGCTATCACCCCAATTCCCGCGCCCGCGCGCTTGATGTCAAAGGAAAGATTGTCGAAATTGTCAACAACTTTGAGCGCATAAGTTTCAATTTCGGGCCCACGCTTCTTTCTTGGATTGAAGCGAAACATCCCAACACCTACCGCAGCATCCTGGAAGCAGATAAAGCAAGCATGGCAACACATCGCGGACATGGGAACGCGATAGCGCAAGTTTACAATCATATGATTTTGCCGTTGGCTAATTTGCGTGATAAGCAAACGCAGGTGCGTTGGGGAATAGCGGATTTTAAATATCGCTTCGGAAGAATGCCTGAAAGTATTTGGCTTGCTGAGACAGCGTGCAATGAAGAAACCCTAGAGGTTCTTATCGCCGAGGGAATTCGATACATTATTTTATCTCCTTATCAAGCGCGTTCCATTCGTCCAGTTTCGGGAGGAAACTGGCAAGACGTTTTGGACGGGCACATTGATCCAAAAGAACCATACCGCTGTTTTTTAAAAAATAATCCCGCGCTTTTTATTGATATTTTTTTCTATGATGGACCAATTTCTAAATCCATAGGATTTGACAATCTGCTTTTTGACGCAAAGTTTTTTATGAAACGTCTTGAAAGCGCCATAGTTGATCGTGAAAAAACACAAATTATTCATGTCGCGACTGACGGCGAAACTTATGGACATCATAAAGCCTACGGCGACAGAGTTTTGGCGTATTTGACATATGTGGAAATTTCCAGACTTGGTTATCGTTTGGTTAATTATGGAGAATATCTTGATGAGCATCTGCCCACAAAAGAAGTGAAGCTTATAGAAGGAGAAAATGGCGAGGGGACATCGTGGAGCTGCGCGCACGGCGTGGCTCGCTGGAAAGATCATTGCGGCTGCAGGGGCGATGGTCCGACGAATTGGACGCAGCATTGGAGAAAACCGCTCCGCTGGGCGCTTGATTGGCTGAGAGATGAATTGGCTATTGTTTATGAAAAAGAAGGAGCGAAATATTTCAAAGATGTTTGGGGCACACGAGATGAATATATTCAAGTAGTGTTGAATAGAACACCGGAAACCGTTTGGAAGTTTTTTGAAAAATACGCAAACCGCGAACTGACGAAACAGGAAGTTACAATCTGCTTAAAACTTTTGGAAATGCAGCGTCACTTGATGCTTATGTATACAAGCTGCGGCTGGTTTTTTACTGAGTTGTCAGGGATAGAAACGGTTCAGATTTTGCAATACGCGGCGCGCGCGGCGGGACTTGCTCAAGAAATAAACGGTATTGACTACGAAAAAGATTTGCTTGAAAGGTTAGCTCTTGCCAAAAGCAATCTTGAACAAATAAAAGACGGACGAGGCGTTTGGGAAAAATATGTCCGGCCTTCCATTACGACGCTAAAACATATTGTTAGTTATTACGCTATAGGTTCGATTTTTGACAATTTTTATGAGACTGATTCCCAAAAAGAGCTCTTAAAAATTTTCAATTACGATTTGCACATCATCCATCAGCGCAAGGAGTTTTTCGGGACTATTACAATGAACTTTGGCCGCGTCAAAATCGTGTCACGAATAACATTGGAAGAACAAGAGATGATTTTTGTTGTAATTCAAATCGGTTTTTATGACTTCCGCTGCTCCGTCCAGCCTTTTGTGAACGAAGCCTCGTTTGACAAAATGGAAAAGGAACTTTTTGAGGCTTTATATCAGTTGCCGATTTTGGAACTTTCTAAAAAAATAGATTCATTTTTTGGAGAAGATTATTTCGCGCTAAAGGATTTGCGGCTGGGCGACCGCGTTAAAATCATTAACACTCTTACAAAAGAAACAATCGCCAAAGTAAGTAATTTTTATGAAAACATTTATGAAGAAAATCGCCGCAT
Organism: uncultured bacterium; assembly: GCA_964410905.1. GTDB lineage: Bacteria > Omnitrophota > Omnitrophia > Omnitrophales > Aquincolibacteriaceae > Aquincolibacterium. The sequence continues at coordinate 66,236 of CAYPIR010000009.1, read as the reverse complement.
GAATGAGATTTATCGCTCGATAAATGTTCCGATCCCGATCGAGTTTAGATATGCCGCGGAACACACTTTGGGTAAGCGCGCCATTGAAGAAGTTCGCGAGTGGGGCGAAAAAGGATTTTTGCCCAAAAAGACGATTTCAATTTATCGTATTCTGGATTCCGCGAAATCTCTCGATGTCCGAATAAATAAAGAACCGATATCGCAATATTTAAGCGACGCGTTATCGGCTGGCGTGCGTAAATTTATAAATGAACCCGACGCTGAAGAATTACAGAAATTGCTTTCTATTACGAGATTCGCAAAACGTTCTGAGATCTTTTTAGACAAGCGTCATGCCCAAGACGATTTTTTCACGCTATTTAAACTTTGGCGCGCTGAACCTGAAAAAATACCTACGCTTATCAAAAATGACGAATCAAGCTTGAACGAGCTTTTAAGCGATTTGGATTTAAATACAGATCGATTAAAAAATATTTTGAATGCATAAACGAGGGTTTTATGGCATCACTTGTTAAAAAGATTGAACGCCCGAGAGAGCTAAAATGGTATCACGCCGGAGCCATGCTTTACGGCGATTGGGGAACGTCTAAAGCCTATGTTTTGGGGATAGCGTTTTCACTTGCCGGCGGCGCTTCTTGGTTTTTTTTAGGCTGGATGTCCGTTTTAACTGTTTTGGTGGGAATTTGTTACACAATTGTTTGTAAGCATTATCCCGATGGCGGGGGAGTTTATTCTTCCGCGAAACATCGCTCGCAAACAATAGCGGTGATCGGCGCTTTAATCTTGATAGCCGGATTTGTAGTTACTATTTCATTGTCCGTTATCGACGCGTTTCACTATTTCAGCGTTCCCAATCCTAAACTTTGGGCGATTTGCGCGATAGCTGTTATAGGCGCAATAAACTGGATAGGTCCTAAAAACGGCGGAACGCTTGCGGCGTTTATCGCGGTCATCGCCTCAATCGTGGCGATTATTCTTTTCTTTTTTGCTGTCCCAAGTTTACCTAATTTTAATTTTACTATTCCTCACGGCGGACTTTTCCAAAACTGGGCAGTGTTCGCCGGAATTGTTTTGGCGCTTTCCGGCGCTGAATCAATTGCTAATATGACAGGCCTGATGGTCGAGCCTGTGGCTAAAACTTCTCGCCGCGCGATAACACCGGTTATGATTGAAGTCGCGGTTTTGACATTTCTGTTGGGTGTCGCGATGAACGCCATTCCCAATCTTACGGGACATGCCGAAGATATGCTGCGCGCGCTTGCTGATTATTATGTGGGCGATTGGTATGGGAGAATTATTTCTATAGCGTTTGGACTGCTTCTTTTATCTGCCGGGAACACCGCGATTATGAGCCTTGTCAGCATTCAATACGCGCTTGGAAAGGATAGAGAACTCCCATCGATTTTTTATAAACTTAACCGCTATGGCGTTCCCATTTTACCTCTTCTTATCGCGACTTTTATACCGATTCTGGTTTTGACTATTGAAAAAGATATTTTTCATCTCGCGTCGCTTTACGCGATTGGAGTCGTGGGCGCGATAACGCTTAATCTCGCGACAACGGCAAGCAATTTTTCATTGCGTATGAAGTTATGGGAAAGACTCTTGCTCGGTGGCGTTTCTTTTGTTACGCTCCTAATTGAAATAACAATTGCTATACAAAAGCAAAACGCGTTATTTTTTATTTTGACTATTTTAGGCGTTGGGCTTGCGCTAAGATGGACGGCAAAAAAAGCTAAACTTATTTTACCGGAACCTGAAATGGCGGCAGAAGTCAATCTTCTTACCGTTGCTGAGGCGAAGGAACTTGAAAATCTTTATAAGAGTTCGGCGCTCGTCGCGATTCGCTCCGTAAACCCTGTGCTTTTGGAAGAAGCGGCGCTGCACGCTAAGGCAAGAGGCGAAAATTCTATTTATTTAGATTATGTTGAAGAAACGGTAGCATCGGCGGATTTGCCGGAAGAAGTAACTCCATCTCGCGAATCTATTGAAATACTTTCAAAGGCGCAGGCGGAAGTTGAAAAGCACGGTATTACGGCGATACCAATTTGGCAGTTCGGGCAAAATCCCGGAAAACTGATCGCGCAGGCGGCGAAAAGACTTGGCGTTAAAACTGTAGCGATGGGAGCGACCAAACGCCGCGCGCTTATAAACCTTTTACGCGGTGATGTGCTTCGCGCGCTCGCCCGCGACTTGCGAAATGATTGCCATCTTTTGATTATCGGATAACAAAGGAGATTGTCATGAAGACTTTAAAAGCGGGTTTGATTTTGTTAGCTGCGGTTTTTGCTTTTGGAAATTTTGCGTTTGCTGAATGGGTTGACGGAGATGTCGTGGAAATTCACTTAAGCGATAATGAAATTGTTGTAAGCGAAATTGATCCTGTTACGGACGAAGAAGAATTGAGGGAAATTTTGATTATTCCCGAGACGAAATTTTGGGGTGTTCGAGGATTAAAAGACATAAGAGAGAATGACTCCGTAACGGCAGAGGTTGAATATGACGCGGCGGAAGATGTTTTGAAAGCGATTTCTATCGAGATCCCAGATGACGGCGAATAAAAAAAAATCGCGTCAATTAGTTATTGGAATTTTAACAACTCCTGCCAAGAACATTTTCCATTCCAATTATCACCTTGCTCTTTTGTCCGGTATTCGTCCCGCAATTAAATCGGCGCGAGCGCGGCTAAAAATCATAATGATGCCCGAGAAGTCGTACGAGGCTCTTGATGAAATTTTATGCGAAAATAAAGTAGATGGACTTTTGATTTTGACTTGGAGATGGATTCATCCAAGCATCGCGAAACTTATCGAAACGCAAAAAAACAATCGTGTTTTAGCCGTTAACGATCCAGTTGAAAATCTTCAAGTTCATAATCTTTACACCGATACGGATTATGGAATGAGCCTTGCTGTTAATCGTTTAAAGGAAAAAGGTTTTAAGAAAATCGGAATGCTTCACGGCCCGTTTGATGTTTTATTTAAAGTTAACGGAAGAGTGAGAAAATCGCCGTTTATTGATACGCAATTAAAAATTAACGGTTTATTGCGCGCGTTGCGCTTACAAAAAATTAAGGTGAATAAAAATTGGTTTCGCGGCAGCACGGCAAATAGCGAGACCGAGGGATACAAAGTTTGCCGCAAGTGGTTTTTAGAAAAAAATATTCCTGAAGCGGTTGTTTGCGGAAATGATGATTTGGCGTTCGGAGCGCTGAGAGCTTCACGGGAATTGAGAAAAAAAATAGCTGTCATTGGTTTTGATGATAATGAGCATGCGGCAAAATTTAATCCGCCGCTTACTACTGTCAAACAGCCGCTTAAGCAAATCGGGAAAGACGCTGTTGATATTCTTATTAAAAGCATGCGGAAGCCTAACTTTGCGATTGTCTCTCGAAAATATTCTCCTGAACTTATAGCCCGCAAGTCAGCGTAAGCATAACTTAAATAAAGAATTTTTTTATCATCAATAACGTTTTTATTGCTACGTGTCTTTTGTGAAGCAATCTATATTTTTGCCGTAAATAGAGTGTCGATTAAGGAGACATATGCTAATTTCACTTATCGCTATTTTGGTCGCGCTTGGATATTTTGTTTATCCGTTTCATTTTTTTTGGATGCGTTACACGGTAAAATATTTGGTAGGTTGTTTTTGTGTTTGGGCGGCATTCTTTTTTGCTGAGCCTGCCGTGGATCTTTACGTTATCGAACTCAGCGGGAAAGTCTTCCTCTTTTTGTCAGCGGTTATTATTTGCATTGACCTGTTTGCGGCTATAGCTGTTTGGCTTTGGGATAAAATATCGGCGGTTCTTTTTCGTGTTCCCAAGCTTTCGCCGTATCTTATGGAAATTGGCGTGGCGATGGAACGCATGGCGGCAAAAAAAGTCGGAGCGTTAATTATTTTGCAGCGCAAACAATCGCTTCGCCCATATATGAAAGGCGGCATGGCTTTTGACGGCGAAATTAAGGCGGAAATTTTAGTTCCGCTTTTTCTCACGACATCGCCGGTTCATGACGGCGCGCTTGTGGTCAACAAAGGGCGCATTCAAACAGTAAAAGGAATTTTGCCGCTAGCGGCTTTGGGCGATCTCGCGCCAAGTTTCGGGACTCGCCACCGCGCGGCTATTGGAATAACGGAAAAAACGGACGCTATCGCGTTAGTGGTTTCGGAAGAACGCGGGCAAATCAGCATCGCGAG
>CAYPIR010000009.1:0-61942 GCA_964410905.1 uncultured bacterium | reverse complement strand
CGGACGCTATCGCGTTAGTGGTTTCGGAAGAACGCGGGCAAATCAGCATCGCGAGTCGTGGCTCGCTGGTTCATATTTCCGACCTCAATGAATATCGCCGTGTGTTAAATTGGCTTTTGAAAGGAAGGAGCGCTTTAGCGCTTCGCAATGCTCAATTCATTGTAACCGCGAAAGTGTTGGAAGAAACCCTCTAACACTATAAAAATTTTAGTATAATTCTAATTCCCATAAAGTGCTCGCATCAAAGAAAGAACTTTTATGCCAAAAGCAATTCTTGTATCTGATTTTGACGGAACATTGACACAAAAAGATTTTTATGACCTTGTTTGCCGCGAGTTTCCTGACATTTTAAAACTGGGAGCGTGGGAAAAATACGAGGCGGGCGAGATGACTCATTTTGAGGCTTTGAGACAGATGTTTCTCGCAATCCGAACCGATGAGGCAAAACTACTTGGGATTATTTCGCAAATGAATTTAGAACCGCGTCTTAACACGCTTATCCCCAAATTAAATCAAAAAGGTTGGGAAGTAATCGTGGCATCCGCGGGCTGCGCTTGGTATATAGAAAAATTACTTGAGCAAGCAAATGTTAATATATTGGTTCACGCGAATCCCGGAACTTTCACGGCGGCAGGCGGACTTGATATGCGGCTGCCTAAAAATTCTCCGTTTATATCGCAAGAAATAGGCGTTAACAAAGTAGCGATTGTAAAAGACGCGTTGTCCCGTGCGAATTTTGTAGCGTTTGCTGGAGATGGCAGACCGGATCTCGCCCCCGCGCTTTTAGTGCCGCCCCAAAGGCGTTTTGCTAAAAGTTGGCTTGCCCAAAAGTTAAAAGAAATAGGCGAGGATTTTCGTCCGTTTAACACTTGGGCGGAAGTGGCGGAAACTTTGCTTTTGGAGGATTTTAAATGATACGCGCGACATCAATCACAATTCCTACGCTTGTTAGAATTAAATACGGCGCGCTGGACAGACTCGGCGTTTATGTTACACGCGGACAATTCAAAACAGTCGCGCTTGTGATGAATAAAGGCCTAGATGAGAAAATTATTAAGCGCGCTCAGGATGTTTTGGCTCAAGAGGGAATTAGAATTATTCATCGAACAGAGGTTGTCGCGTCAAGTTTTGAACAAGCGCAGGATATATTTCAAACTCTTCCTCACAATACGGGCGTAATTATTGGACTCGGCGGCGGCAAAGCGCTTGATATCGCGAAATATGTGGCGTTTCTCTCGCGGCTTCCTTATGTCGCTGTTCCGACGGCGCTTTCAAATGATGGATTTTGTTCACCTCAATCAAGTCTTGAGTTCAAAGGTAAGCGTCGTTCTTTTCCGGCGGCTATGCCGTATGGTGTTGTTGTCGATACGAAAGTTTGTCTTGAAGCGCCGCGCATTCTTTGGCTTTCGGGGATTGGAGATATTGTCTCTAAAATCACCGCGGTTTACGATTGGAAACTTTCCTTTAAATTAAAAGGAACACAGGTTGACGACTTTTCCGCGCTTTTGTCTGACGCGACAGTTTTTCAGTTGATGGCAAAACCCGATCATGATTTGGAAGGTATTAGATTGCTCGCTACGGCGCTGATGTTAAACGGTATTGCCATGGAGATTTGCGGATCGTCTCGACCTGCCAGCGGAAGCGAGCATTTAATTTCTCACGCGTATGATTTAATCAGCAAGCGTCCTCGCCTTCACGGTCTGCAGGTCGGAGTCGCGACTTATATGGTTAGTCTTTTGCAGGGACGCGGCGCGGATAGAATTTCTAAATTATTTCACGATACGGGCTTTTGGGATGAAGTCCGAAAGGATCCTTTTAATCGCGCTGAATGGATAGAGGCGATAAAATACGCGCCATTTGTAAAACCGGATTTTACTTGCATTCTCTCAGAGGCTGATAGAACGAACGATCTTGTTCAAATTATGGATTCTGACGAATCTCTTCAAGGTGTTTTTCAGTAAGACAATTTTAGGCGGCTGGAATGGGCAAAAAAAAGAGCGGGCTCACCGTCTCTATCCAGTGACGGCTGCCCGCGTCTTGTGGTAAAAATTCAAATTTGCGTCATATCCTTATCTTCTAAATTTGATTAGGACTTGTTTTTCGCAACTTGGTTTTAGAAATTTTATTTTTGTAAAGCCTTGAGCAAATATTCCACAGTGCGTTTTTCATAAATGTCGGGAAAAGCGTCCGATTCAATTTCAAATGTTTTAGTATTAATCATATTAAATATATGCTATCACAAAACATAAAAAGTATATTTTATGGCAGGAATTTTAATAGCTAAAGTTATAACTGGAAAAAATTCTATAGTAATGCGTGTAACTTTCCGATACTTTCTCAAAGCGGGGAGGAATTTGTGGCAAAGATAGTTTTTGTTGACGATGAAACTGGCTTGCTTGATGTCATGCGGAATGTTTTTTCTGAACTTGGACATGAGTTTTTCTCGTCAGAAAACGGCAATGACGGCTTAAATTTAATTTTAGAAAAAGAGCCGAAAATCGCGTTTGTCGACGAGCTGTTGTCGGGTCTAAATGGTCTTGAGATTTTAAAAATTATTAAAACCCAAAAGCCTCATATAAAAGTTGTGATTTTTACGGGCGTTCAGGACAGGGAAATCGATAAAGAAGCGATAAGACTTGGCGCCATTGCATGTTTGCATAAGCCCACGCCGCTAAAAACTATCCTTAAAATCGTTGAACAAGCTTCGCAAAACTAAACGGAGATTTTGAAAGTGGACATTCCTAAAACACGCGGCACTATTCTTGTGGTGGATGACGAGGCGGACACATTATTTTTTATTTCTAAAACTTGTCAAATTTTCGGTTATGACGCGATGACGGCCTTAAGCGGTATGGAGGCGCTTAAGATAATTGAAGAGTGCGGAACGAAGTTGACGCTTGTGGTTTTGGATCTTTATATGCCGGGGATGGGAGGCATGGAAGTTTTAAAATCTATAAGAAAATATCATCCTGACTTACCCGTTATTATTTTGACAGCTCTTCATAACGAACAAGAAAATTGTGAAAAAATCGGCGTTGAGGCTTTCATTAAAAAACCATATAGCCTAAAAGAGTTGTATGCCAAAATAGAAGCCGTGGTTAAGCAAAAAGACGAAGAAAACGAGGAAGTAAACGTCGAACCCGGCATGGAGCCTTGCGCAAAAATTCTTATAGTGGATGATGAGCCCGAGGTGTGCGATATTTTAAAATCAGCATTAGAAGAAGATGTGGGAGACGCTCACTTTGAGGTTTTGGTCGCGATTTCTGGCGAGGAAGCGTTGAAAAAATCTTTAGAGTTCGAGCCGGATATTGGAATCATAGATGTAAAAATGCCGCATATGTGGGGGGACGAACTCATTGACCGTTTTAAACGGGGCGAAGGACACGCGCCCAAGGATTTTATTATTTACACCAGCGTCGCCGACCCGATTCAACTTAAAAACGCAAAAAAATTGGGCTATAAATTTTTCCAGAAACCAACCAATTTAGAAGCTCTTGTCGCCACGCTAAAGAGGCTTTGCGTTCGCCACAATTTGTTACGCAAAAGATAAGGCGACTAACTTTTATTACTCATATACCGCATTCCGCTTGAGCGTTGATTTGTGAGGTGATTTTGCTATAATGCCCACTCTTTTTCGCACATTACAAAAATTTTCACTCTCTTAGAAAAGCTGAGTATGTCCAAACCTCTGACATTTCAAGAATTGATACAAGCCTTAAATGATTATTGGGCAAAACAAGGCTGTTTGGTAGTTCAACCATACGATTTGGAAGTCGGAGCAGGAACTTTTTCTCCTCATACATTTCTTCGCGCGCTTGGCCCTGAACCCTGGAAAGCCGCGTATGTCGAACCGTCCCGCCGCCCGACAGACGGCAGATACGGCGAAAATCCTCATAGAACTCAGCATTACTATCAATATCAAGTAATTCTCAAACCAGCGCCTAAAAATCCTCAAGAACTTTATCTCGGAAGCCTGAAAGCCGTAGGCATTGACCCGCTTTCGCACGATATTCGTTTTGTCGAAGACGATTGGGAATCGCCGACTCTGGGCGCTTGGGGGCTCGGCTGGGAAGTGTGGCTGGACAGCCTTGAAGTAACTCAATTTACATATTTTCAGCAATGCGGCTCTATAGATTTAGAAATGATTTCATGCGAAATTACTTACGGACTTGAGCGCATAGCGATGTTTTTGCAAAAAAAGAATTCACTTTTTGATATTGAGTGGAATGACCGCGTTACATATGGCGACGTCCATCTTCAAGGTGAAAAAGAGTTTTCCAAATTCAATTTTGAAGGTTCTGATCCGGCAATTTATCTAAGACATTTTGAAGACTATGAAAAGCAAGCAACAAGACTTTTGGCGGACGGAATGGCAATGCCCGCGTATGACTGCTGTCTTAAAACATCGCACATTTTTAACTTGTTGGACGCGCGCGGAGCGGTAAGCGTTAACGAGCGGCCGCGTTATGTCGCCCGGATTCGCGCTTTGGCGCGCGCTTGCGCCGAAGGATATTTAGAAAGCCGCAAAGCGCTCGGGTTTCCACTCATAAATAAGAAAAAATAATATGGCTAAATTACTTTTAGAAATCGGAACGGAAGAGCTGCCTGTCAGCGCGTTGGATGTGATTTATTCTGACTTGGCGGAAAAAACGCGCAAGAAATTCGCTGAAGAGCATATTGCTTTTGACAACATAATTGTTGAAGCTACTCCGCGCAGAATCGCGCTTTTTGTTGAAGGATTGCCTGTTAAACAGCCGGATTACGAATTAGAAATTTCCGGGCCGTCGCGCGCGAAATGTTATGACGAAAATGGAAATGCCACGCAAGTTTTGAACGGATTTTTGAAAAGCAAAAACGCGGCAGAAAAAGACATTGAAATCCGCGAGACGCCGAAGGGCGAGTTTGTTTTTATTAAGAAAAAAGAAAAAGGGAATCTTGTGTCGGCTGTTTTGCCCGAAGTTATTCGCGGGATAATTCTATCGCTTAGTTTCCCTAAATTTATGCGTTGGGAAGAAACGAATTTTAAATTTCCGCGGCCTATCCGCTGGATTGTCGCGCTTCTTGACGCGAAAAAAATCTCTATTGAGCTTGCCGGAATTAAATCTTCAAATCAAAGTTTCGGGCATAGATTTCTTGCTCCTAAAAGTTTTGCTATCGCTAAAGCGGATTGGAAATCATATCTTGCGGTTCTAAAGAAAAATCACGTGCATCTTTTGATTTCGGATAGGGAGCGACTTCTCCGCGAGCAATTAGAAAAAAAGTATGGGCAAACAAAAATAGACGAAGAGCTTTTGCACATAAACGCGCAGCTCGTTGAGGAGCCTTTCTTTTTGCAAGGGGATTTTTCAAAAGAATATCTTGAACTTCCCGCGGAAGTTTTAGCGAGCTCTATGAAAAAAAATCAAAAAGTTTTTGCCTGTTATGACCCAAAAGGGAATATGCAAAATAAGTTTATCGCGGTTTTGAATGGAAAACGCAACGGGCTTCTCAAAGTTCAAGCGGATTATGAAAATGTGCTCGATTCAAGACTCAAAGACGCGCGGTATTTTTATAATCTCGATACAAAAGAGCCGTTTGAAAATAAAAAAGCGCGCCTTGCAAAAGTTGTTTACCTCGGCAAACTCGGTTCGATGCTTGATAAAACCGAGCGGCTTGAAAAACTGTCGGGATTTTTTGCTGAAATTTCGGGCAACGCGAATTTGGCAAAAGATTTGGCGCGAGTTTCGGCGCTTTCAAAAATAGATCTTATTACGCATCTTGTGTACGAAATGCCGGATTTGCAGGGAATTGTCGGCGGAGAATACGCGCGCGTCAGTGGGTGTGACGCGAATGTCTCATCGGCAATCGCTACGCAATATCTTCCAAAAAGTTTGACGGAAAGTTACGCGGACGCAAAAAAACAAATCACGCTTTTGGGCGCGTTGTTCGGCGCGCTTGATAGGTTTGATTTGTTAGTCGGCGCGTTCGGTACAGGAATTGAGCCGACGGGAAGTCAAGACCCGTTTGCGCTTCGCCGAGCCGGCGGTGTTTTAGTCAAACTTATTCGTGCTTATGGAATTGATTTCCCCGTGGAGCAAATACTCGAAAAAAACATTGATCTTTATGGTGATAAGCTGAGCAAAAAAGAGAATCTGAAAGAACGATTGTCAAAATTTTTGCAAGAACGCGTGGCGTATGAAATTGGAGCAAAAACTGAATCGCGCGCGTTTGAAATTTTGCAAGCTGTCCTCCGCACGTCCAGCGAAAATCTCGCCGATATTTTCAAACGCTTTGACGCGGTTTTGGCAATAGATGACAAAATGCTTTCTCGCGCCGCGAAAATTGTTCAGCGCACGGCGAATATGCTAAAAGGTTATAAGGGTGAAATCCCCGGTATTAAGCCCGAACTTTTGAAAGAACCGCAAGAGAAAAAACTTTTTGAAACCCTTCAAGCGAAAAGTCCCGCGATAATCCAAGCTATTGAAAAAGGCGAATACGAATCTGCAACGCGACTTTATGGCGATTCATTACTTGATGCTGTGAACGAATTTTTTGACGGCGTTTTAGTGAACGCTGAAGACTTAAATGTTCGCGCGAACCGCATAGCGCTTGTCGCCGCTGCAAATCAACTTTACACATCAAAAATTGCTGATATTTCTTTAATTTCTTAAATAGAAGCGGCATAGAGTCAGAGATTTTGCAGTGCATTGCTGCAAAATTTGTATATCAAAAAGGTTTGGCAAATATGGCGAGAGAACTTAAACAAAAAGAAAACGGATATTTCGGCGAAATTATCACTATTATAGATAATGCTCGCACAAAATCTTTTCAAGCCGTAAACAAAGAGCTGATTGATATGTATTGGGCTATTGGTAAATATATTAGCGGGAAAATCAAAACAGATAGTTGGGGCAATTCTGCGGTGGAAAGTCTGGCTGATTTTATTCAAAAAAAATATGCTGGCATAAAAGGGTTTTCACCGCAAAACATTTGGCGTATGCGGCAGTTTTACGAAACTTATGAAAGAAACGAAAAACTCTCACCGCTGGTGAGAGAAATTAGTTGGACGCATAATTTGATTATATTAACAGGTGCAAAGACAGACGAAGCGCGCGAATTTTATTTAACTTTGGCGATGAAAAACAAATATTCCAAACGCGAATTAGAACGACAAATGGATTCGATGCTGTTTGAGCGCACAATGATTTCGGATAAGAAAAATCAGATTGCTATTTCTAAAAACACCAGCCTTTCCGCTTTGCGCGACAGTTATGTTTTAGAATTTCTTGATATTCCGCAAATGCACAGCGAAAGAGATTTGCGCAAGTCCATAGTGGCAAACCTTAAAAACTTTATTTTGGAATTTGGCAAAGATTTTACATTTATTGGCGAAGAGTACAAAATCCAAGTGGGCAAAACAGATTTTTTTATAGATTTGCTTTTTTTTAACCGGGCTTTGGCTTGTTTGGTGGCGATAGAATTAAAAATCGGCAGGTTTAAGCCGGAACACTTAGGACAGTTGCAGTTTTATTTGGAATCTCTTGATCGAGACATAAAGAAAGAAAACGAAAACCCAAGCGTTGGGCTGATTTTGTGCGCTTCCAAAGACGACACAGTGGTTGAATATGCTTTATCCCGCACACTGTCGCCAGCGATGGTCGCAGATTATCGGTTGCATTTGCCGGATAAACAAATATTGGAAAGCAAACTGCGCGAACTAACGGACATCGTTGAAAGCGAAAACAATGAGGATAATTGAGCCTCAAAAGGATGTAAAGGTCAAAAAAAGTTGCTATTTTGGTTGAAAAAAAGAGGCTCTTGTCTATGCGTCTTAAAAGGGTGATAGGTTAAAAGTTAAAGGAGTTTGGCTTTTATGAAAAAACCTATCAAAAATACGGTGAAATTAAGCAACCGCTTATCTTATAAAGCACAAATTGACGCATAACAATTTTATTTACAGTAGTTACGTAAAAAAACAATATGAATACTCGATTTTCAACAATTATTATGCTATCATTCTGTTATGGATGAACAATCGTTCGGCAAAATACTAAAAAATTTAAGAATTCAAAAAAATCTTACCCAGCAAGAACTTGCGAGTAAGGGGAATATATCCTTATCCGCTGTGGCAAATTTAGAAACCGGGAAGGGATCAACTTTAAAAACCTTTTTGCTTTATATGGATACTGTTGATAAAAATTATGTTTTTGAAAACTTAATTCCAAAAGAGCAAGAATCTCCCATGCAAAAACTTCGCGAATTAAAAAAGCAAAGACTGCCTCAGAGGGTGCGTAAACATGTTTAATTCTGTAGAAGTTGTGGAGGTTATCTTAAACGGATTAACTGTTGGGGCGGTAAGCAAAAGCTCTGTTTCAAAAAATTTTATTTTTGAATATTCTCCCAAATGGCTGCAAAACGGTTTTCCAATATCGCCTATCAATCTGCCTTTAGAGCAAAAACAATATATTTTTAACGGATTGAATTCAGAAACATTTTATGGACTTCCGCCGGCTTTGATAGATAGTCTGCCTGACAAATTCGGCAATTCTATAGTTACATCGGAATTGCTCGCGCGCGGCGCCTCTTATTCTCAAATTACGGCGCTTGACAGACTTGCTTATACTGGAAAACGCGGTATGGGAGCCTTGGAGTATAAGCCTGTTATTGGTCCAAGAAACAAACAACAGCCGGATATCATTCAAATATCCGAACTTGTCGATGCCGCAAAACTAGCATTGAGCGGAAATCTGCAAGATGAAAATATGCGCTCAAAAACGGTTAGAGATATTATTTCCGTCGGAACTTCTGCCGGCGGAGCGAGGGCAAAAGCCGTATTAAACATTGATGCCAAAACCAAGGATATAACTTCTGGACAATTTCCGCAGGCGGGAAAGGAAAGTTGGCTTTTAAAATTTGATGGAGTGGATAGAGATAATAATCAGTTAAGCGGAGCTCAAAATTACTGCGCGATAGAATATGCTTATTCTTTGATGGCAAAAGCAGCGGGCATAAAAATGCCTGAAACAAAACTTCTTTTAGAAGGCGAACGCTCTCATTTTATGGTCAAACGGTTTGATAGAATACTGTCAGATTCCGCTCTGCCCAAAAAACTTCATTATCAAAGCCTATGCGCTGTGGCTATAGCCGATTACAATGTCAGACAAGCAAACGATTACGCGATTCTTTTTGATGTTATAGAAAAATTGACGCCCAAAGATAAAGAGCAAGCCTTTATCCGCATGGTTTTTAATTATCTGGCAGCCAACTGCGATGACCATACGAAGAATCATGGCTTTTTATTAAACTCTTTTGGCGAATGGGAATTGTCCCCAGCTTTTGATATAACTTTCGCCTACGATAAAAACAGCGCTTGGTTGAATCAGCATTTGATGGGAGTCAACGGAAAATTTCAAAATGTTACAAAAAAAGAGTTCATAAACTTTGCAAGAAAGCACCATATCCCTAACGCGAGTGCTATTATTAAAAAAACGCAGTCTGTTATTTCGCAATGGGGAGATTTTGCGAAAAAAGCGGGATTGTCCGCAAATGTTTCAGATTCAATATGGACTGAGATAAAGAAGATTTTAATTTGAAAAGAAAGTGCAACGGGTATTGCACAATTTGCCTTCGCGGCAAACATTGAAGGATCTGTATATTTTTGATTTTGAAGAGAAAATGATTTGTTGATTTTGCGACAGACGAATACGAGACTGCAACTTTCTCGCAATGACGATTGACTGCATAAGGTCTATGCGTTATATAAAAAGCAAGGTAAAAAAAGGTGAAAAAGTAAAAAATGAGTTTTAATGTAGAAATAAAAAATTTTAAAAAAATATTTATTACACAACCGCTTTTGCCATCCGTAGATCGCTTAACAGAGCATCTCAAAGAAATTTGGAAGAGCAAATGTGTCACAAATATGGGTGGGAAACATGATCTTTTAGAACACAGATTAAAAAAAATTTTGAAAGTTCCACATGTTTCCTTATTTAATAATGGGACAATAGCTCTTTTAACCGCGATAAAAGCTTTAGATTTACCTTGTGGAAGTGAAATAATTACAACTCCATTTACGTTTGCGGCAACCCCTCACTGTATATCGTGGAATGGTTTAAAACCGGTATTTTGTGATATTGAACCGGATACAATGACAATTGATACAGCTAAAATAGAATCAATGATAACGCCCAATACGTCAGCGATTCTTGCAGTGCATGTCTATGGATTTCCTTGTGATGTGAAAGGAATTGGAGAAATAGCTAAGAAACATAACTTAAAAGTAATTTATGACGGGGCACATGTTTTTTCTACAGAGCTAAACGGAAAAGGCATCGGTGAATATGGCGATATTACAATGTTTTCTTTTCACGCAACTAAATTATTTAATACCATAGAAGGCGGATGTCTAACATATAACAATGATGCTCTATACAGAAAAATATATGATTTACGGAATTTCGGGATCCGATCAGAAGAGTTAGTCGAAGATATTGGAATTAATGGAAAAATGAATGAGATACAGGCTGCAGTGGGGCTGCTGAATTTAGAGTTGTATGAAGAAGAAAAACAAAAACGCGCCGAAATAAAAAAAATATATGATAAAAATATTTCAAACATCCCAGGTCTATTTATTCCAAAATTGACAGCGATGGGAACGAATTCATACCAATATTATCCCATTGTAATTAAAGATAGCTACCCACTTTCTAGAGATGAATTATATGAAAAATTCAAATCTGTAAATATAATACCGCGTAAATATTTTTATCCGCTATGCTCAGATTATGAGTGCTACGAAAATTTAAAATCTTCAGCCGCGGAAAATTTACCAGTAGCAAATGATTTAAAAAACAGGGTTCTCTGCTTACCTTTTTATGGCGATTTAACTCCGACTAGTGTAGAAAAAATTTGTGCGGTCCTCGATGAATAGAATTAAGAAAATTTATCAAGGATTTTTTTCTATAAGAAATGTTAGAAGCCGAAAAGTTATAACTTTTCTTGGTATAAAATTAAAATTGAAATGTAAAAAATATTATGTCGCAACTAAAGCAGCGATAAAGATGCAAGATAACTATGATTTAAAACAACTTGAACAAGCAAAAAAAATAGTTGTATTTTTAATTTCTGGAAAAAAATTTATATCCGGCGGAATATTGGCCATATTTCAACTTTGCAAAATAACCAGAAAAATTCTTTCTGACGCGGAAGTTATTATTTCTACATATCCGGGAGATATTACTTTTGCACAAAATAATTTGTTTGAAAATGATGAAAAAATTTACAGATGGGAACAAATTCGTGATAATGCGAAAAAATTGGGCAGTCTTACAGTCCACGTTCCTGAATATTACGCTGGTAATTTGTATCTAACATTTAGTCCGAAGGATGTTAACTTTTTTAAAAAAATAGATAATTTAAGTTTCAATATTTTAAATCAAAATATTGAAGTTATGTCTGACTTTAAAAAAATAAAAAATTTATTTAATTTAACATCGGACGTATCCCACTCCACCTGTTTTGCAAAATATTCAGCGCAAGAGGTTTGTAATAAGTATCGACTGCCGTTATATGAAATACCTTCTTTCATTGATTTGGAAAATTGTGTAAAAAAAGAATATAAATATAAAACAAAAAGAATATTGTATTCAAATGATTCCAACCCTAATAAAGACAATATAGTTAGGCACTTAAGAAGCAATCTGAAAAATTTTGAAATCGAAGAAATTAATAATTTATCTTACAAGGCATTTTTAAATATCATCGCTGATTCTATGTTTTGTATTTCTTTTGGTGAAGGTTTTGACGGCTACTATATTCAGCCATATTATGCTCAAAGTATTGGAATAACAGTTTATAACGACACTTTTTTCCCTAGCGGAGACATAAAAAAATTTCCATTTGTTTATGGCTCTTATGAACAAATGTATTCACAAATTATCGAAGATATAAAAAAAACCGCTGATAATGAAAATATTTTTAAAGAAATATCTCAAAACACTTATGCGTACTTTAAAAAGAATATAAATAAAAAAGAACAAACGGTAAAAGGGTTGAGCGATTTTTACAACAAAAAATATAAATTTTTACCTTTACTTACCCAGAGGGGAATGTCATGAAAATAACTAGGCGGATAGCAAGCGCTATTAATAAGCATAATGAGAAGATCACGAACTTTTGTTTTCAGCGGCTCAAAACTTCAAGTTTTAAAAGTAGGCTTCTTACTTTAATTAAATCTGCAATTCCATACTCATATCCTGAAAATAAGGGCGCTGAGATACCTGATTTTAAGGAATCGGTTTTAGTATGCGCTAATCCGCTAATAAATTTTTTTGAATATCTGAAAGCTAAAAGAAGTTTTCAAAAGCTCGATTTAAAATCCCTTGAATGGACGTATGCCAACTTGGAAGATGAATATTCAAAAGAAATCATGCTTTATGTAATTGTTTATAACCTTTTCAACAAGGTGAAGCTGAGATTCCCTTTATATTACTCTAAGTATTTTGATGAACTGGGCAGTTATGCGAAACTGGCTATTGATGATAAGGAAATTAGCGTTTGGTTTAATAATATAAAATTAAAAAAATATGATTTGACCCCGTTGGGCTATGATGTGATTTTATGGTTCAGTCCTGGCGGTCTACTTATAGAGTTTGTACTTGAACAATACAGGTATAAAAACATTGTAACTGCAGAAGAAAATGACAATGTAATCGATGGCGGGGCGTGCTATGGGGATACCGCTTTATACTTTGCGAAAAAAACCAAAGGCAAAGTTTTTTCATTTGAGTTTATGAAAGAGAATCTGGAAATATTTAGAAAAAATATGGAACTTAACCCCAAGTATAAAGATCAAATCGAGCTAGTAGAACGGCCATTAGGGTTAAAGTCAAATGAAAAACTTTACGCAGTTTTTAATGGCCCTGGCACTTCGATCTCAAATCGGGAGCTACCAAAATCTGAGGTGTTTGAAACAATCTCTATAGATGATTATGTAAAAGAGAATAATATTAAAAAAATTGACTTCATTAAACTAGATGTGGAAGGAAGCGAAGAGAGCATATTGAAAGGGGCGGTTGAAACCATAAGAAAATTTAAGCCTAAGTTGGCAATTTGTGCTTATCACAAAAAGGATGACTTAATAGTTTTGCCAAGGCTTATTAAAAGCATACTTCCAGAATACAAATTGTATCTGAATCATAACACCATAATGAGTAACGAAACAGTAATATATGCGAAGGTGTAGAAGAAGGAATGACTAACCCGTTATTAACCGCAATAATATTTACCTATAACCACGAAACTTCTATTGAAAAATGCATAGAAAGTCTTATTAATCAAAAGACAGATTATTCTTATAAAATTCACATCTATGACGATTGTTCCATCGATAATACTACAAATATCTGTCGCAAATATGCGGAAAAATATCCTGACAAAATTGAATTAACAATCCAAAAAGAAAACACTTTTTTGAAGCCGTATTTGGAGCTTCAGTCATATGCCGCGATTAAAATAATTGATACGGAGTATTTCTGTGTTATAGATGGAGATGATTATTGGTGTGATGAGAATAAAATTCAAATAGCTTTAAACTTTTTAGAGCAAAACCCCGAATATATTGGCTTTGCGCATGACGCCATGCAGATTGATGGGTTTAGTCACTTATCATATATACACGAAATAATTAAGCGTGATATCACAAATCCGGTTACTTTTAATCCGGATGCACCATTCTTTTTAACATCCTCGAGGATATTCAGAAAATGTGATTACGAAAAAAAGAAAATATTGCCTATAGATTATCTGTTTTACTATTACCACCTTTCCAAAGGGCCGATATACTACTACGATAAAATCATGGCGGTTTATGTTGTTGGAGAAAACAGCACATTTGCAAATTTAAAAAAGAAGACTCGAAATCTAAACAGCATGTTTTCTTATAAACTGTCATTGTTATTTGATTTTCAGCAAGATGTGTTTTGCACCGAAATGCAAAAAAAATATGATAAAGCAAATCATTTAGGAGATGCCAGACATAGGAGGCTGTGTTTGTTTAAAAAAATATTCGGAGTTAAACGAGGGTGGACTTTGTGGTTTATAGCTACTTTTGTTTGGCGGTATGGTTTTAAGTGTATGGATATAAACTATATTCAATCTCATAAAAAAGCAAAAAAAAGAATAGATGAACAGACAAAAAATACGTCTCCTGCGACCGTTTTAAAAAATATGTACTTAAAGCAAGGAACGGAGATAATTGATACTTTGTATAAGAAGTATAAAAATTTATCCAATAATTCAACAGAATACTTGAATAAAACCTTAAAACCAACATTTGAAGAAATTATTAAAATTTATATGGAAAACGGAAAGCTTGATGAAATAACAGAAATTGAAGCGAAATATACTGAATCTCGCAGGTGGATTTTTAACAACATCAGTTGTGCTACGCATAATTTGAGAAATAAAAGACAAAAATATAGAAAACTAAAGAGGACATTATTCCCTTTAGTAATAATATCTATATTGTTAAACATGGTATTAGCAGCATATTTTATTATGAACATGTCTGCAGGATTAACATGAAAACAGCAATAATGCAGCCTTATATTTTCCCATACATTGGTTATTATCAATTAGTACATGCGGTTGATAATTTTGTCATTTTAGATGATGTCAATTTTATTATGCGTGGTTGGATTAACAGGAATAATATTTTACTTAACTCCAAAGCTCATTTATTTTCTATCCCGCTGGATAAACCCTCTCAAAACAAGCTTATTTGTGATACAAAACTCAATTTCCCTATAAAAGACAGGGAAAAGCTTTTGAGAACAATTCAAATGGCATACAAAAAAGCACCTTACTACAAAAATTTCTATCCGATTTTTGAAGACATAATTTTGTATGAAAATGATGACTTAACAAGCTTCATCCATAATAGTTTTTTAAAAACTTTCGGTTACGTAGGAATTAAAGTAGAAATATTAAGATCTTCCGAAATTGAAAAGGATAACTCCTTGAGGGCAGAAGAAAGGATTATAGAATTGTGCAAAAAGCTGGGCGCAGACACGTATGTGAATCTTTTGGGAGGAAAATCTTTATACAGCCATGATAATTTTACAAAAAAAAATATCAACTTAAAATTTGTAAACACTCTGTTTGAGAAAATAAATTACAAGCAATATAACTCTGATTTTATTGCGAACTTGTCATTCTTAGATGTAACTATGTTTAATTCAAAAGATGAGATACAAAAAATTTTAAAAGAGTACGAATTAATTGATTAAAAAAAGAGGTGAAATTATGTCGGAAAATAAAGGTCATAAATATGGTGTTTTAGAAAGCATAAAGTTTGATAATCGTCGTGCGAAGTATTATGAATATGTAGACTATTTAAAACGAAATACTCCGAGCGTTGAGGATTTTTTACAGGATTTCTCAGCGTATGTTGGACATATGTCCTTAAACAGAGTTTTGACAATATATGAATTATATAAAAAGACGTTAGGTTTGGCCGGCCATATAGCAGATGTTGGTGTTTATAAAGGAGCGTCATCGCTTTTATTCACAAAATTAATTAAAATTTTTGAGTCGGAATCTCTTACGTTATGTCACGGTTTTGATTGGTTTGAAGGAATGGCGCCCACATCGATAGATTCTAGCTTGCTGTCTAAAGGCGGGGATAAATCTGATTACGAAGGTATTATGAATTTGGTGGAAAAACAGAATTTTTCCAATATCCTAAAAATTCACAAACTAAATCTTTTAACAGATTGCCCAAAGTTTTTTGAAAATAACAAACACTTGAAATTCAAACTTGTTATGATGGATGCGGGGACGTATGACGTAATGAAAGCCGCAATACCATATTTTTGGGAGAGATTGCTAAAAGGTGGAATTATGATTTTTGATCAATATTCCTGTGAATTTGCCCAAGGCGAAACGTTGGCTATTAACGAGGTGCTGCCTGATGTTGAAATAAGAACCCTTCCAAACTCCTGGATGCCAAATGCGTATATCGTTAAAGAATAGAAAGAGGAAATGAAGAATGTTTAAATGGAATAAAAAAGGATTAATTTTTAAAGCGGATAATAATTATCCTTGGATGTACAGCCACACTCAATGCCCCTTTCCTTTGGATTTCGGAGACTTTATAAGGGTGTATTTTGCCACAAGAGAAAAATATCAAAACGGTATGTGCAGGGCTTATGGCGGTTTTGTTGATTTAGACAAAGACAATTTGGGAAAGGTTATTAATATATCAAAAGAACCGCTGGTGGATTTAGGCGGAATTGGCGAATTTGATGAATTCGGTTCAATGCCCACAAGTGTAATAAAGCACAACAATGAGTATTATCTTTATTATGTTGGCTGGACAAGACATTTCAGCGTTCCTTATGATTGGGAGATAGGGTTGGCGAAAAGTAAAGACGGTGCAAGATTTACAAGAATCGGCAAAGGACCTTTGATGGGGCCGACTGTTGATGAGCCATATCTTAATTCAACTCCTATTGTTTATAAGTTCGCCGATGATGATTGGCATATGTTTTATCACACGGGGATTAAATGGCTAAGAGGAGCTGATAAACTGGAATCGCAATATTTGATTGTTCATGCAACTTCTAAAGACGGGATTATCTGGAATAGGAACGGCAAGCCGATTATACCTTTAAAAGTTGAAAATGAATGCCAAACAACACCTGCAATGATTAAAATAGACGGGAAGTATTATGTGTTTTTTTGCTATAGGCACGGACTTGATTTCAGACAAAACAAAAGCAATGCTTACCGCATAGGCTATGCCTGCTCAACCGATCTAATCAATTGGGAAAGAGACGATTCAAAAACGGGCATTGATGTTTCAAACGAAGGTTGGGACAGCGAGATGATAGAGTATCCCCATATAATCAAAATTAACGGTAAATATATTATGTTTTACAGCGGAAATTATTTTGGCAAAGACGGTTTTGGCTATGCTGAATTGGAACTTTAGGTTTAAGTGAAAAAATGGGGAAAACAACTTTATTAACAGCTGTCATACTTACATTTAATCATGAGGCTATTATTGAAAGATGTATCAAAAGTATTATTGAGCAAAAAACAGATTATCCTTATGAAATACACATATATGATGATTGCTCCAAGGACGGCAATTTAGAAGTATGTAAAAAATATGCAGAGAAGTATTCGGGAAAAATCAAGTTATTTGCCCAGCCTGAGAATACATTTTTAAAACCATATAAAGAAACTCAGGCTTTTAAAGCCATTCAGGGAGTAAACACAAAATATTTTTGCATTATAGAAGGTGATGATTACTGGTGTGATGAGAATAAAATTCAAATTGCTCTTGATTTTTTGGAGAACAACCCTGAATACATCGGTTTTGCGCACGATACCCTGCAAGTTAACGAATTTGATGGTTCAGAAAAATCCTGGGTGCATGGGCTTGCGAAATACAAAATTGAAAATCCCATTATATTTGATGATAATTTTGTGTTTTTAATGACATCCTCCCGTATTTTTAGAAATTGCGGGTTTAAAGATGTGGGCATTTGGCCTGTTGATTATCTTGTATACAATTATCATTTAGAAAAAGGACCAATTTATTATTATGATAAAATCATGGCTGTCTATACTTATGGTCATAACGGGACTTTTTCCACATTAAGAGACAAGAAAATCAAAGATATGAACGGAATGTTTGCATATAAAGTATCTTGTCTTTTTGACTTCAAACATGACGATATTTGTACCAAAATGCAAAAATGGTACGATACAAATTCTGGCGCGGGATTAGAATACTATAGCAGATTATTGGTGTTTAAGAAAATTTTTGGAATCAGATGGGGGTGGAAATTATGGTTTATCTGCAGATTTGTTTTGAAATACGGCTTTGAATCTATGGATTTGAATTATGTTTATCCCAGAAAAAGCGTAAAAAAACAATCGGATAAAAAATATTTAAAAGGTCAAATTTGTGATAAATCTGATAAATCTGTTTTGGATGGGAAATTGAGCACTCTTGATATAAAACACAAACTTTATTGTGCAAATAAAAATAGCGTAAAAAGTAAAGAGGAGTTTCTTGAGTTGTTGGAGGGAATAATATCTTTACATATAAGAAACAGCATTTTTGTTGGATTGGAAAAGTTACAAGAAAAATATCCTGAGGCTCAAAGCATCATCATAAACCTGCTTGCCCAGTCGAATTGCAGACTGAATCAAAGAATTACCAAATACAAGAAACAAAGAAGATTTTGCGCGATAATAATTATATTTTTGTCAATTATAAATCTAACTTTAATCTTACATGGTCTAGGAGTTTTTAAATGAAAAAGACAGCTATAATGCAGCCATATTTTTTCCCATATATTGGGTATTGGCAGTTGATAAGCGCTGTTGATGAATTTTTAATTTATGACGATGTGAATTTCATAAAAAACGGATGGATAAACCGTAACAATATTTTGTTAAACTCTTCAAAACACCTGATAACGGTACCTCTTAACAGGGTTTCGCCTTTTTTGCCCATAAAGCAAATACGAACAGTTGGCAACAAAAAAAACAGCGAAAAATTGATGAGGACGATTGAGCAGGCATACAAAAAAGCACCTCATTACAATGAGGTGGTGCCTATAATTCAAGAAACAATATTTTATCCTTCTGACAAAATCGCGGATGCTATTTACTATTCAATTCAAAAGGTATCAGAATACCTTGGAATTAATACAAAATTCACTTTATCTTCTACGCTAGAAAAAAATAATAATCTCAAAGGCCAAGATAAAGTAATTCATATTTGCAAGCTCTTAAATACCACTGATTATATCAATGCAATCGGCGGACTTGAGCTTTATGATAAAGAATCTTTTGCTAAAGAAGGTATCTCATTACATTTTTTAAAAACAGGAGAAATTACTTATAAGCAATTCGGAAACGAATTTGTGCCATGGTTGTCCATTATAGACATTTTGATGTTTAATGACATACAGACGGTTAAAAGCTATTTAAAAGTTTTTACACTAGTATAGGATAAAAGATCATGTGGAAACGAAAAGGATTAGTTCATACTTGTGAGATTTACGGGACTGGATATGCGCAGGATGCGTTTATAGATATTATTGATGATAATGTTTGGCGCATTTATTATTCTACAAGGACTAAAGACGTTGTTAGTTATCCTTACTACATTGATGTTGAGGCCGGGAATCTGGAGAAAAAAATTAAAGTAAGCGATACCCCGTTATTATGCCCTGGCAACAGAGGCACTTTTGATGATAATGGCATAACACCGACATCCATTGTTCAAATAGATGAAAATCGCAAATATCTTTATTATTGTGGATGGAACAGAAAATCATCGGTCCCGTATGCTTTAAGTATTGGTTGTGCTGAAATAATAAATAATAAAGAGTGTAAAAAAATATCGGATGGTCCGATAATGGATCGTTCTGTTTATAATCCGATAGCAGTTTCCGCGCCTTGTGTTATCAGAGACGGTGATGTATTTCGCATGTGGTATATTTCTTTTTTAAGCTGGAATTTATTCAATGAAAGATTGGAACCAATATATATTGTAAAACATGCTACATCTGATGATGGTATTAACTGGAAATGTGATTCTCATATCTGCATAAACGCCGAATACTATGGAGAGGCAATAGGAAGACCCTGGGTTATAAAAGATGAAGGAATTTATAAGATGTGGTTTTCAGCCCGTGGGATTGAAAATTACAGGATAAAATCTGGAAAGCATTATATGATCGGATATGCCGAATCAACAGATGGTATAAACTGGCAGCGCAGAACGGATAAATTCACATTCCAAACATCTGAAAACGGTTGGGATAGTGAAATGCTTGAATACGCTTCGGTTGCAAAATATAAAAACACATACTATATGCTATACAATGGAAACGATTTTGGTAAAACAGGTTTTGGCTATGCAGAGTTATCGAATTAATCAAAAATGAAAGTATCTAAATATATCGTTGAATCATTAAACAATTTTGATATAGGCACGGTTTTTGGCTATGTTGGAGGATATAATCAGGATATTGTTGATGAAATTTTTGAGAATAAAAATGTCGTCTTTGTTTTAAATTATCATGAACAGGCTTCTGCTTTTGCGGCAAATGGTTTTGCCGCAGTAAAAGAAAAAATATCGATAGCGACTTCATCAGGAGCTCCCAGCTCCTGCAATTTGATTGCCGGAGTTGCCAACGCTTATTTTGACTCTATTCCTTGTTTGTTTTTAGTGGGAAGCGCTCATTCAAAAGCAGTAAGAAAATCAAAAGAAATTAGACAAAATGCTTTTGAAGAAATAGATATGGTCGCCATTGTTTCGGATATTACAAAATATGCAATAAAGGTTAACAAACCTGAAGATATAAGATATTGTCTGGAAAAAGCTCTTTATATTGCGCAAGAGGGTCGTAAGGGGCCGGTTTTGGTTGATGTGCCTTATGATATTGCAAGAACTGATATTGATGCGGAAAAACTAAAAGGATACATCCCGCCTGAGAACAGTAATTATGATGAAATAGATACGGCGGGAATTAAGAAATTGTTACAAAATTCAAAAAAACCGCTGATGCTGTTGGGAGGCGGAGCAAGAAGCAAATTAAGTAAAAAATATATAAAAAAATTACTTATGAAGATTGAAATCCCCGCAGTTGCTTCTTTATGCGGCTTAGATGTATTGCCTCATAATCATAAATGCTTTTCAGGATTTATAGGACATTATGGCAACAGATACGCAAATTTAGCGCTTTCTAATTGTGATTGTCTTATCATCCTAGGCTCCAGACTTGATGAACGGCAGCTAGGCGGATACTACACAAAATTTGATTCTAAGATGAAAGTTGTAAGAGCCGATATTGACAAGACTGAACTAGGAAGAAAAATTCCTGAAGCCTTGAGTTATCATTCATCCGTAGAAAATTTTCTTGAAAAATTGACGGAAGAAAATTTTGATGGGTTTAAATATAAAAAATGGTTTGAAGTTATCGATATTTGGAAAAGTCGCTACCCGTCTTATGATTTAACATCCAAAAATGTTGATGCAAATAATTTTTTACATACCATTTCTGATTATCTTCCCAAAGATGCCGTTATTTGTGCCGATGTAGGACAAAATCAAATGTGTACGGCTCAAGCGCTTCGTCTTGATCATGATAGAAAACTTTTAAATTCCGCCGGTTACGGCTCTATGGGATTTTCGCTGCCTGCGGCAATAGGAGCGTCTTATGCGACAGATAAAAAAACTTGTGTTATATCCATTAATGGTGATGGCGGTTTACAAATGAATATTCAGGAGCTTGAAACTCTCAAACGAGATAATTTGCCAGTAAATATAATCGTATTAAATAACAATTGTCTGGGAATGATAAGAAGATTACAGGAAAAGATGTTCGATGAAAGGTATTCGGTTTCAATAGAAGGATATAGTGTGCCCGATTATTCGGCTGTTGCCAGCGCTTATGGGATAAAATATTTAAAAGTTGAGACAGTTGATGACTATAAACTCGTAAAAGATTTTATAAGCGATAAAAATCCGACATTAACAGAAGTTATTTTGCCTCAAATAATGTCAAATGTCCCGGAACCTGGGCCTTGCATAGACAGACAAGAACCTGTTTTATCTGATGAAGAATTTTCTTTAATCAAGAAAGAGTGTGCGTTTTAATGAATAAAAAAACAATATTAGTTTCAGGTGCGTCAGGAATTGTCGGTTACGGCATTTTGAAGTCTCTGCGTGCTTATGATTCTGAAATTCGCCTTATAGGAACAACTATTTATGAAGATTCCATAGCTTCTTTTTTTTGCGATATTTTTGAAAAAGCGCCTTTGACAAGTGACAAAAATTATATTAGCTGGCTTGTCGGTATTATAAAAGAGTACGATATTGATATGATTATTCCCGGAATTGAAGCAGATGTTTTTGCCTGGAATGATCATAGAGAATTACTTAGTCATACAGGGGCTTGCGTTTTATTGAATAATTCTGAATTAATAGAACTTTGTGAAGACAAATGGCTTTTTTATCAAAAACTAGCTTCTTTTGGGTCGGATTTGGCAATCGAATCACGGCTGGGCGGAACATTTAAAGAATTGGAAAAAGCTTTTGGATTACCGTTTTTATTGAAGCCGAGAAGAGGTTTTGCATCAAAAGGGATTGTGAAAATCCAAGACAACGAAACATTCACCGAAAACATACCAAAGTTTGGTGATGTTTTGATGGCGCAACCCATAATCGGGAATATTGAGGAAGAATATACCGTTGCTGCATTTTTTGATAATAGAAGCAACTTGCTTGCTCAAATTGGTTTAAAAAGAAAACTTTCAAAAGAGGGTTTTACCGAAAAAGCTCAAACAGTTGAACTTGAACAGGCAACAGAAGCGATAGAAGAATTAGCTCAAATATTCAAACCGATAGGGGCGACAAATTTCCAATTCAGATTAAACAGCGGGGGGCTAAAACTTTTGGAAATAAACCCAAGAATATCTTCTGCGACTTCGATAAGGACTGCCTTTGGCTATAATGAAAGTGCGATGAGTTTTCAATATTTTCTGAATGGTGAAGTTCCAAATCAGCCAACGATAAAAAAGGGCAGCGCGATAAGGTATATAACGGACTACATTTCCTATGATAGCGCTAATATCTGATATTCACGGAAACTATACAGCACTTCAAGAGGTGTTGAAACAAATTGATGAGATGAAAATATCTGAAATTTATTGCCTTGGAGATGTTGTCGGTTATTACTCACAAATTAATGAATGCTGTGAAGAATTACAAAAACGCAATGTTAAATGCCTAATGGGAAACCACGATTGGTATATGGTTGCAAAAAGTTTTTGTCCTCGTTCAAATAGTGTTAATGATTGTTTAAAATATCAAAGAAAAATAATTTCTCCCCAAAATTCAGCTTGGCTTTCAACCTTTCCAATCTTCAGACAAGTCGGAAATCTTTCTTTGGTTCACGGCGGGTGGTGTAACCCTATTGATGAATATCTGGAACCTGATGAAGAATATTTTGATAAAATCGAAGGAAAATTCTTTGCATCAGGACATAATCATTGCCAAACACTTAAAAAATTTGGGGCTAAAATATACTGTAACCCCGGCTCAATAGGTCAGCCCCGAGATGGAGACAACAGAGCCGCCTTTGCAACATTTGACGGAGAAAATTTTCAGCTTTACAGGGTGGAATATGACTTTGATAAAGTAGGAAAACTAATGGATGAGGCTGGTTTTAACGGATATTACTATGGATGTCTCAAGACAGGTTCAAAAAACTTGACTTGGTAGGCTTTTCGGGCATGCGAAAAAATACAAATACTAGCCCCGCGTTTTGAGGCTGCGACTTAAAATTTATTAGAAGCAACTCAAAAAAGTTCGTATGTGGGCAAAATAGATAAAACCAATTATGTCGGGCCAATAGAATGGATTAGTAACTATGCTAAGTTTTTCTTTCATAAATACATAACAAAAAAAGAAGACAAAATAACTAAGTTCAGAAATAGAATAAAAGGTTTTAGATGATTTAATGAATCTTCAATTGTTAGCACAAAGTCCGTAAGATGTTTTTTGAAGAAAAAAACCTTTCCCTTGAGCGAAGCGAGTATTAATCCGCCTCAAAGTTTGTGAGCATTTGCTCTTTTCTATCTAGCCAGTGCTAATTTCTTAACGGGGGACAGTATAATAGTATGGTTTTATAACAGATTCTGCATTAGAAAAATTCAAATCAAAATCTCAGAAAAATGTAAAATAAAAACAAAGAAAAATTCAAACCAAAACGCTTGAAAAATTCAAAGCGATATGTTAATATAATTGTATGAAAACGTATATTCCAAGAATCTTCGACAAAGAACTATCCGAATCGTTAAAAGCCGCCGGAGCCGTTTTAATTCGCGGTCCAAAAGCCTGTGGCAAATCGGAAACGGCAAAACGAGTGGCGCAAAGCA
This sequence comes from uncultured bacterium, assembly GCA_964410905.1. Lineage (GTDB taxonomy): Bacteria > Omnitrophota > Omnitrophia > Omnitrophales > Aquincolibacteriaceae > Aquincolibacterium. The sequence continues at coordinate 37,993 of CAYPIR010000009.1, read as the reverse complement.
TATTAAACGTTGATAAGGATCCGCAAGTTTCCAATTTAATGGCAATAGACCCTAACATTCTTTTGTCCGGCAAAACGCCTCGCTTGATTGACGAGTGGCAATTTCAACCGCGTCTTTGGGATTATATTCGCCACGAAGTAGATGATCGTTCTGAAAAAGGACAATTTATTTTAACGGGTTCGGCAAATCCGGAAGAAAACGCCAAAATACACTCCGGAGCAGGGCGTTTTATCGAATTGACAATGCGCACGATGTCGTGGCAAGAACTTGGATATTCCGACGGTTACGTCTCAATGGAAGATTTGTTCGCAGGCAAAAAAATTGCTCCAAAAGAATATAAAACCGATATTCGCGAAATTATTCGCCGCCTTGTAATCGGCGGCTGGCCAGAACTTGTCGGAGCAAGTGAGTCTTCCGCGCTTCGCCTTAATTCCGCCTATATAAAATTGTTGGCTGAAGTAGATATTAGCAGAGTATCAAATGTGAAGCGCGATCCTATCCGCGTGCGCAGTCTGCTTCAATCTCTCGCCAGAAATATATCTACAATTACCGAAATTTCAACTTTTATGAGAGATATAAAAGAAACGGATAATGACAGTATCTCTCGTCCCACTGTAAACGATTATTTGGACGCTTTGAATAAACTTATGGCTATTGAAGACCAGCCTGCGTGGAACACGCATATTAGATCTTCTGCTAAACTTCGCAAAACTCCCAAACGTCATTTCGCGGATGCGTCTATGGCAATAGCGGCTCTTGGCTTGGACTCCGAATCTTTATTTAACGACCTAAATTATACGGGTTTTGTTTTTGAATCGCAGGTTATTCACGATTTGCGAGTATACGCAAGCAGAATCGATGCCGATGTGTATTATTATCGCGACTCTAATGGACTGGAGGTGGATGCTATCGTGCAAAAAACAAACGGAGACGCAGCGGTTTTTGAGATTAAATTGGGGCAAGGACATATTGACTACGGCGCGCAAGCTGTTTCGGATTTTTCAAAAAATATTGTTGAGACAAAAAGTAAAAAAATAGTATCGCTAAATGTTATTGTGGGTTCGGGTCACGCGCATACAAGGTCTGACGGTATAAATGTAATACCTATAGACGCTCTGGGGGTAAAATTGTGATATATGCCAAGAAAATAGTTAGAAAATCAAATATACTTGTGATGTCCCTCATTAATCCGCCTCAAAGCTTGTGAGCGTTTGCTCTGGTTGTTGATGTTGTTTATAAAATTTTGGAAATTCAAATAGGCTATTTATCTTCCTTGCTTTGCACCTGCTCATTGCCCGTAAAAGTTAAATGGACTTGTTTTTGTTGCGCTCAATATTATATAATTTAATTATAATTCAAATGATTAAAAATCAATAAAGAATATATGAAAACTGAGAAAGAAAAAACATTAATGGGGCAGGGTAACGATGTTGTTCTGTATAAACATTGTGATGCTATTAATTTGGAAGTTAAAGTAGAAAACGAAACTGTTTGGTTGACGCAGGCGCAATTGGTTGATCTGTATAATTCTAGTAAAGCAAATATAAGTGAACATATCAAAAATATATTTGCAGATGGTGAGTTAGATGAAGCTGGAACTGTTCGGAATTTCCGAACAGTTCAAATCGAGGGAGGGCGTAAGGTTGAGCGCGAAGTTGTCCATTACAACCTCGACATGATACTTTCACTTGGATATCGCATCAATTCTAAAGTCGCGACAAAATGGCGCGACAAAATTTCGCCAGTGGGCGACAGAAAGGTTAAAGGAATATTTAGTTAAAGGCTATTCGATAAATCACAGGTTTGAAGGTTTGGAACGCCGAGTATTTAACATTGAAAACAAAATAGATTTTTTTGTTAGAACATCGATTCCGCCTTGCGAAGGAGTGTTTTTTAGCGGGCAAATATTTGATGCGTATGAGTTTGCTTGCCGTCTGGTTAGGTCGGCAAAAAAATCGCTTGTTTTGATAGATAATTATATTGATGAAAGCGTATTGAAAATTTTAGCAAAACGAAGAAAGGGTGTCCGTGCGAAGATTTATACAACCAAGATTTCTGGAGCGCTTGAGTTGGATTTTGCGCGTTACAATGAACAATATGAGCCTATAGAAATTTCAAAGTTTGCCAAAACTCATGACAGATTTTTGATAGTAGATGGAACGGTTTATCATATCGGCGCTTCGCTTAAAGATTTAGGTAAAAAGTTATTTGCATTTTCTAAAATGGGCATAAGTGTAGAGATGTTGTTTGAACAAATACTATGATTCAAGATTGACTTGTAAACTCGGGAATTTGGCGCTAATGCAGGGTAAGTTCAAAATGACGGTTTTAGGGTGCTGTTATTTATTTTTGCATTCTTCTCTATTCTCAAAATTAATAAACAGTGATACAATCCGCCTTCTTCTGTTTTGACGTTGATAGTTTCTTTTCGTAGGAACAGAGTTTTGAAATAATCTTTTAAACCCCCGAATGCATTTTTGCTGGGGGAAAGTGTATTTTTTTTAAACAACAAGCGGTAAAAAAAGGGAGAAAAAATGAGTAGCGTGAAATCAAAGAAAGCGAAATATGTTTATTTTTTCGGCGGTGGGAAAGCGGATGGTAACGGAAGTTTGCGAAATTTGCTCGGCGGAAAAGGCGCAAACCTTGCGGAAATGGCGGGACATAAAAGTTTGCAATTACCCGTTCCTCCGGGATTTACAATTACTACCGAAGTTTGTACTTATTATTATGACAATGGCCGCAAATATCCTAAAGAACTTGAAGCTCAGGTTTTAGCCGCACTCAAAAATGTCGAAAAAGTTATCGGCAAAAAGTTTGGCGATGAAACAAATCCTCTTCTTGTTTCTGTCCGCTCCGGCGCGCGCGCATCAATGCCCGGTATGATGGAAACAGTTCTTAATGTAGGTCTTACCTCTAAAACAATCCCAGCGCTTATCGCGAAAACCAAAAACGAACGGTTTGTTTATGACGCATATCGCCGTTTGATTATGATGTATTCTGACGTTGTAATGGAAAAGGCGGCAGGAATTGAACCGGAAGACGATAAGGGAATCCGTAAACAACTTGAAAGAATTATGGACGCTAAGAAAAAAGAACGCGGCGCTAAGTTGGATACGGATCTTACTGCGGAAGATTTGAAAGAATTGGCGGGAAAGTTTAAAGCGAAGGTAAAAGAAGTTCTCGGAAAAGAATTTCCAGACGATGCGTTCAAACAACTTTGGGGCGGAGTCGGCGCGGTGTTTTCTTCGTGGAACGGAAGACGCGCGATTTCGTATCGCAAGATAGAAGGCATTCCTGATTCTTGGGGAACGGCTGTGAATGTTCAGTCGATGGTGTTCGGTAATATGGGCGATACATCGGCGACAGGTGTCGCGTTTTCTCGTAATCCGGGAAACGGCGACCCGCGTTTTTACGGCGAATATCTTGTCAACGCGCAAGGCGAAGACGTTGTTGCCGGTATCCGCACTCCCGCGCCTATTAACGATGCGTCGAAAAGCGAGCATAACAAGTCCGAAGTGACTTTAGAAAAAGCAATGCCAAAGATGTATAAGGAACTTTTTGCCATTCAAAAGAGACTCGAAAAACATTATCGCGATATGCAGGACATCGAGTTTACCATTGAGGACGGAAAGCTTTGGATGTTGCAATGTCGTAACGGAAAACGAAACGGTCCGGCAGCTGTGAAAATGGCGCTTGATATGGTTAAAGAAAAACTCATCACAAAAGAAGAAGCTGTGTTGCGCGTGAGCCCCGCGCAACTTGATGAGTTGCTTCACCCGATCATTGATTCTAAATCCGAGAAAACAGCAGAAATTGTCGCCAAAGGATTGCCGGCAGGACCAGGTGGCGCGGCTGGAACAATAGTATTTTCTTCTGAAGACGCAATTGCCGTGGCGGAAAAAGGTCAAAAAGTAATTCTTGTTCGTGAAGAAACAAACCCGGAAGATGTTGAGGGTATGCGCGCGGCGCAAGCTATTCTTACATCACGCGGTGGCATGACCTCTCACGCGGCGCTTGTCGCTCGCGGCTGGGGGAAATGCTGCATCGTTGGCTGCGCGGCAATTCACGTAGACCTTGTTAAAAAAACGATGAAAGTCGGCGACAAGGTTTTCAAAGAAGGAGATTGGCTAACCCTTAATGGAACAAAAGGAAATGTTTATTCTGGAAAACTCGCTATGGTTGACGCGACAGAAAACGCGCTTCTTTTTGATTTCCTTAAAATATGCGACAGTATTCGTAAGCTTAAAGTCCGTACCAACGCTGATACTCCGGCGGACGCGAAAAAAGCGCGTCTTTTTGGAGCAGAAGGAATTGGACTTTTCAGAACCGAGCATATGTTTTATGGCGAAAACTCTGAAAAACCGCTCTTTGCTCTTCGCAAGATGATTGCTTCCGCGACAACTGAAGAACGCAAAAAAGCGCTTGCGGAAATTTTTCCGTTTTTCAAAACGGCGATCAAAGGAACTCTTGAGGCGATGGACGGATACGCGGTTACAATCCGCTTTTTGGATCCACCGCTTCATGAATTTATTCCTAGAGAAGAATCAGCACAAAAAGCAGTTGCTGATAGCCTTGGAATTTCTATCGAGGAATTTCAAAAGCGTGCTGAAAAACTTCACGAAACCAATCCTATGATGGGACATCGCGGCGTTCGTCTTGGCGTTACGTATCCAGAAATTACCGAGATGCAGACTCGTGCGATTTTTGAAGCCAGCGCTGAGCTTTTGAAAGCGAAAAAGAAAGTATTCCCTGAGATAATGATTCCTGTCACTTGCTCGGTTAATGAGCTAAAGGATCAGAAAACCATTGTCGAAAAAGTGCATAAGGAAGTCGTTGCGAAAACAGGCGTTAAGAATCTTAAGTATTCGTTTGGAACAATGATTGAAATTCCTCGCGCCGCGCTCCTTGCGGATAAGATGGCAGAAGTCGCGGAGTTTTTCTCGTTTGGAACAAATGACCTTACGCAGATGACTTTTGGTTTTTCGCGAGATGACATTGGCGCATTTATGAGCGATTATCTTGAGAAAAAAGTTCTCTCCGATGATCCATTCCAAACCATTGATATGTGCGGCGTTGGGCAGCTTATAGCGACTGGTGTGAAGCTTGGACGCGGCACCCGCGCGGGTATGAAGATTGGTATTTGCGGCGAACACGGAGGAGATCCTGCCTCTGTTGAGTTCTGCAACAAGGTTGGTATGAGCTATGTGAGCTGCTCTCCTTATCGCGTTCCAATCGCTCGGCTCGCGGCTGCGCAAGCGGTTGTTAAGCAAAAGAAAAATAAGTAGTTTCACTTTAAACTTTCTGTTATCCCGTCTCTGTTTGAGGCGGGATAGCAGGCTTTTGTGTGTATCCTTATGGCAAAGAAAAAGAAAAAATTAAAAATAAAATCTTCTAAACGCCAAGGACGAACCTTTCCTAAAGAAAAAAAATCTTTTCGCGGAAAAATTAAAAAAATATTACGCCGCAAAAATAAAAAGGCAAAATTTATTCCGCTTGCCAAAACAAAGAAACGCGTCAAAAAAAACATCGAAGAACTTTTGCGCAAAGAAAAAAAGTTTCAAAAAGAGGCGGAAAAGATTTTTAAGGCCGAGCATTTTGCCGAAAGACGCAAGCAACGCAGAGAGGACGAGCAATTAGATCCGCACGCGGACGATGAAAACGAGCAAACTTTGGATAGAACGTCTATGCGGATTTATCTTGATCAAATTGAAAATATTCCATTGCTTACCCCTGAGGATGAAATTTCGTTAGCTGAAAAAATTCGCACGGGAGGCAAAGGTTCTGAAGACGCGCGACACAGAATGATACGGTCTAATTTGCGGCTTGTCATCGCGCTCGCAAAACGTTACGCGCATATGGGGCTTGCTTTTTCAGATCTTGTCGAAGAAGGTAATATTGGACTTATGCGCGCGGTTGAAAAATTTGATCCCAAGCGGGGATATAGATTTTCAACTTACGCGGCGTGGTGGATTAAACAGGGAATGATGCGCTCGCTTTCCAATCATGGGAAAACTATCAGAATTCCCGTTTATATGTATGATCTTATCGGCAGATGGAGACGCGTTCGGGACGCGTTGATTCAACGCTTAAATCGTATCCCTGCGCGCGCCGAAGTAGCGAAAATGCTGGAAGTTTCTCAAGATAAAGTGGAAGAAATTGAAGGAATCGTAAATCGTCCAAGTTCGCTTAACGCGCCAATAAGTCTTGATAGTTCGGCTGAACTTTTGGATATGATTGAAGACGATGACGAAAAAAATCCTGATAAACAAGTCGGCGAAATTTTAAAAAGCGAACGCGTTTTAAAACTCTTAAAAATACTGGATGAGCGCGAGCGAGAAATGATTGTCAGGCGATTTGGGTTGCAGCATCACAATCCGCATACGCTTGAGGAAATCGCAAAAGATTTTAACGTAACTCGAGAACGCGTTAGACAAATAGAAGTAAGTGTGCTGAAAAAAATTCGCGCGCACCTTGAGCTTGAAGGCGACCGTTTTGAAAACTACCTGCAGCACTAAGCGATAAGGGCAAAATAATGTCTTTAAAAAAAATTCAATCGCTTATACGCAATGTCCCTGATTTCCCTCAAAAAGGAATTCTTTTTCGTGACATCACACCCGTTTTACAAAATCCGGAAGCGTTCAAAGAAATAATTTCTCGTCTGGCAAAAAAACTTTCGGGGAAAAACATTTCGTGTATTGTAGGAATAGAAGCGAGAGGATTTATTTTTGGCGCGGCGCTTGCGACAAAACTTGGAGTAAGTTTCGTCCCTATCAGGAAAAAAGGCAAACTTCCTTGGAAAACTAAGCAGGTCACATATGCTCTTGAGTATGGAAATGCCGCGATTGAAATTCATAAAGATGCAATAAAACGCGGAGACAAAGTCGTAGTTATTGATGACCTTCTTGCAACTGGCGGGACCGCCAAGGCCGCGGCCAGCCTTGTTGAAAAAATAGGCGGTAAAATTGTTGAGATTATTTTCGTCATAGAATTGACGGAACTTAACGGAAGAGCAAAACTTAAAAAATATCGCGTTTATTCACTAATTAAATATTAATCTTAAAGATAAGATATTGCCCCCATAGCTCAATTGGATAGAGCATCTCCTTCCTAAGGAGAGGGTTGCATGTTCGATTCATGCTGGGGGCGGTTTTATGACGGATTGTCGTAAGGCAAGCGACAAACCTGTCCCAACAAATTGGTTGCTGGTAAGGCCAAAACATGAAAGGGATTACCGGATGAGTAAAAAAATATTTTCAGGATTAATGCTATTTATTTTTTTCTCGGTGCTTTTTTTTTCCGTATCGTTTTCGGCAGAAGATCCCGAACTTGTGTTGCGTAAAAAAGAATGGGAAGAAGTCAGAGAACAGCAAATACAAATGATAAAAGAAAAAGAAGAGGATTTGGAGAGATTGAAAGAGGAAGTTTTTCTACGAATGCGAGATGCGGAAATTGCGAATGAACAGTCTCTAAAAAAAAATGAAAAGGCAGAAGGTTTATCAAATGAGCAAGCCGCGTTTAAGGCGGAAAAAGAAAAGTTTTTTAAGGAAATAAACCGCCAAAAAGAAAATCTTCGGGAAAAGGAGGGGCTTCTTGAAGAAAAAATCAAAAAATTTGAAGAAGAAAAGCGAGCGTTTGAATTCAGGCGCGACTCGGCTGGAGACTAATTTTTATCCTGCAATATCCAAAACCTTCCTTCGGAATTTTTTTATCAAAAAACGCAAACGTATACCGCTTGATGAACGGAAGCGTAAAAGTAAAAAAATCTTGCGGAAACTTTCAAAAACATCTGAGTTTTTAAAAGCCAAGAACGTTGCGTTTTATTTTTCTGAAGGCGCCGAAGTTGAAACGCAAAAGTTTATAGAAAAAATAATTTCGCAAAAAGAAGTCTACTTGCCGCGGACGTTGTCAAAAGGAAAAATGGAATTTAGGCGTGTGGATAATCTTTCTGAGGATATAGAAAAAGGCGAACTTGGGATTTGGGAACCGAAGGGAACAAAGACGCGGCGGCTTATTTCTGAAATGGATATTATTATTGTTCCCGGAGTCGCGTTTGATTTGAATGGCGGAAGGCTTGGACGCGGTGCGGGATATTATGACTGCGCTTTAAAACGAGCAAAGAAAGTTTGCAAAATAGGGTTGGCGTTTACTGAACAAATTGCGGAGAGAATTCCAATGACGCCGCAAGATGTGAAAATGAACAAAGTGATAACTGATTAGGCTGAGAACAGGCTTTGATTTATGGAAACGGAAAATAAAGAACCATTCAAATCTCTTTTTGAGGGGAAACGGGTTTATTCCGTAAGCGAAATTAATCGCCGAAGCAAAACACTTTTGGAGTCTCAGCTTGGTATAGTTTGGATAGAAGGTGAAATTTCTAATTTTATTCATCACAGTTCGGGACATATGTATTTTTCGCTGAAAGATAAAAACGCGCAAATATCAGCGGCGTTTTTTTCTCAAAATCAAAAGGGATTAAAGTTTCAGCTGAAAAACGGACTAAAAATTTTAGCATTCGCGCGAATATCAATTTACGAGGTTAGCGGGAAATACCAGCTCTACATAACACGAGTTGAGCCGCAAGGTGTCGGCGCGCTTGAGTTGGCGCTTCGTCAATTAAAAGAAAAATTGATGAGCGAGGGATTGTTTGATGACGCGCGCAAAAAACCGATCCCAAAATTTCCTAAAACCGTGGGCGTTATTACATCTCCTACCGGAGCGGCTCTTCAAGATATTTTAAATATTGTCCAGAGACGCTTTTGTTCCACGCATTTGCTGATTTATCCCGTTAGAGTCCAAGGCGAAGGTTCGGCGGAAGAAATTGCTGAAGCGATAGCCGCCATGAATGAACAAGCGGAAGCGGATGTTTTAATAGTCGGGCGCGGAGGCGGAAGTTTGGAAGATCTTTGGGCTTTTAATGAAGAAGTCGTGGCTCGTGCTGTTTATGCGTCTAAAATCCCCATAATTTCCGCGGTGGGGCATGAAATAGATTTTTCAATATGCGATATGGTTTCGGATTTGCGAGCGCCTACGCCGTCGGCCGCCGCGGAACTTGTTACGGCAAACGCGGCGGAACTTGTCGAACAATTGCGCGATAAAAAATCCAGACTGGTGTTCGCGGTAAAAAGATTTTTAAATAATATTAAAGAGCAGATTGAAACATTTCAAAAAAGCGCGGCGTTGAAACTGCCGCAGAGTTTGTGGGAGCGGGAAACAGAGCGTTTAGATGAGCTGACTAGGGATATTCAAAAACGTTTTCAGGAAGGGATACTAAAAAAGAAACAAAATTTTGAAAAAGTTTTGGGATTTTTAAACGCGCTTAATCCGCTTAACATTCTTGAACGAGGATATGCCGTGGCTGTCCGAAATTCGGGAGAAGTTATTAAAAGCGTTAAAGCTGTGGAAGTGGGCGAGACTTTGACTCTCAGGCTTCAGGACGGAAAATTAATCTCTAAAATTATAAAAAAAGAAGAAGGTGAAATATGGCGAGCAAAGAAAAAGCAATAGATTTTGAAACCGCGATGAAAAATTTGGAAAACATTGTTGAGGCGTTGGAATCGGGTGAGTTGAGCCTTGAAGACGCTATCAAACGATATGAAGAAGCGGTCGGGCTTGTTGGTGTTTGTCAGGCGAAGCTGTCGGACGCTGAGAAGAAGATAGAAGTTTTGACGCGAGGTTTGAACGGTGAGTTTAAAAAGAAACCGTTCGCCGCGCCTAACAAAAAGGAAGATGGCGGCGATGTCGAATAAAAATCAAAAAGAATATGAGAAATATTTTGAAGCGCACTTGCGGCTTATCGAGCAAGAACTTCAAAAACAGTTAAGGCAAAATAAAACTAAGCCTTTGAGTATTCACAGCGCCATGAAATATGCTGTTTCTTCGGGAGGAAAACGCTTCCGCCCCATCTTGACTTTGGCCGCGTGCGAGGCATGCGGCGGAAATATCCATGACGCGATTTTGCCTGCTGTCGCCATTGAACTTATACATACTTACTCGCTTGTTCACGATGATTTACCCGCGCTTGATAATGATGATTATAGACGCGGTAAATTGTCGGCACATAAAAAATTTGGCGAGGCAAACGCGATACTTGCCGGCGACGCGCTTTTGACATTTGCTTTTGAATGCGTGTCAAAAATAAAGTCGGGAACGCGGGCGGTGAAAATTCTCAAAGAAATTGCGGCGGCTTCAGGAACGCGCGGAATGATTGGCGGGCAAGTTGTTGATATAGAGTCGCCTAAGCGGAAAAAGACTTTGAAAGAATATGACTTTATAAACCGCCTTAAGACCGGAGCTTTGATACGCCTTTGCGCGCGTGCCGGGGCGATTTCCGCGAACGCTTTACCCAAGCATTTAAAAATGATTACACGTTATGGAGAACTAATAGGGCTTGCGTTTCAGCTGGTAGACGATATTTTGGATAAAGATGGCGTTTGCAAAATATTGAGTTATGATGAGGCGGTTTTGAAATCTCAAAAAGTAATCGCGGAAGCCCGCAAAGCCGCCGCGAGTTTTAAAAACGCGGAGCCGCTCATATTTTTAGCGGATTTTTTGCAATCAAGAATTCCCACACAGGATAAAAAATGACTCAGTGGACTGAAAATATAAAATCTCCCGAAGATCTTAAGAAAATCCCCATAGAAAAACTGCCCGAAGTTGTTGAAGAATACCGTCAATTTCTTGTCGAGACGGTCGCGAAAACAGGCGGACATCTAGGGGCGAGTTTAGGAGTTTTGGAACTAACCGTAGCCTTGCATTATGTCCTTAATTCGCCCAAAGATAAGATTTGTTTTGATGTCGGACATCAAGCGTATGTTCATAAAATGATTACGGGGCGCAAAGATAAAATGGGAACTTTGCGTTTGCCGGGCGGATTGAGCGGATTTCCCGCGCCTTGGGAAAGTGAACATGACCCATTTATTGTCGGACACGCTGGGACAGCTATTTCACAAGCGCTTGGCCTTTCTGTGGCGAGGGACATCAAAAAAGAGAGCGGGAATGTTGTGGCGGTTGTGGGAGACGGCGCGATGACGGCGGGGCTTTCGTTTGAGGCGTTAAATACGGCGGGACATTTGAAGAAAAAAATGCTGATAATTCTCAATGATAATGAAATGTCTATAGCAAAAAATGTAGGAGGTTTGAGCCGTTATCTTAATCGTGTGATTACCAATCCTCTCTATAACCGTATCCGCGTTGAAGTTGATAAACAGTTGACGCGATTTCCTAGGCTGAAAAAAATGTCCAATTCTTCGCTGGAGAGCATGAAGCATTTGTTTGTGCCGGGGATTCTTTTTGAGGAATTAGGGTTAAGGTATTTTGGTCCTGTAGACGGACACAACGTAACGGCTTTGGTAAAAACTCTAACCGATGTGCTGGCTCTTAATGACTGCATACTTTTGCATGTGATTACCCAAAAAGGACGAGGCTGTTCATACGCTGAGAAAGATATTGAAAAGGGGCATGGAGTAACGCCTTTTAATGTAAAAACTGGAGAAAAAATTGAAATAGTTTCTGATAAAGCCAAAAGCGGAATTTCGTTTACACAGGCGTTTTCTGACGCGCTTTCAAAGCACGCGAGACGGAATAAAAATGTTGTAGCGATTACAGCCGCGATGCCGTCAGGCACGGGTCTCAGCTCTTTTCAAAAAGAATTTCCAGACAGATTTTTTGATGTCGGGATAGCCGAACAAAACGCCGTGTCGTTTGCGGGCGCGCTCGCGGTCGGCGGACTGAAACCTGTTGTCGCTATTTATTCTTCGTTTTTGCAGCGCGCGTATGATTCAATAATGCATGATGTCGCGTTGCAGCGAAAAGGCATTGTTTTAGGAATAGACCGCGCGGGGCTTGTCGGAGCGGACGGAGCGACTCACCAAGGCATTTTCGATATGGCGTTCTTAGGTTCTGTTCCTAATATTGTCATGGCGTCTCCTGTTGACGAATACGAAATGGATAAGATGATGGAACTTGCCACGACGAGCGACAAGGTTTTTGCTCTTCGATATCCGCGCGGAAATATCTCGAAATTGTTTGAGTCTTTTCCTAAAAAAAGTTTTGGAATCGGAGAAGGCGAAATTCTTTTTGATGGAACAGATGTTACGTTTCTCGCGCTTGGAAGCATGGTTGAGGCCGCGTGCCTTGCCCGTGAGATTTTGGAGAAAAATGGCGTATCGGCAAGAGTTGTTAATATGCGATTTGCCAGACCGCTTGATGAAAAGTTGATTTTAGACTCGCTTAATAAAACAAAAATCATCTTTACTTTGGAAGAGCATGTCGGCGTCGGCGGATTTGGTTCAAAAGTTTTGGAGTTTTTAGATGGGAAGGGAATTGACATGCCTAAAGTTAAAAGATTTTTTCTGCCCGATGAATTTATCGAGCACGGCTCGCGGGAAAAACAATTGGACGAGTTTGGTCTGTCGCCGGAAAAAATAGCGGAAAGAGTTTTGGCTGAATGGAAAAAATAAATTTTAAAATCACAACAGAATTTATAGAGCTTTTCAAGCTTTTAAAGGCCGCGGGGCTTTGCGCAAGCGGGGGCGAGGCAAAACATGTTATTTCCGAATCATTTGTCGCGGTAGACGGAAAGACAGAAACAAGAAAAGCGTGTAAAATCCGCAAAGGGCAAACAATAGAATATTCTGGACAAACTGTATTGGTGAATTAGACGGGGGAGAAATATGGAGCAAATTGGAATTGTAGTAAATCCTGAAAAGCAAGGCGCTGTCGATTTGTGCGGAAAACTTAAGACGTGGTTTTCCAAGCGCGATATCGCGGTAAAAGACTCTCTGTCGGCGTCTATGGACGAGCTGCTTGAAGAATCCACGCTTTTTTTATGTCTTGGCGGCGATGGGACAATCCTTTCCGTTATCAGTCAGATGAAACATAAGATGATTCCTATTATGGGAGTCAATTTTGGTAAAGTTGGATTTTTAACGGAAGTTCGGGCGGAAGAAGTTTTTGAAGAGCTTAGCTCGTATTTTGCCGGAAAGCCTTCTTTTGAAAAACGGCTGATGCTTTCTTGCATTGTCAAAAGTAAGAGGGACGCATCGACCAGACGCTTTGTCGCTTTGAATGATATTGTCATTAGCCGCGAAGGTTTGGCTCGTATTTTGCAGCTTGATGTAACGATTACGGGTGAAAAGTTTACAAGTTTTAGGGGCGACGGACTTGTCATAGCCTCTCCCACTGGGTCAACGGCATATTCACTGTCTGCCGGCGGCGCGGTAGTTCAGCCGAAGATGGAGGCGATTCTCATTACTCCTATTTGTCCGCACGCGCTCAATCAACGAGCGCTCGTTATCTCCGCTGACGAGAAAATTCAAATTCAAGTAAAAGTCGATGGCGCGGAAGAAAAAGCGTTGTTAACGGCAGACGGGCAGGAGAAGATGGAAATAGATGATAGTTACAGCATGGAAGTAACGCGTTTTCATGCCCCGCTCGCGATAGGTAAAAGTTCTAAACGAAGTTATTTTGAAACGTTGCGAGAGAATTTCAAATTCCCGCCGTGCGAATAAAACAAAATCAAATTGAGGTTTTAAATATATGTCCGATATAAGAGTGCGTTTTGCTCCTTCTCCCACAGGTTATCTTCATATCGGCGGTGTGCGCACCGCGCTTTTTAATTATATTTATGCTCGCCAACAAGGCGGGAAGTTTTTGCTTCGCATAGAAGATACGGACAGACAGCGTTCAACACCCGAATTTGAGCAAGAAATTTTGGAGTCGCTTAAATGGCTTGGGCTTACTTGGGACGAAGAACTGGTTCATCAGACGGAACGGCTTGCGCGATATAAAGAAGTAGTTGACGAGCTGCTAGCTAAAAATTTGGCATATAAATTTGAAGGCGCAATAAAGTTTCGTATGCCAAAGACGCAGGTCAAAGTTTACGATATTATCCGCGGGGAAGTTGTCTATGATTCAAACGAATTTGAAGATTTGGTTATTGTAAAGTCTGACGGGTTTCCAGTATTTCATCTAGCGGTAATAGTTGATGATCATGATATGGGAATTACGCATGTCATACGCGGCGAAGATCATTTGCCCAATACGCCGCGTCATATTTTGCTTCAACAGGCGCTTGGGTGGAAGCCGCCTAAATACGCGCATTTACCGCTTATTTTTGGCTCGGACGGAACGCCTCTTTCAAAGAGGCACGGCGCGGTTGCTGTAACAGAATATCGCAAAAAAGGATTTTTGCCCGAAGGACTTATCAATTATTTAGCGCTTTTGGGCTGGAATCCCGGCACGCCGCAGGAGGTTTTTTCACTCCCCGAACTTGTGAAACAATTTTCACTGAAACGCATTATCAAATCCAACGCGCAGTTTAATCCTGAAAAACTTTTGTGGGTTAACGCGCAGCACATTCGAACGATATTAGAGTCTGAATATGAAAAAATAATCACGGATTTTTACAAAGAAAAATCACAGACCTTAACGCCGGAAAAATGGAAAAAAATAATCGCGCTTTATCGACCCAGAATACAGACGTTTAGTGAGCTGGAAGAACAAACGACTTACATTTTGGGAGAGGTGGAATATCAAGATGAAGCTATGAATAATGAAGTGAAGGGAAATGCGGCGCTGCTTGAAAACTTCAAAAAGCTCGCGGAAGTTTTAGGCGCACTTGATAGTTTCGATGACGTGGTATTGCTTGAAGCCTCTGTGAAAAAGTTTATCGAAGAAATAGGGCTGAAACCGAAAGATGTGATTCATCCACTGCGATATGTTTTGACGGCTAAGACGGCGACGCCCGGCATTTTTGATTTGATGAGCATTTTGGGAAAAGAACTTTGTCTTAAGCGATTAAATAATTTTGTTTCTTAATTTTAAGAATGGACAAAACAATGAGTGAAGAAAAACGAGCGTCAAATTTTATTAGAGAAATTATTGATACGGATATCGTGAACGGAAAAAACGGCAAGTGCATTCACACGAGGTTTCCTCCGGAGCCAAACGGTTATTTGCACATAGGACACGCTAAATCTATTTGCTTAAACTTCGGTATCGCGCGTGATTATAAAGGTCTGTGCAATTTGCGTTTTGACGACACGAACCCCGAAAAAGAAGAAGTTGAATATGTCGATTCAATTCGTGAAGATGTCCGCTGGCTGGGATTTGATTGGAATACAAGAGAATTCTACGCTTCGGATTATTTTGACGAACTTTATAATCATGCGATCACACTTATAAAAAGAGGAAAAGCCTATGTTTGTGATTTAACTGCGGATGAGCAGCGGGAATATCGCGGGACATTGACTGAACCCGGCCGCCAAAGTCCTTATCGCGATAGAACGGTTGAAGAAAATTTAAATCTTTTTGAACGTATGAAAAATGGCGAATTTTCTGACGGCTCGCGAGTTCTCCGAGCTAAAATTAATATGGCGTCTCCTAATATAACCATGCGCGATCCAACGATGTATCGTATCAAAAAAGCATCTCATCATCGAACCGGAGATAAATGGTGCATTTATCCGATGTATGATTTCACGCATTGCGTTTCGGATTCTATAGAAGGAATCACTCATTCTATTTGCACGCTTGAATTTGAAAACAACCGTCCTCTTTACGATTGGTTTTTAAACGAACTGGGCATCCATCACCCGCAACAAATTGAATTTGCTCGACTTAATTTAACGCATACGGTTTTGAGCAAGCGTATCTTGTTAAAACTGGTGAAGGAAAAAATTGTTTCCGGATGGAACGATCCAAGAATGCCGACTCTCTCCGGGATTAGAAGGCGTGGCTATACCGCGTCCGCGCTCAGACATTTTTGTGAACAAATTGGCGTGGCGAAATTTAACAGCACAATCGATTTTGTCGTGTTGGAAAACGCTATTCGCGAAGAGCTTAACAAAACTGCGCCGCGAATGATGGCGGTTTTGAAACCTCTAAAAGTAGTAATCACAAACTACCCCGAAGATAAAGAAGAGGAATTGGAAGCGATAAATAATCCTGAAGACGTAAACGCAGGGATCCGTAAAATCCCGTTTTCTCGCGAGATTTATATTGAGCAAGATGATTTTAAAGAGGTCCCACCGCCGAAATATTTTAGACTTACGCCCGGTCAGGAAGTTCGTCTTCGCTATGCTTATTTTATAAAATGCGAAAAGGTGATTAAGGACGCATCGGGCAGGATAACGGAAGTTCATTGCGCATATGACCCTCAAACTCGCGGAGGCAATAACCCGCCAGATGGGCGCAAAGTGAAGGGAACTATTCATTGGGTTTCCGCAAAACATGCGGTTTCTTCCGAAGTTAGACTTTATGACCATTTATTCGCGGCAAAAGATCCAAGCGATTTCCCCGAGGGAAAAGATATATTCGCGAATCTTAATCCGAATTCTTTGGAAATTATAAAAGAAGCAAAACTGGAACCAGCGTTGGCAAAGTTAAAATCAGGCGAACGTGTTCAGTTTGAACGAACGGGATATTTTTTCGCGGATCCGGAAGATTCCGCGGAAGAAAAACCGGTTTTTAACCGCATTGTGACTTTGCGAGATACTTGGAGCAAAATTGTCCAAAAAGTGAAGTGAGGACTTCCGGCTAAGACTCGAGACAGCGTTTGCCGATACTTGTTTTATGGAAAAAGAATTTGCAACGCAAAATATGGAAACATCGGAAATAACACCTCAGGCGACCGCAATAAAAGATGAAAACGAGAGACTTTTCACAGCTTTTTTTGATTATTTATCGGTAGAAAAAGGGCTTTCGGAAAATACTATTCTAGCTTACAGAAGAGATCTTGCGCATTATTACGCGTTCTTGAAAAAACAAAATTTCACGGATTGGAAATTAGTTACGCGTGCTCAAATTATGAAATTTTTAGATTCAGAGGGTATTCGTGGGCTTGACTCCGCTTCTGTTTCGCGCGCACTTGTAACCGTTAAACTTTTTCATAGATTTCTTACTCAAGAGCGTTATGTCGAAAGCGATATTACAAGCGTTTTGGAGTCGCCAAAACTTTGGAAAAAATTGCCGCAGTTTTTAACTGTAGAAGAAATGAACGCGATTCTCCAAATGCCTGATGTCAAAACGCCTGAAGGGTTGCGAGACAAAGCGCTTTTGGAATGTTTGTATGCGACGGGAATGCGAGTTTCGGAAATTATTACTATTACCGTTGAGAATGTTCATCTTGATAACAAATTTATCAAATGTTTTGGAAAGGGAAGCAAAGAACGTCTTGTTCCGGTGGGAAGCGTTGCCGTTGACGCGTGCCGAAAATATTTTAAAAATGCGCGCGCGGAACTAAAACCTAAAACAGAACATTTTTTTATTCATAAACATACCGGAATGACGCGGCAATTTGTCTGGCGTCAAATTAAAATTTACGCGCGCAAGGCTGGAATTACAAAAGAAATTATGCCGCACACATTTAGGCATTCTTTTGCCACGCATCTTTTAGAACGCGGGGCAGATCTTCGCGTTGTCCAAGAGCTCTTGGGCCACGCGGATATTTCTACAACGCAAATTTACACGCACGTTTCCGGCAGCCGGCTAAAATCTATTCA
Organism: uncultured bacterium; assembly: GCA_964410905.1. Taxonomy (GTDB): domain Bacteria; phylum Omnitrophota; class Omnitrophia; order Omnitrophales; family Aquincolibacteriaceae; genus Aquincolibacterium. The sequence goes on along the minus strand of CAYPIR010000009.1, from coordinate 20,492 downwards.
CAAGCAATTCCACCCGCGCGGCTAGCCAATGTTTTTAGACGCGCATCTTCATCTTCAAGATATTACCAACAAGAATGTTTTGGAGGAGATTCTAACTTCCGCGCTACAAAATAATTTCGGTAAATTTTTATGCCAAGCGACAAGTCCTAAGGACTGGAAAAATGTTTTTGAAATCGCGGATAAATATCCAAAACTTGTAACGCCTTTTTATGGGATACATCCTTGGTACGCGGATGAGGCAAAAGATTTTTGGGATGCGGAATTAGAGAAACTAAAAAAAACAATTTGGGGATTAGGCGAAACGGGGCTTGATAAAATCAAACCGGAAAACGCACTTGAAAAACAAATTGTTGTGTTTAGCCGGCATTTAGAAATTGCCGAACGCTCGGCTTTGCCAGTGTCAATTCATTGCGTTCAAGCGTGGGGAGTTTTTTTAGATCTTTTTCGGAATAAAAAACCAAAGAAAGCGCGGCTGATGATTCATTCATATCACGGTTCGCGGGAAACATTGGCAGAACTTATAAAGTTGGGATTTTATATTTCTTTTTCGTGGAAGTGGCTGAGAAAAGAAAAACGAGAACTTTTAGAATCGGTTAAAATGGTTCCTGACAATAAATTGCTTCTAGAAACAGATTTTCCTTATGTTGAACCGGGGAAAATCGGAGGAGAAATCACCGCGAAAAGTTATAAAAAATATCTTTTGGAAGCGTATGAGATTGCGGCTCGCACCCGCGGAGTTGATTTGCAAATGCTGGAGAAAAGCGTTTGGCAAAATTGTGAAAATTTTTTGGGGAATAACAGAAGTTGATGTGTAGGCATAAAAATTCTCTTCTCAATTATCAAGCATCCGCGTATGCCTCGTGCCATTGCTTGTTAATTAAAAAGAGAATTACTCTGTCTCCGCGAAAGTGGGAAGTGCTTATGCGAAATCTAATCTGGAAATGAATTCATGAGAAATGAAGCGGATTTATACGTTGCCACTAATTACGAAGTTATTTTTGAAGACGAGTTTTTTTTAGCAATAGATAAACCCGCGCCTCTTCCGGTCCATGCTGTTGGAAAATTTAAAGAAAAAAATCTACTTAGCATTTTAGTGAAGGATTTTTCTCCTCGCGGCGCGGATTTTCGCATAGTAAATCGATTGGACTCTGAAACTAGCGGATTGACCATTGTCGCTAAAAACGCAAAAGTCGCGGGTGAACTTGGAAAATTATTTCAAGCGCACACCATAAAAAAAGAATACCACGCGATTTTACTCGGAACGCCCAAGCAGCGCAAAAGCGACATAAGTATCCCGCTTGGAACAGATTTTAAATATCAATACCGTGTCCGATGCCCCGATCCGCTTGGGGAAACCGCTAAGACAAATTATGAGGTATTGGAATCTAACGGCGTTTATACACTTGTTCGAGTTTTGCCGGAAACGGGAAGGACGCATCAGATCCGCGCCCATTTTTCGTTTATTGGCGCGCCTGTCGTTGGAGATAAGATTTATATTAATCCGCAGATTTTTGAAATGTATGTAAAATTGGGTTGGCAAGATTCTATGATTGACACCGTTAAAGCAAAACGACTTTCGCTTCACGCTTCATCTTTGGAATTTGTTCACCCAGTAACAAAAAGACGGATGCGATTAACCTCCGCAATACCAGAATGTTTTAATGAATTCATAAAAGGAAGGATGAACAACGATTATGGAAAATGACAAAAAAAACGCTTGCTGGGATTGCGAATACCGCCGCGATTTTGGAAACTCATTTTTGGGAATTTGCACGTGGTTTGAATTAAACGAGAAAGGCCAAAATAAAGAAATTCCGCCAAATTTAGTTGATAAAGGCTGTAAACATTTTAAAAGGAAAAATTTTTGAAGCGATTTTTTCTAACAATTATTATTCTAAGCATTTCCCCTTCACCTAGTTTTGCCGACAGGATACCGCGGGCTCCGTCCCGTCCGGAAGTTTTTATAAACGGACAAAGCGCTGATGTTACCATTCAAGACTTATCGGGGCTTGCCACAAAACCCATGCGGCTTTTGCGAGAGCAAAACAATCGTGCTTATGCCGATGAAATTATTCAAGTTTATGCCGTGGGAGCGAAAACAAAAGATGTTATTCGATTGAAATGGAAGTCAACTATTCCCAAAACTCGCGTAACTCTTTACAGGGTTTTTCATGGGCTGGAGAAAAAGAATCGTTTTTTTGACATGCCCATAACGGAATATTATGATGACGCGGGCGACGGAGAATACGAAGAAATAATTACACCGTTTCAAGAGGAGTTTTTTCTACTGATATTTGAAAGAGTTTTAAATTCAAACGACATAACGCCCAATGTTGAATATTTCAAGAAAATGGGAACGCGCGTGTCGATAGCCTCTTATAAAACCAATCTCTTATTCTCGTCTTTGAAATTTAAAATGGGAGATAGCACTGGAAAAGTGATAGAACGAGATGCGCAATATCTCATCGATAGATTTAATCGCCTTGAGCGTGTGTTTTTGCTCCGAGTCTGGAAGGCGGATTAAGAGCGTTGGATTTTTTCGCGGTTTTTGATACGATACGCCGCTTCAAATAAATCTCCCCTAAACTAAAAGGCATTAAAAATGATTTCAGCAAATGGTGTTACTTTGCAATACGGCAAACGTGTTCTGTTTGAAAACGTCAACATTATGTTCTCGCCCGGCAATTGTTATGGACTAATCGGAGCGAACGGTTCCGGAAAGTCGACTTTCCTAAAAATTCTCGCGGGAGTTGTCGAGCCGACAAACGGTTCTGTCGCTACGGGAAAAAATGAGCGGATTTCATTTCTAAAACAAGACCAATTTGCTTATGACGAGTTTTCTGCGCTCACTACAGTTGTTATGGGGCATGATCGTCTTTATAAAATAATAAAAGAAAAAGATGAACTTTACGCCAAGCCGAATTTTTCGGATGCCGATGGCCTTCGCGTAGCTGAGCTCGAAAATGAGTTTGCCGAAATGAACGGCTGGGACGCGGAGCCTGAGGCGGCAAAACTCTTGAGCGATTTAGGAATTCCTGCCGCGCTTCATCAAGTGCCCATGAAACAGTTAGAGGCGAATGAGAAGGTCCGAGTGCTTTTGGCGCAGGCCCTTTTCGGCAACCCCGATGTTTTGCTGCTTGACGAGCCTACAAATCACTTAGACGTTGAAACATGTATGTGGCTTGAGGATTTTTTATATGATTTCAAAAATACGGCAATAGTAGTTTCGCACGACAGACATTTTCTCGACCGTGTATGCACGCATATAGCGGATATTGACTATGGAAAAATTCAACTCTATACGGGCAATTTTACATTTTGGTCTGAGTCAAGCCAGCTCGCGCTTCGGCAGCGTAATGAAGCCAACAAAGATATTGAGGCTCGCCGCAAGGAACTGCAAGCATTCATATCGAGATTTAGCGCGAACGCGTCCAAGTCGAGACAGGCGACATCGCGAAAAAAACTCCTAGAGAAACTTACGCTGGAGGATATTAAACCGTCTTCTCGGAAATATCCTTATGTGGCGTTTAAAGCGGAAAGAGATTCTGGAAACGACTTGCTTGAAATCGAAGGATTAGGAAAAACAATAGAAGGCGAATTGATGTTTAAGGGCTTGACCCTTCGCGTTGACAAGGGAGAGAAAATCGCGTTTTTAGGACCTCTTGACCGTGTTAAGACAACTCTTTTTCAAATTTTAATGGGAGAAATTGAGGCGGATGAAGGGGCGTTTAAATGGGGAGCGTCCACTACGCGCGCGTATTATCCCAGGGAGAACGCGAAATATTTTGAGGGGGATTTAAACCTTGTCGATTGGCTTCGGCAATATTCAAAGGAAACGGACGAGAATTTTGTCCGGGGATTTTTGGGACGAATGCTTTTCTCAGGCGAAGAGACGCTTAAAAAAACATCGGTTTTATCCGGTGGCGAACGAGTTCGCTGTATGCTTTCCCGCATGATGCTTGTCGGCGCGAATGTTTTGCTGCTTGATGAACCGACCAATCACTTAGATTTGGAATCTATTACATCGCTTAACAAGGGATTGGAAAATTTTTCTGGTACAGTTTTGTTTTCTTCGCACGATCACCAATTTGTTCAAACCGTAGCCAACCGAATTATCGAACTCACGCCAAAAGGCATTATTGATTACCGCGATATTCATCTAGATGATTACTTGGCGGACCCTGCTATAAAAGCCAAACGCCACGAGCTTTACTGAAAGTAAATTTGCAAATGCGTCTTTTTACTGATAGGCGCTCTTTCTTTTAGATGATTATTAATTAATAATTATATATAATATACACATAATAAAATGTATTGACATTTTGACAATGCAATTGTGTATACAAAAAAATTATGCTAGAATCGGGAGGTCAATGTGAATATCAGATGGAATGAAACAAAGAACAAAAGGCTTAAGCGAATCAGAGGTGTTTCGTTTGAAGAAATATTGAAAGAAAACCTTGTAAAAATTATGTCCAGTCCAACACATTTGGGGCAAAACTGGTTTTTATATGAAAGGAAAGGATATATTTGGGTTGTGCCGTATGTTGTTGACTCGGAAACTAAAGGCATATTTTTAAAAACATTGTATCCTAGTAGAAAACACACAAAACAATATAGAAGAGGGGAGCTTTTATGAGAGATCCATTCAAGCGGCTGAAGTTGACAAAATACGAACGGAAAATAGAAGGCATGATAGAGAGAGATGAGTTTGCAGAGGCTAAAGGTCCAGAAGTGGAAAAAATCAAAGCGGCTCTTTTAGAATATAAGAAAAATGCAACATTGAATATGCGCATCAATGAGGCGGTTTTGCAAAGACTAAAAGATAAGGCAAAAAAAATTGGTGTCAAATATCAGACATTTATCGCTGAAATTCTTCGCTCCGCCTCGCAATCATAAATCTATTTTATAACATTTATTAATTCTGCATTAACCCTCCGCTTGATGGTTTAATCTTTTTATATCTCTAACTCATTGATTTTAAATAAGGTACAGCATTATTTTTTTTCTGTCCGCCAACCCTTGCCAAATCGCTAAATACCATATACATTCTAAATAGAGAAAGAAACTAATCTTTTGCTATCGAATGCTATAAAGGATAAGCGAATGATATTTAAAAGAGTAAAAAAACTCATTGCTTGGTGGACGCTGGGATTTTTTATCGCAACTCAGACTGTTCAAGCCAATCCCGCGGCGGGAATATCAATGGCGGTGCCATACGAGAGACCAGCATTTCTCAAAATTGACATACCCGAAAATCTAGCAACCATTGACGGAATTTTTGAAGCGCCTTACACAACCGTTAATCGTCTTGTCCTGCATATTCAAAACGCCCACGCGAATTACGGAGCGCAAACAAAAATTAACGAACTTCTCCAATATCTTTATAAAACTTATGGATTCAAAACTGTTTTTGTTGAAGGCGCGGCAGAGGAGTTGGACCCAAAATATTTGCGCATGTTTCCGGATAGCGAGCGTAATAGAAAACTCGCCAAGATTTTGATGGAGCAAGGCGAGATGACGGGCGTTGAAATGTTCGTTTTTGAAGAAGCGGAAAATAAAGGGCAAAGCGAAATAAAAGCGCTCGGCATTGAAACCCCGGAACTTTATCGCAAAAATTATGAGGCGCTCAAAAAAGTTTTTGAGGCGGAAGCGACAGCGCGAAAATACTTAACTGGGATTGAGGCTAGGCTTGAAACGCTGTCCTCAAGGATTTTTCCCGCCGATTCAAGACGCATTCTTTCGGAATGGAAAAAATTTGAAAAAGGCGAGCGGGAATTTATGCCTTTTATTCAAAGCCTTGTTAAAGATTCACGCAAATTTTTAAATGTCGATCTTGAGTCTTTGTTCGCTCAAGTCGCGTGGCCGCAAATAGCGAGATTGCTGCAGCTGCAGCAAATGGAAAAAGATTTAAACGAAGTTTCCGCGTCGCAGGAAAAAGAACAACTCGTAAAATTTTTAGAAGAAAAACATGTCGACAGAGAGCTGGTTGGGGCGATAAAAAACTTCCAAGGGCAACGCGTTAGGCTTCCGCTCGGAACTCCTGAGTCGGAGTTTGAACGCTCGCCTCCGCGCGAACTTACCGAAAGACTTTATCAAGACGCGACTCCTTACGGATTCAAATTTTCGCAATATCCCAATTTCAGCGTTTGGGCGGGCTATCAAATTTTAAAAAGTGAGCTTGACCCTAAAAGTTTGTTTTCCGAAATCAGACTCATTTTTCAAAACCTTCTGGACTCGCTCGCCAATACCGAAATTCAAAAAAATCTTCTCGCGCTTTTAAGAGATTCCGAGCAAGTCCGGAAATTATTAAGTTTAGAGCTGACGCGTGCTGAGTGGAAAGGTTTGCTGCAAAAAAGAGATGAAGTTGAGATGGACGGATTGCTCGCGAGGCTCCGCGGAATCGGCGCTGTGGCGAATAAGGAATACGCGCTGCCGCTTTCTAATTTTGAAAATAAAAAAGTAAATGAAGAATTTCATTCCAAGGTTTCAGGTATTTATGAAGCCGCGTTTGATTTTTATGACGCGGCATACAAGCGCGAAGATGTTTTTTATGAAAAAATTGACAAGGCGATGACGGAGTTAAAAACACAAAAGGCGGTTGTGGTTACAGGCGGATTTCATACTGACGGAATGACGCAGCTTTTGCGGGAGAATGAAGTAAGTTATGGAGTTTTAACGCCGCGTCTTATGGAAAAATCTAATGAAAATCTTTATCGAACAGTGATGCTGCAAAACCGTCCCGCGCCGTTTGAAGTTTCATACCTTGAGGCGAAATCTATTCTGCAATCTTGGGCGGCGCAATCGAAACAAGTAGGGATAATAGATTTGAAACCGATTTTGCTTGCGATAGGGAAGGCGGGAAATTTAGGAGATGTTGCTGAGGCGATTGAGATATTTAACAATTCGGATTTTGCAAAAGACGCGGGAATCAAGATTGAACGTCAGGAAAAAGATGTTAATGGCAAGCCGACATATATAGTTTTCAAAATAGCAAGGCTGCATACATTTGAAGGCTTTAATTGGAGAATTGACGGTCTTGACGAAGCGGCTTCATCTAAAAATTTTTATTATCACGGAGGAATGCTAACAGGAAGCACTTTAGATAATGTGGATATGGATCATTTGGGCGGGCAACAAAATAAAAAAGGGCGCAGCTATGGAGGGTTTTATTTGACAAACGAGACATCTCGTTATTGGAGTGAGCAGTATGCGCGTTTGTTTGAAGATAACGGGTTGTTTCGTTTAAGACTTCGTGATGGGGCTAAAATTTTTCGTGTGGTAGGCAAAGCAGATATTGATCGTTTAAACAAAGAAACAAGAGATGCTTTACGCGAAGCGGGATATGCAATGATTGTGGGAAAAGATGTTTTAAACAGATTTCAAGCAGTGTTACTTGATAAAAGCGCGGTTGTTTCATTTGAGGAAATAAAGAAAAATGAAGGTGCAGCGGCCGAGCAAAATGATTTAGGCGCAACAGCACGGTCTGACACCAGAGTTGATGAAAAAATAGAATCCGCCAAACAAATAAAATTTTGGGTAAAGGCGTTTGGTCTAGCCGCATTTTTGTTTGCGGCAGCCGTGGTAATTGGATCAGGAACGGCGGCGGCATATTATTCTGAGCACGGAACAAATAGATTTAATGTTTCTGAATATTCATTTTATGTTGTGCATGGACGAGAAAATATAAAAGGGATGCTGAAAGCTGGCGCTTTGTTTGTTTCAAATGCTAATCCTATCAATAAAGAAGAAACAGATTCATCTGGCTGGGTGCGTTCTTATGGTGAAAAAGAGCATCAATTTAATCCCAATAGAAGCGGCTCGGCTATGGCAAAAGCGTTTTTCTTGCTTGATGCAAATGGCAGAGGACATATCACTTCGGTAACGACAAAAAATCCAGACGAATTTTTTGACCCTTTAGATTTTCCTCATGCTTTTCAAAGCGGTCCCATGGTAATAGAAAATGGTGAATTAAACCCTAGACTTGAAAGCTGGCATAAAGGGAATTCTCAACGCAGAGTTGTATTGGGAGTGAACGGAAGAGGGGATGTTTTTGTTAAAGATTTTTTTGGATATGATCACACGGGATATTATGGTCCTTCTTGGGAAAAGCTTAAAAAAGGAATAGAAGAATGGCAAGCGCAAAATGGTATCAGATTTGCCATGGCAGTAGATGGCGGACGCACAGGAGTATTTCCCGGGCAACGAAACCCCATAACAGCGTTTGTGGCTGTAAAAAAATCTGCTTCCAAAGAATCCGTTCCATATGAAGAAAGTTCTAGCGCGCGTTCTGAGTCAAGACCCCAAATGACATGGGTGCAGCCGGCGGACAGCGCGGCGGAGGACGATTTTCAACAAGCATTGAAAAGATTGTCGAAATTACTAGATTTAAATGATGAAGGCATTGAGGAATTTATTCGTAATTTTTCGGGGCATCTCCCTCACTTCCTGGAGCAAATCAATAAATTAACGCCTGAAACGATAGATCTATTTTTAAGTGAAATTGGAAGCGAGACCTTAAAGAAAGCGCTTACAATAAACACAAAGTTTTTTTTAAGTATGTTCAATACCGTAGACAGACTTTTAAGATGGTATGGCAAGGAAAAAAAGGAAGAGAAGATAGAGAAATTAAAAAAAATATTAAATGATTCAAACTTTAATTTTAACGAGCAATTAATTCGGCTTGGGAAAGAGCTCGTTGTTCATATTTATGAAACGGCGGGAGTTAACGCGGCTAGGGGACTTTTGCAAATTCTTGGTCTTGACGCGCGGGATGTTCCAGTCGTGTATGAGGGAGTTGATCCCCAAAGAGTAAGCCTCTTTAAGAAGGCAACAAGAAAAGAAACGGCAGAAAAAAAAACCAATCAATTGGCCGTCGGATTTGCTGATGGTGCACTAGTAAATCTAGGGCCCGAGTTTGTGGTTTTACCTTATGACCCATTGAAATATCAGCTTCCTCAAAAAATTTCTCCCGAGGAGCGTAATGCGAGACGCGAACAAATGGGGATTAAAAATGGGAGAAAAGTGATAGCTGTTTCAAGTCCGTCAATAGACTCTATGCAGCGAATAGTTGAAGAATATTTGAAATTTCCCGAAGAGGAAAGGCCGCTTTTGGTTTTTGCCCCGCGCGGCTTTGAAGATGAATTTGCGAAAAGGGTCAAGGAATTGCTGGCGGAGAGGAATGTCAAGGTTGGTAAGAGAGATTACAGTGATGAAATAAACAAAGGTGATTTTATGGCTGACGGTAAGCCTATGGGAGATTTTGATGTTGTTGTGCTCGCGACACAGGGAGAATTTTTGAAGTTTTTAAGTGTGGCGGACTTGGCATTAATTGAGCGGAATAGAAATTTATTTGAGCCGGCAAGCCAGGGAGTGCCGATTTTGTATTTTGACGGTTATTGGGGAGATAATGTTACAGCCCAAACATTACTTGATATGCACGGCGGAGCTATAAAAATTGATGAAGGAAATCTTTTTAATCAAATGGAAGAGGCTTTGAACGATCCGGAAAAAAATATACAAGGAGGAAAAGCCGCGCTTAAAGCTTTTAATGAAGAATTTGTGCCGTTTGCCAGATTTTCATTGCGAGCTATTTTGCTGATGAACATGGGCGTGTTGGACACAGTGAGTGAAGAGACCGAAGCGGACAGTATTCTTAATCAAACGGATGCTATTTGGGAAGTTAAAAAAGCTTTTCAGGACGAGGTTGCTGAGCCGTCTTCAGCATCAAGGTCTGAAGATAGATTACAACTTGATGAAAATACGGCAGAGGTTTTGCAAAGAACGAAAACAGGAAATGTGAAGCCGACCTATACGGCAGGCGCTGTAACGGCGGTCGCGTTACTTGTCGGCGGGATTTTGAATCTTGCGACAAGAGGGACCGCGGAAGAAAATGCTTTGGCGCTTGAGCGGTTGGCGGAGGCAATTAAGGCGCAAGATGCGGGAACGGTTGCCAGCCGTTTTGCTCAGACTTTTCCCGATATTGCTAAGACTTTTACAAGTGATGACAATTCGCATGTAATAGAAATTTTGGCTGAAAAATTTGATGAGCTGCAAGTTTTAAATGACATAACAGCGCTTTTAACTCTCAATCCTAAACTTAAATATCAGCTGGTTTTGCCATCGGGACAGATTAATTCAGCCACACAATCTGAAATGGCCAAGAAATTTGGAAATCGTTTTGAAGTTAATTCAATAAATGTCAGATTTCTGAAAGTAAATTTTAATACGGTAATGATTGGAGACATAAAAGGCGTTGAGCATTTTTTTGAAAGATATAAAGATACAGCAAGAGTTGTTGGGCGCAGCTGGACGAGCGATGCAAAACTTGATGCGGCTTCAAGAGTTGTTGCAGTCCAATTGTCGCGAAATGATAAAGATGCGGAACAATATGTTTATGACAGTGTGTTTGTTGAAGGTAAGTTGATTGAATTAGCAGAAGTCCTGTGGACGGCGTTGCGTGGACTTATCAGCATAGCACAGTCCGCATAGTTAAGACGTTTGTGTTATCTTGCAAGCGGTGGGGAAAACAAGTAAACTACGTTTCTTTTACACCTCCCAAAATTCATTTCAGCTATTCATAGGAGAAAGTGTATTTATGAGCGACTTTTCAAAAAAATCAAACAACGAAGAAATTCTTTCGCGCATTCTGCAGCTTAAAGCGGAACGCGAAGCCGTTATTTTGGCGCATAACTATCAATCGCCGGAAGTGCAAGATTTGGCGGATTTTACGGGCGATTCATTAGAGCTTAGCCGCAAGGCCGCGGAAACTCAGGCGAAGGTTATAGTTTTTTGCGGCGTGCAATTTATGGCGGAGACCGCGTCTATTTTGTCGCCTGACAAAACGGTTTTACTGCCGGTTGCTGAGGCGGGCTGCACTTTGGCTGATTATGCCAACGCAGATGAAATTCGCGAGATGAAAAAAAAATATCCTGACGCGGTTGTTGTTACCTATGTTAATAGTTCGGCTGAGGTTAAGGCGGAAACCGATATTTGCTGCACATCGGCAAATGCGGTTGAAATTGTTCAATCAATAGACCGCGATAAGCAAATCATTTTCGCTCCGGACGGAAATCTTGGACGATACGCGGCAAAAGTCGCCAAACGCGAAATGATTTTCTGGGATGGGTGCTGCCCGACTCACGCGCTTTTGTCTACTTTTGCTATTGAAAAAGCGCGGGCTAAATATCCAAAAGCCAAAGTTATTATGCACCCGGAATGCAAGTCTGATGTCTTAGAATTGGCTGATTTTGTAGGAAGCACTTCGGGAATGCTTAAGTATGCCCGGACGCAGGCCGCGGGAACGGAATTTGTTGTGGGAACAGAAATCGGGCTTTTGCACCGATTAAAACTTGAAAATCCAGATAAGACTTTTTATACCGCGTCCGATTATTTGATTTGTCCGATGATGAAAATGACTACACCAAAGGATATTGTGGATTCGTTAGAAAAGAATCGTTATGTTATCAAAGTTGAAGAATCTATACGCGTCCGCGCAAAAGCGGCAGTGGACAAAATGCTGGAGTATGTGGGGAAATAGGGAAACGGGACATTTCGCTTTTGCGTTAGTCGGCGGGTTATCACGATTGAAATTTTATTATCAAAAACAAGCCTTCGCTATTTCATGCGGCATTGCTTTGTTTCTTTTGATAATAAAATTTGTCCCCGGACTAGTTGAAATGCGCAAATTTTGCAAATGCAGAAATGAATAAAAAATAGGGAGAAAATAAAATGCCAAAGTTTGTTAACTCAGGAATAGAAGCTATTCAAAAACGCGGAAGCAGAATTGTCGCTGAGGGAAATCATATGCTTCCGTCCGCCGGACTTATGGTCGCGACTGGCGTTATTAATAAAATCAGCGACCGCCAAAAACCATTTGTTACCGTCATTAATTCGTATACGACACATATACCCGGACATGTTCATTTGAACGTGCTTGGTGAGAGGTTGGTCGAGGAGTTGAAGAAAAAAGACTACAACGTTTGGTATGCCAACATCGGAGCGGCGATTTGCGACGGAATTGCGATGGGACATTTCGGCATGAAATATTCTTTGCCATCCCGCGAGCTCATAACAGATCAAATTGAATCTATTGTCGGCGCGCATCCTTGCGACGGCTGGATTGGTATCGGCAATTGCGACAAAATCATTCCCGGTATGTTGAACGCTATGGTTAGGCTTAATATCCCGTCTGTTTATGTGAGCGGCGGTCCGATGCTCGCAGGCGCGAACAAAACAGACCTTATTACAATTTTTGAAGGAGTCGGCAAAGAAGCTGCGGGCAATATGTCGTCGTCGGCTCTTGAAAAACTTGCGGGCGGAGCATGCCGCACTTGCGGAAGTTGCGCGGGAATGTTTACGGCAAATTCTATGAATTGTCTTGCGGAGGCGATTGGTCTTGCGCAACCCGGTAACGGGACAATCCCCGCAGCTGTGTGGACGAACAAAGCCAAGCTGGAGTGGAAAATAAATCCGGAGAGAATCAAACTTGTAGAGCGCGCAGCGGATACGCTCGGCGACTTGCTTAAAAAGAAAATTTGTCCGCGCGACATCGTAACGAAAGCGTCTATCGATAACGCTTTCATTTTGGATATGGCGATGGGAGGTTCAAGCAACACAGTTTTGCACACGCTCGCGCTTGCTTGCGAAGCGCAAATTCCTTATTCGCTTGAACGAATAAACAAACTTGCCAAAGTAACGCCTACGGTTTGCAAAGTTTCGCCATCGCGCCCTGATGTTCATATGGAAGACATTTACCGAGTCGGCGGAATTGCCGCGATTTTAAAAGCGGTAAAGAAGGAAGGCGTGAAAGAATTAAATCTAAATCTCAAGACTTGTTTTGGAACTTTGAATGATGTTGTAAAACGCGCGCCTGATGCGGACGGCGATATTATCAGAACCGGAAAAGATGTTTTTTCTTTAAAAGGCGGGCTTGCGATTCTTTACGGCAATATCGCTCCGGAAGGCGCTGTTGTAAAAACCGCGGGAGTGGACAAAGATATGATGCAGTTTCGCGGGAAAGCTAAGTGCTACAACTCTCAAGATGAATCGCTTGAAGCAATTTTGCGCGGAGATGTCAAAGACGGCGATGTAGTGGTAATTCGCTATGAAGGGCCTCGCGGCGGACCGGGAATGATGGAAATGTTATCGCCTACGGCTGCTTTAAAAGGACGAGGACTCAAAGCGGCGCTTATTACGGACGGAAGATTTTCGGGCGGAACGCGCGGTCTTTGTATAGGACATATTTCGCCGGAGGCTGCGGCGGGCGGACCGATAGCAATTATTGAAGACGGAGACATTATTAAAATAGATGCGGACAAGAGGACGCTTGATGTCGAACTTTCTTCGACGGAAATTAAAAAGCGTTTGAAGAAACTCAAACTTCCGCCGGCGAAAGTAACGGGCGGCTGGCTCGGCAGATACGCTGAGCATGTTTTGAGCGCGCACACCGGCGCAGTTATGGATAATGTGTTTGAGGGAAAATAGTAGTTTGTATTCTGTGTTTTAATGAGGACGTACAAAATATACACAAACGATACACAAAGGATATGCATATGAAAGCAATGAAAGTAACGGAAAATGTCTGGTGGGTGGGCGCGATTGATTGGGACGCGTATTATTTCCACGGACAAACTTTTACTACAAAACGCGGGACGACTTATAACGCTTATTTAATAATCGATGAAAAAATCACGCTTGTGGACGGCGTGTATGGCAAATTTACGGACGAAATGTTTGAACGTATTAAATCTGTCATAGAACCTTCTAAGATTGATACTGTTATTGTTAATCACATTGAGCCCGATCATTCGCAAGCGCTTCCCGAAGTCGCGAAGGTTTGTCCAAATGCTAAATTTTACGGCACGGCAAAAGCGGGCGCGGGGCTTGAGAGATATTACGGACAAAAATTTAATTTTAATGTCTTAAAAACCGGCGACAAATTATCACTTGGAAAACGCGCGCTTCAGTTTATTGAAATCCCGATGATTCATTGGCCTGACAGCATGATGAGTTTTTTGGAAGAAGACGGGATTTTGTTTTCTAACGACGCGTTCGGGCAGCATTACGCGACAAGCGAAAGGTTTGATGACGAAGTCTCGCAAGATATTTTGATGGAAGAAGCGAAGAAATATTACGCGGGGATTTTATGGCCATTTAACAATTTGATCGCGGCGCGGCTTGAGGAAATAGAAAAGTTAAATCTGCCAATAAAAATTATCGCGACATCTCACGGAATTAGTTGGCGGCGCGATCCCGCTAAGATTATTAACTCATACAAAAAATGGGCGGCGGGAGAAACTGAACCTAAAATTATTATTGCTTACGAAACCATGTGGGGTTCTACGGCGAAAATGGCGCGCAGAATCGCGGACGGAATTCAAGATGCGGGCGGCGTGAAGTTCAATGTTTATAACATGGCAGAGGCCGATAGAACGGAAGTTCTGGCCGATATGCTTGACGCACGAGCCTTTATTGTCGGCTCTTCAAATCATGACAGCGGGATTTTGCCGAGTATGGTTTCGTTTATAGAAGCGCTGAAAGGAATAAGGCCAAAAGGACGAAAGGGATTTGCGTTCGGTTCTTATGGTTGGTCAGGGCTGGCGCTTAAGAAGCTTGAAGAAGAATTGAAAACCGCGGGGATTGAGACTGTTTCACTCCTTTTATCGGTTGTGTACGCACCGGACGAAACGCAGCTTGCGGCTTGTTATGAGCAGGGAAAAAAGATAGCAGAGATTGTGAAAGGTGCAAAATAATGGAAACATTTGAAACAATTTCAAAACGCGCGAGCATCCGTGAGTATTTGAATCGGCCTGTGGCAAAAGAATTACTGGAAAAATTGGTCGATGCCGGCCGCCGCGCGCCGACCGCCCGTGCAGTAGAACCTTGGGAGTTTGTTGTAATTACTGAGCGTTCTACGCTTGATAAGCTTGCGGGAATGATCGGGACAGGGCTTTTTTTGAAACAAGCGGCAGCATGTATTGTCGTATTTTGTACAGATACAAAATATTATTTGGAAGATGGAAGCGCCGCGACAGAAAATATTTTGCTTGCCGCCACTGCTCTTGGTATCGGAGCGTGCTGGATCGCGGGCGACAAAAAAGAATATTGCGAAGATGTGGCTAAAATTTGCAACGCGCCGTCATATCTAAAACTTATTAGTTTGATTTCTGTCGGCTGGGCGGTTAAAGAAACGCCCCAACACAAAAACCGTTCATTGTCTGAAGTCATTCATTGGGGAAAAATAAACCGTTAAAGGAATTTGAGTTGAAGCAGAAGAGAAGGGAAGATGTTCGTAATGTCGCTATTGTCGCGCACGTTGACCATGGGAAAACAACGCTTGTTGACGCACTTTTGAAACAAAGCGGAGCGTATAAATTTGAAGCGGGGGAGTCCACGATTATGGATTCTAACGACATTGAGCGCGAGCGAGGAATTACGATTTTTTCTAAAAACGCGTCTTTTCGTTATAAAGATGTTCAATTTAATATTGTCGACACGCCGGGACACGCGGATTTTGGAAGCGAAGTAGAGCGGATTTTGAAGATGGTTGACGGAGTATTGCTTCTTGTGGACGCGTATGACGGACCAATGCCTCAAACCAAATTCGTTTTGAAAAAATCTCTTGAGCTTCATTTAAAACCTGTTCTTGTTGTAAATAAAATTGACCGCCCGAATTGCCGTCCGCATGAAGTGATGAACATGACATTTGACCTTTTTTGCGAGCTAAATGCCACGGACGAGCAGCTTGATTTCCCTGTCGTTTACGCCTCAGGCCGCGATGGCTGGGCATCGCTTAATCTTGAAGATGAACGTAAAGACATGACTCCTCTTCTTGAAACCATTTTGCATAGAGTTTTGCCTCCGGTGGCTGATGCCGAGCTGCCGTTTCAAATGCTTGCGACAATGCTTGATTATGATAACTATGTTGGGAGAATTGCCATTGGACGCGTGGCACATGGCGCGGTTCATTACGGTGATTCAATAGTGGCAGTGAAAAGAGGCGGCGAAATCGTGCGTGGCAAAGTAACAAAGATTTTGAAGTATCAAGGTTTGAATCGTATTGAGACACAAGAGGCTTTGGCGGGAGACATTATTTCCATCGCGGGTATTGATGATATTAAAGTTGGAGAGACTCTAGCGTCTCCTGAAAAACCGGAAGCTCTGCCGACTCTTAAAATTGATGAGCCGACAATTTCTATGTATTTTTCTCACAACACGAGCCCTTTGGCGGGAAAAGACGGCGGAAAATTTTTGACATCACGGCATATTCGAGAACGTCTTGAGCACGAGGCTATGATGAATGTCGGCGTGAAGGTCGAAGAAGTTGATAATGGCGAACGGTTTAAGGTTTCGGGACGCGGAGAGCTGCATCTTGCGATTTTGATTGAAACTATGAGGCGCGAAGGCTACGAACTTGAAGTGTCGCCTCCTAAAGTTATTTTGAAAGTTATTGATGGCGAAAAATATGAGCCAGTTGAAGAAGTAACAATAGAAGTCGATTTGGCATATCAAGGACAAGTGATTGAAGCGCTCGGCACAAGACGCGCTGAAATGAAGCATATGAACGTGAGCGCGGTTGGTGGCACTGTCCGTATGGAGTTTTGGGTTGCTTCGCGGGCGCTCCTTGGCTTCCGTAATGAGTTTGTGGTAATGACTCGCGGCACAGGAATGATGTATCAAAATTTTTATGAATATCAATTGTTCAAAGGAGAAATGCCGGAGCGGCAATCGGGAGTTTTGATTTCTCAATTTGACGGGAAAGCGGTCGCTTACTCGCTTTGGGGCTTGCAAGATAGAGGAGAAATTTTCGTTCAGCCGGGCGATGTTTTATACGAGGGAATGCTTGTCGGCGTAAATAACAAAGGGCATGATTTGCCAGTTAATGCAATACGCGAGAAAAAGCAAACCAATATGCGTTCATCCGGAGCGGACGAAGCGATTCAACTTATTCCGCCTCGCAAAATGACGCTTGAATTCGCGCTTGAGTTCATAGAAGAAGACGAACTTGTCGAAATTACGCCGAAATCGATTAGGCTTCGCAAGCGTTATCTGACGGAAAACGAGCGTAAAACAGCGGCGAGAATTAATGCAGGCAAAGGCCTCAGCGGGAGTTAGTAATTTTTGCTATTTAATAACAGAGAGGGAAATTATGAAAAAAACAGTTTTGGTTTTAAGTTGTTTATTTTTGCTTGGCTGCGCCTCTGTGTCGCAGGACATAAAAAAACAGTCGGCCTCTGACGCGACGGCGGAAATTGCAACAGAAAAAAATGTTGAAGAGGCAGTGCCCGCGGAAACAATTATTACTACAAAAGAAGAACAAACTGAAAAAGGAGAGAAAATTGTGAAAGTTAAAATCGAAACTACGTTTGGTGATATTTACGCGGATCTTTATGCCGAAGAAGTTCCCAATACGGTTAAAAATTTTATCGATCTTGCGAATAAAGGCTTTTATGACGGGATTATTTTTCATAGAGTCATCCCTAATTTTATGATTCAAACTGGCGATCCAACAGGGACAGGAATGGGCGGACCGGGTTATCAATTTGCTGATGAATTTTCGCCGAAACTTCGTCACGATAAGCCCGGCGTGCTTTCGATGGCGAATTCAGGACCCAACACAAATGGCAGTCAGTTTTTTATCACTGAAGTTGAAACCTCTTGGCTTGATGATAGACATTCAGTATTCGGGCAAGTTACAGACGGGCTTGATGTTGTGCTGAAAATAGCGCATGCGCCGCGCGACAGAAGCGACAAGCCTGTGCAAAAAATAGAAATGAAAAAAGTTACGATTCTTGAATAACATTTGTTTTCAAAACGGGCAGTCTCGGTAAATGTTTATTTGTCGAGACTGCCTTTTTTATTTTAGGAGTATATGACGCGACTAGATAACAATTTAATTATTATTGGCGCGGGTCCCGCGGGACTGATGACGGCAATTATGTCGGCTCGGCGTGGTTTGCGCGCGCTTGTTTTAGACGGACAAAAAAACATCGGAAAAAAATTGCTGATGTCCGGCGGCGGAAGATGCAATGTTACTAATCTTAAAGTTGAGGCAAAGGATTACATAACAACGGAAGAGCGGACGGTGCGTAATGTTTTGGCGGCATTTCCTGTTTCCAAAGTAATAGAATTTTTTAAAGAGCAAAATGTTTTGTTGACTTTGGAAGAAATGACGAAATATTTTCCTGAAGAGCAATCGGCGCGAGTTGTGTTAGACGCGCTTTTGAAATGCTGCAGTGGTTTGAATGTCGAAATTTTAAAAGAGCACAAAGTGAAAAACATTTCAAAAAAAGACGGCGCTTATGAAGTTTCAGGCGATAATTTTAATATTGATGCAAAAAGCGTGGTTATTGCTACAGGCGGACTTTCTTATCCCGCGACAGGTTCTGACGGTTTTGGATATGAACTCGCAAAAAAAATTGGGCATAGAATCACAAAAACCCATCCTTCGCTTGTTCCTTTTTTGACAAATGACGCGGATTGGAAATCCATAGCGGGAATAACGCTCGATGTCGAGTTGACATTGCTTGTGGATGAGAAAAAAGTTCGACAGTCTAACGGCGCGTTTTTATGGACGCATTTTGGGTTTAGCGGACCTGCTGTAATGGATTTGAGCGGGGCGTGGAATAAGGCGAGTGGTCATGATAAGAAAATTTTGGCACGATTTATTCTGTCAAAAACTGAAAGCGAGTTTTTAAACGAAGTAAAAAAAACCATTGAATCGAACGGTGATAGAAGTTTTAAAAGAGTTTTATCGGTGTATCTGCCCGAACGGCTTATTGAGATCTTACTGAAACAAAATCAAATCTCGGTACAAATAAAAGCAAATCAAATTCCCAAAAACAAACGGGACTATTTTCTTAAATTGCTCTTTCATTATCCTTTGCCGGTGTCAAAAACTCTAGGATATGACAAAGCCGAAGTTACGACCGGCGGAATAGATATGAGTGAAGTCGACGCGAAAACGCTTGAGTCAAAATTGAGCAAAGGGATTTATTTTGCCGGCGAGGTTTTGGATGTCGACGGACGGCTCGGCGGATTTAATTTTCAGTGGGCTTGGGCAAGCGGAGCCGCGGTTGCAAATGCAATCGCGAAGTATGCCGAATTATCGCGATAAACCGGGAATACAGGCTTGTTGCTCTAAAAAAATTGTATATAATGCAAAACGGTTTTATTGTTTTACAACAATCTTAACTTGAAAGGTATCGCATGAAAAAACTTGCCCTAATTCTTTCCGCTTTAATCGTTCTGGCTGGCTGCGCGTCGGTTCCCATAACAGGACGCAAGCAGCTTTCGTTTATTCCTCAAGGACAACTTTTGAGTTTTAGCGACCAAGAATATAAAGAAGTATTAAACCGATCGCAACTTTCTAGCAATGCTGATTGGACAAACAGAGTGAATACCGTTGGACGGAAAATAGCGTCTTCCGCTGAATTATTTATGCGTGAAAATGGGCTTGAGTCTGAACTGGAAAATTACAACTGGGAATTTAATTTGATAGATGATGCCGCGACCGTTAACGCGTTTTGCATGCCCGGAGGGAAAATAGTTGTTTATACGGGAATTTTGCCCGTTGTGAAAGACGATATTGGTTTGGCGACTGTTATGAGTCATGAAGTTGCTCACGCGATTGCTAATCATGGCGGAGAACGTATGAGTCAGCAGCTCTTAGTTCAGGCTGGAGGAACGGGTCTCGCGACTCTTATTCAAAACAAACCTGCTTTAGCCCAACAAATTTTAATGCAGGCATATGGTGCAGGTTCTCAAGTGGGAATTCTTCTTCCCTATAGCCGGAGTCATGAATCCGAAGCGGACAGAATAGGGCTTATTTTAATGGCGCGCGCAGGCTATGACCCGCGTCAAGCTACCGTCTTTTGGCAACGGATGAGTTCGCTTGGAGGAACAACATCGCCGGAGATTTTGTCCACTCACCCCGCGAACGCTCGCCGTATTTCTGATATAGAAAAAGAAATTCCGGAAGCGTTGAAATATTATAAAGGCTAAAAATACCAGCCCGAGATTAAGGTGCGAAAGTTCAACGAATATATGGCGTAAGTTCAGGCTAATTGTAAAAGTCAATAATTTCGTAGACAGATTTATTGAAAAGTTTTTGTTTTTTATTATCGCTGTCGAAAGCGCGACAATCTAGTCATTCTGCACGGAACGTAGTGGCGTTGCAGAATCCACAAGGCAAGACGAGGCGTTCCTTGAGCCTCGCTTGACAGTGGTTGCGCATAGGCGCAACTAGAGGCGCTCAACACCTGGATCCTGCGACATCAAAAAACAACGCGCAGGATGACGTAATGGACAAATGCTGCGAAGCAGATTCGCTATTACGTATCGGCGAATTTAAACTAGACGAGACGACAAAGTCTCGCTTGTTTGTCAAGTATTGACTTGTCGCCGATGCTGCTTAACTAAATCTGTCCACGAATTTGTTGACATGCGCACTAATGACAAAGCCTTTTTTGGAATCGGGATTGCTTGGTCTT